>JANEMA010000058.1 GCA_024510845.1 Gammaproteobacteria bacterium
GCGCCGTCCACCGGGTTGTCTTGCCCATAAAGCATCAGGCATTTGACCTTCTTGGACTGCTGGCCGAAGCGGTCCACCCGCCCCTCGCGCTGTTCGTGGCGGGTGGGGTTCCAGGTGAGGTCGTAGTGGATCACGGCATTGAACTGCTTCTGCAGGTTGATGCCCTCGGAGAGGCAATCGGTGGCCACCAGCAGCGGAGGCCTGTCGGATTCCTTGAGGGCCTCGATGCGTTGCTCGCGCTCGGTCGGTGTGTAGTCGCCGGTCACCACGGCCACTTCGTGGTCCTTGAACTTGCGCCTGAGTTCCTCGCCCAGATATTCCGCGGTGGCGATGTAGCGACAGAAGATCACCGGCCGGAAGTCCTCTTCCAGCATCTCGCGCAGCACTTTTACCAGCGCCTTGAGCTTGGGATCGGCGCCGCGTTTGAGGGCGCGCGCCTGTTCGATCATCGCCTGCAAGCGCTCGCGATCCTCCTCCTGCGCGGCGCCCGGCTCCACGTCATCGGCCGAGAGGCCCGCCTCTTCGGAGCCGTCGAGGATGCTGTTGGCGGCCAGCGCCTCCAGCTCCTCGGCCTGGGCTTCCTCGTCCAGGCCGGGGGCGGTGGCATTGGTCAGACGGGTCTGCAGGGCGCGGATGGCGGCCTGGGGCGAGGAGGAGATGCAGCGCAACAGGGCCAGGGCGGCCCACCCGTTCATGCGCGCCTTGAGGGTGCCTTCCTGTTCACGCTCCACCAGGTCGCGGGCGTAGTCGAGCACCTCCTCGAAGAGGTGGCCCCAGGCACCGGTGAGACGGTAGGTGGCCTCGGCGGTGAGGCGTTCCGGGAACAGGCGGCCCTCCTGCCACTCGCGGATGTCCTGGCGGCGACGCTGCACGAAGTGGTCGGCGAGCTTACGACGCAGCGGGTCTTCGGCGCCCTTGATGCTGTCGATGTTGACGAACTCGGGATCGAGCAGGCCGAGCAGGTTCTTGAAGGCCTCCTCGTCGCCGCTGTGCGGGGTGGCGGTGAGCAGGATCAAATGACGGTCGGGCCTTCGCGAGAGGTCCTTGAGCAGCTCGTAACGGAGCTGCCGTCCCTGGCCCGAGCGGGCGCAGGTATGGGCCTCGTCCACGATCACCAGGTCGGGGCATTGCTCGGCGAAGGCATCGCGCCGGTTCTTGCTCTTGATGTAATCGAGACTGACGATGGTGTGGGAGTATTCGGTGAAGATGGAGCTGCCGGCGGGCAGGCCGCGTTCCAGACGGGCCGCGGTGGCGCTGCGCACGATCTCGGCATGGATGTGAAAGCGGTTGTCCAGTTCCTCCTGCCACTGCTCGCAGAGATGCGGCGGGCAGAGCACCGCCAGGCGGTCTGCTTCGCCCCTGTCCATGAGTTCGCGCACGATGAGCCCGGCCTCGATGGTCTTGCCCACGCCCACGTCGTCGGCGATCAGCAGGCGCACCGTCTCCAGCTTGAGGGCCATCAGCAGGGGCACCAACTGGTAGGCCCTTGGCTCCACGGCAATATTGCCGAAGGAGCGGAAAGGGCCGCTGCCAGCGCGCAGCTTGAGCATCAGGGCATCGCGCAACAACAGGCCGGAGGCTCGGGTGCCCGCCTGTTCGGGGATTGGGGGCGAAAAACAGGAAGGTCGAACCGGTTCCCGCTCCAGGGCCCGGTGCAATACCGTCTCTTCGTCGTCCCCGCCCCCCACGGGGCGCAGGTAGAGGATCTCCTCGTTGCTGCGCGGCAGCACGACCCATTCACGGTTGCGGGCCGTGACGATGCTGCCGGGCTGGAAGGCCGGCTCGCTCATCCTTCACCCCCGAAGATATCCGGGTAACGGGCGATGATCCCCGGCCACCGATCGGTTTCCTTGGGAAAGCGGATCACCACCACGCCGGCCTCTTCCAGCGCGCGGGTGGTGGTCTCGTCGATCATCTTTCGGCTCGGCACCTCATGGTGCGGCCCGTCGATATAGACTGCCACCTGGGCCGGGGAACGATAGACGAAGTCGGGACGGGTATCGAAGGCCTCGATCAGCACCTGGGCATCATCAGGCAGCCGATGATGGTGCGCCACGAGGTACTCCAGCCAGGCCTCTTCCAGGCTGCTGTTGGAGAGCCCGCGAAGATGCTCCAGCTGTTCCTCTCTTTCCCTGCCCCCTGCCGAGGTGATCAGGGTCGCATCCAGCAGTGCCCGCAGGAGTTCCCTGACGGTGGGATCGCACCGGTCGATCAGTTCGTGGTCGGGCTGGTTGTAGTAGCTGAGCAGGCAGCGGTAACAACCGGCCTCGCAATCGGACTTGGTGTCGGCCCAGTCGCTGGATTCGTCGTAATGGCAGATGGTCAGGGCTCTGCGCGCCACCCGGCCGATGGCCGAAGGGTCGGTGACCAGCCTTGTGAGCACCCCTGCCCCACCTTCGGCCGCCTCGTAGAACAGGATACGGTTGCGCTGCTCGCGGCTCGGCATCGGCTCGACCATCAGCTCCGATTCCTCGATCTGGAAACACTCCTCGATCCCGCGCTTGAGGGCATACTGGAGGGTGGTCATTGCTTCGTCGGACAACGGCTCGACGGGACGCAGGATGAGCACATTGCGCCGGTCTTCCACATAGGGAGAAACCCGCTGTACCACCCGCTCCTCTACGCCCATCTCCTCGTTCTGTTCCAGCGGGGCCTGTTCGTCCTTGCTCCAGAAACCGGTGGTGGCATCGATGTTGAAGCCGTAGATGCTCTTCTCCTTGCGTCGCCGCCAACCCAGGTTCACCCGCCAGATGGTGGCGGCCGGCGCATATTGCAGTTCAAAGAGGGCCTCCTCTCCCTTTTTCAGTTCTGCCTGTACCCGCTTGAGCTGGCCGTCGCTCTCGGCGAACTGGAGCGTGGTCTGCATGTCGTAGCCCTGGCGGGTGCGCTCCTCCTCGTCACTGGTGATCCGCAACACCCGCCGGGTGGCGACGTTCTCCACCCGGTAGAGATTGCTGATGCGCATGCCGCCATCCAGGCGCGCGCCACAGGCGACGCAGAGTTCGTTTTCGAGTTGCTGGCGGAAGTGGCCATAGCCACATTCGGGACAGAGCCGTGCCTCTTCCACAGGCAGACCGGGGTCCTCCAGCGATTCGCGTTCCCGCACGCCCAGAATGACCTTGTGCACCCGGTACTGGCTGCCCTCGTGGTAGATCAGACTGAGGGGACCGAACTCCGAGATAGCCAGGAAACGGGGACGGGCCAGGAAGCTGTCGCGCCCCACCTTGCCACGACGGGCCGGCATATAGGCGAGCAACGGCAGGCGTGGGAAATTGTAGCCCGGCAGGAAGCCCTGACTGGCCAGGTAACGATAGGTCTCGAAATCCGAGTTGATGCCCTGCTCCGCATTGAGCAGCAGTTCCATCTGGGTACGGGCCTCCTGGTAACGCTTGCCCGCCGCCTTGCGTTCCTTTTCGAAGGCTGCCGGGTTGCTGCTGACCTGGTGGGCCAATTCCATCTGGCGATGGGTGGCCGCATAGAGTTGCCGCCAACGATCCAGGGCATGATGAAAGGCATCGAAAGCCCCATTCACCCGCCGTTCCAGCCAGCGAACCAGCGCCTCTCCCAGATCTCCCTCTTTTTCCAACCAGATCCCCCGGGCCTGCTCCAAGTCTTCCCTCAGCATTTGTAGAAGACGCAATCCCCGTCGCGCGGTCGCCTCCCGGACTTTGGGAGTGTCCATTTGCGTCCCGAATTCTTGCAACACCGGCATGGAATCGGGCTGGTTCATGTCCAGCATGTTGTTGATGGTTCGCGGCAGCGCCTTGCAGGTCTCATTGAGCCAGACCGCGTGCAGGTGGGCGCCGACCAGTTCCTCGTTGGCCAGGTCCAGTGACGGCGGGCTGACCTCTCCATGGACTACCCGTGCAGGGTCCTGGAAGAAATACTGATCGTGCGGGCTGAGAGCCGCGCAGTAGGTGATGACCAGCGCCGGCTGGCCGGAGCGCCCTGCCCGCCCGCTGCGCTGGGCATAATTGGCCGGGGTCGGCGGTACATTGCGCATATAAACGGTATTGAGGGTGGCAATGTCCACGCCCAGCTCCATGGTGGGCGAACAGAAGAGCACCCGCAGGTCGGCCTTGCGGAAGCGTTCCTCTCGTTCTTCCCGAATCTTCGGATCGACCTGCGCGGTATGCTCGCGCGCTTCGAGTTCGAACAGGGTCCGGTGGTGGGCGCGCAGTAGCTCCGCGACCGTCTGGTAGAAGGCGCGGAAATAGTCGTTGTCTACGCGGTAGAAACCTATCGATGCCTCTTCCCTTTCGCCCGGCTGTGCAGGACGCCAGAGGAGGAATTCGCCGAGCAGCCGATAGCCACGGAGGTCTTTCCCAACGTCGTCTTCCTCTACCAGCCCATACTGTTGCAGTGCCCGCAGCAGGCTTTGCAGCAACTCGGCGTACTGATCCGCTCCCAGCTTTCCAATATGCTGAAAGTCTTCCTTGCCCCAGGTGGATTCCCGTTTCAGCGCCTGTCCCAGTTGCGATCTGAACGAGCCGGAGGTCAGAATCAGGTCTCGCCTGCCTTGTGGCAATGGCCCCACGACCAGTGCGCTGGCAGGCTGCAACTGCTCTTCTTCGGTAAAGCCCCAGGGTTCCTTGAGATACTGATAGCTCTGGTTCCGCAACTGCTCCTGCTGGATCGGATCCAGGTAGCGGCTCTTGATGCACAGGCTGCGGCGCAGGGTATCGAGCACCAGACGCAGCGCCTTCTCCCGCCCATGAGGGCTGACAGCCGCCAGTGCCTTGAATGGCAGGGATGACCAGATTTCCTCGTCTTCGCACAGTTCTGCCAGGCCGTCGTAGTCGATCTCCAGCAAGCCGAGCTGTTCCAGGTTGGGATTGTTGAATCGCCATCCCCGGCGCAGGTCGAAGTAGAGGCGATAGCCCAGCACGGCCCGCATGGTCTCTTCCGCCTTCCTGCGGCCCGGCCCCCTGGCATTCGGGTTTTCCAGATACTCTTCGCCCGCTTTGTCGAAACCCAATTGATCGAATACGCGCTGCGCGATCATGCTGTCGGTCAAATATCCTTCGGGCGCAGAAGTGACCGCGGCCAGAAGGCTGCCCCGCAGCAGGAGTATCTGCACGAAGTCGTTGAAGTGGCCTGCCTGCAGCGAGGCATCCTGGCGGTTGTCCGTGAACCCCAGCAGCTTTTTGGCTTCTTCGGAGAGTTCCTGATCCTGCTCTAGCAGATAGCGCAAAGCCGAGATGGTCAATACCGTGGTGGCGGATGAACGCCCTTCGCCACTGAGTCCGATCAGACGGTTGGCATCACGCCCCCGCGCCGCATAGGAGACGCCACAGTGCAGACAGAACCGGAAGCTGCCGGGGATGAACCAGCCATGGACGCCATCGTGGGAGCAGTTGCCGTCGGGCTCCACATAGGTGCGAACAGGTGCATGGGGCTTATAGTTGCTTTTCAGTCTCGGCTCGCCACGATGTTCTTCAATCCAGTTCTCCGGGTAGTTATCCAGATCGGCATCGTCCCACCGCTGCTCGGGGTCGAAGCAGAAGAAGCCGAAATCGGCGCTCTCTTCGTCATGGCTTCGGTCGCCGATATCTCTGGGCGTGAGCTTCTTACCTTCCGCCGTTTCCTCCCGCCATACCGGGTAGTATTCCTTGCCGCACTGACGGCAGAAGTGGACCGAGTAGAAACGCTTGTCTCTGCCTCCGGGCAGATACTGTTGGCCGCTGAGGTCCAGGCTTCTCTGCCCTTCTGGCTCCAATGTGGAATAGAGCGTGTTGGCCCCAGAAACAAACTGGTGAAGGCGGAAGGCAAAAAGCGGTTTATCCTGCCGATCACGGGAACGATAGGCGGCAAGCAACAGATCCTGCAGATAGCTCTTGCATCGACCTTGGGATTGACCACTGTCTTCTGAAAGGCGATTGGCAGCCTCCTCCAATGTAATGGGACGGGCTCGAACCCAGCGATCCTCCTCGCGCGCCAGCCCCAGGGTCTGTTCGACCCAGCAGGCCACCGGATGCGTTCGCAACACCTCTGCGTCAGCAGTCTGTGGCACATCCTGTTCAATCGCCTTTGACAGGGCCTCTTTCGTGACTTCGACCTCATCGGAGATCTGCCGCTCAAGCGTCTCGGTGATGATGTGTTCCGGCTTGACCGTCGCGCCAAACAGGCGACTGGCCACATCGGCCACGGCCTCGTTTCTGGCAGTCAGGGTTCCCTCCGTGGCCATGGTGGCCGAGGTGCCAATGCACTGGACATTAGAATTGAGCGCCTCGCGCACCCGACGCACCAGCATCGCCACGTCCGCCCCCTGCCGGCCCCGGTAGGTATGCAGCTCATCGAGGACCAGAAATTCGAGCCCCTGTGCCGCGCCGATCACCTGCCTGTCGAGCTCGTTCTGCCGGGTCATCAGCAATTCGAGCATCATGAAGTTGGTCAGGATGATGTCAGGTGGTGATGACGCGATGGCGCGCCGTTCGTCCTCGTTCTCCTGCCCGGTATAGCGGGCGTAGGTCACCGGCCTGTGCTCGCCGAAGACTCCGAGGAACTTGTCCAGCTCGTCGCGCTGGCTGTTTACCAGTGCGTTCATGGGATAGATGATGATCGCCTTGATCGAAGGTGTCGGGTCAGTCTCCTTCTCCCTCAACACGCGATCGACAATCGGGAGGATGTAGCTCAGAGATTTACCTGAGCCTGTGCCGGTGGTCAGCACGTAGCTGTTCCCGTTCCGAGCAATCTCTATCGCTTCTTCCTGATGCCGAAACAGCCTCGCCGAGACGCCGGGATTCCCCCCGTCCCGCCCGAAGCGGAAAATTTCCCCGCACTTAGGATGCAGCTTTCCGCTGGCAACCAGTTCCTCTACCGTAGAACCGGAGACATAGGCGGGGTTGATCTGGATGAGGGGCGCCGGCCAGTAGTGGCCCGACTCATAATGCTCCGAAACAAAAGCCTTGATGTCTTGCGCCCGGGGCCTCGCAAAGCTGGTGCTGAAGTTACGATAGTCGGAAACGACCGCGTCGCGGTACTTGAATACGTCCATGAAGGTTCTCTCGGCTTCTTTGGGCCCGATTCCGGCGTCCCCGTACCTGGTTATCGCACGTTACCGCTGCTTTCTCTCCGCAAGCAAGTCCAGAAGCATCCATCGCCTTCAGGGAACGACGATCCAGGTCCCCCGCTTCTGCAAGCGATACCAGTTTGCTGGCGATCTTCTGGGCCATCCTGCCGGCT
>JANEMA010000059.1 GCA_024510845.1 Gammaproteobacteria bacterium
TGATGCCTGTTTGCTGGACGACCGCGTTGTTCTTCACATGTCGCTGTACGGGACGTCCAGAACGTTGTCACTCGCGTGCGCGGCCACACTATAGCCCAAAAAGCGGGTCGCGAAAACTGCAGAAGCATTTACCCGCACACTGAAATGAAAAATCAAGATGCTCCCGACATGCAGGGAGGGCGAGGGCAATCCGTTCTGCAGGATCAGCGTCGGCTGTGGGACTCGGATCTGGTTTGCGTGGGGTCGATCCATACCTGGCCGTCTTCGATCTTCACCTGGTAGCTGCAGATCGCTTCGTCGGCGGGTTCCTCGTCCGGCTCGCCGGTGGCCAGGTCGAAGTAGCTGCCGTGCAGTGAGCACTTGATGCGCCGTCCCTCGATACACCCCAGGGCCAGGGAGTAATCCTCGTGGGTACACATCTCGTCGACTACGTAGAAACCGTCCTTGGCACGTACCAGCAACAGGCGGTGGCCGTCGAGTTCGACGGCCTTCATCTCGTCGACTGCCAGTTCGTCCGTGGTGGCGATGGCGATGAAGCCCATCAGACCACCCGCTCGGCAGCATACCCGGAATCGAGGATGGCATGCAGTTGTGCCGCGCCGTCGGCCAGCGAGTCGGCCCGGCCCTGGTGGTGCAGGATCAGTGCGCCCGAGTATACCAGCGAGTCATAGGTTGCTCCCTTCTCGCCACGCAGCGCGGCCAGGCCCAGCTCGGCGGCGTGGTGTGCCCCGGCAGCTGTGTCGGTTATGGTCACCGCGCCTTGGCCCTTCGGTGTCTGCGGGATGTCTTCGGACACCGGCACGCAGCGGTGCTCGCTGGCGACGCCGATGCTCGCCGGGTCGATATCATGAGCGGTCTCTTCGCCGCTGTCGTGATAGGCAAAGTACTTGCCGGCCTGGCGCAGCGAGGGGATGACGCCACCCTCCACTCCGCGCACCAGCAGCGTGGAATCGAAACCGGCCTGGCGCGCCAGGTCGGCGTACACCGGTGGATAGGGCTTGTGCACGTAACCGGTGACGAAGTGGGTTTTGTGGCGGCCGGTGATCGGCTTGGCCAGCACCTCGACGGTGGTGATCACTGAGCGCTTGATCATCTTGCGGCGCAGCTCGATCAGGTTGTGCAGCCTGGGGGCGAAGTTTGCCTGGTCCACGTAGGCCCAGCCGGGACCGTCGGACAGGCGGCGTGCCGCGGCCCGGGTGTCGAGATCGACGTCCACCCCGGCGGCAGCCAGCACATGGCGATGGGTGATGCCGTACTTGGGGCCGACCCGGTCGAGGCCATGGCTCACCGTGGCCACCCCGGCTTCGGCGAGCAGGGCAGGCAGGAAGGGCGAGGCGGGCAGGGTGCGGTTGTAGCCGTCGTAGGGGTCGGCCAGGTCGAGTACATCGTCCACCTCGGCGGTGACCCGGTCGGTGGTTTCGAGGATGGCCTGCAGTACGCCGCGGTTCTCCTCGCGGGTCTCCCGTTTCATGCGTAGGGCGATCAGGAAGATGGCGGCACGTACCGGGTCGATTGCGTTCGTAAGCACGCCCAGCATGCCCAGGCGGGCTTCGTCCATGGTGATGTCCTTGGACAGATCGGGTCCGGTGGCGATGCGTTGGATGATGGAGGCCATCATGGCGTCGAGTTCGTCGGGGGCGGGAAGCGTGGAGGTACTCATGATCGTCCGTCTCCTGGTTGACAACGGGGGCAAAGTATAGGGGAAGACGTGATGGGAGAAACCGCCCAAAGGGCACGGATCAGTCGTCACGCCAGCGGCGGGTCAGTTCCGCATAGGCATCGATGCGCCGGTCGCGCAGGAAGGGCCAGATGTTGCGCACCGGCGCGTTGCGCGCCAGGTCGATCTCGGTCAGCAGCAGCGTTTCATCGCTGCCGGCCTCGGCCAGCAGCTCGCCCTGTGGTCCGCAGACGAAGGAATGGCCCCAGAAGTCGATACCGGGGTTGTCCGTGCGTGGCGAGGGCTCGAAGCCGACGCGGTTGCAGGCAGCCAGCGGCAGGCCGTTGGCCACCGCGTGACCGCGTTGCACGATGCGCCAGGCATCGAGCTGGCGCTGGCGTTCGTCCTCGGGATCGCGGCGGTCCCAGCCGATGGCGGTGGGATAGAGCAGCAGTTCGGCACCGGCCAGTGTCATCAGCCGCGCCGCCTCGGGATACCACTGATCCCAGCACAGTAGTACGCCGAGCCTGCCGACTGCGGTGTCGATGGGTGTGAAGTCGCTGTCGCCAGGTGTGAAGTAGAATTTCTCGTGAAAGCCTGGATCCTCGGGGATGTGCATCTTGCGGTAGCGACCGGCGATGCGGCCGTCGGCATCGAGTACCACTGCGGTGTTGTGGTACAGGCCGGTAGCGCGGTGTTCGAACAGCGAGGCGACGATCACCAGCGCGTGTTCGGCTGACAGCTGGCAGAGGCGCTCGGTGGTCGGTCCGGGGATGGACTCGGCCAAGTCGAAGTGTTGCGGGTTTTCGCTCTGGCAGAAATAGGCGTTGTTGTGCAGTTCCTGCAACAGTACCAAGCGCGCGCCCCGAGCCGCGGCGGTGTGGATCTGTCCGGCGATATGCGCCAGGTTGCATTCGGTATCGCCCCGATGGGCGTTCTGGGGTAGCGCGATGGTCAGCTTTCGGCTCATCGGGTGTCCTTGCAGCTGCGTAGCGGTAGTGCTTGTGGATAGTGCATGGTCAGGCAGTGCAGACTGCCATTCTGGCGGATCAGCGGACGGCAGTCGATGGGGACGATACGTCGGTCGGGTATCGCCTCGGCGAGAAGGCGTGCCGCCTCCGCGTCGGCCGGCACCCCATAGACCGGCAACAGCACCGAGTGATTGGTGACCAGGAAGTTGGCATAGCTGGCGGGCAGGCGGCGGTCGTCGACATCGTGGTGTTCGCCGGCGAAGGGCAAGGGGATCAGCCGGTAAGGGCGGCCCTCGGCATCGTGGAAGGTGGCCAGTTGCGTGGCCATCACCGCCAGGGCCGCGTGATCGGGATCATGCGGTGGGGCAGTGATGTGCACGATGGTGTGCGGGTCGGTGAAGCGTGCCAGCACGTCGATGTGGGCATCGGTATCGTCGCCGTTCAGCACGCCGTGGTCCAGCCACAGGAAACGGGAGAGACCGAGGTGTTCGTGCAGCAGCGCTTCGATGTCGGACTGGCCGAGTCCGGGATTGCGTATCGGGTCGAGTACGCTGGAGCGGGTCGCCAGCAGGGTGCCCCGGCCATCGGTGTCGATGGCACCGCCTTCCAGTACCAGCTCGTGTTGGTGCAGCGGGGTGTCAGCAAAACAGCCCTGGGTATGCAGGGCGGCGGTGATGGCGTCATCGTATTGGGCAGCGAACTTGCCGCCCCAGCCATCGAAGCGGAAGTCGTGCAGGAGGGGCCGACCACCGTGCAGGGTAGTCAGCGGGCAGTGATCGCGCGCCCAGGTGTCGTCGCTGACGGCCAGTCCCCAGCGCAGTTGGTGTGGAGCAATACCGGCATGTTGGAGCCGATCCTGCACGTGCCGTCGGTGATCGAGATCACGGCAGACGCAGAGCAGGGGCTGGTCGGCGGTAATCGCGCGGGCGATCTGCAGAAAGACGGTTTCGACCGCTGGCAGGTCGTCGGCCCAGTCGGTGTCGGGGTGTGGCCAAGTGAGCTGGACGCCAGCCTGTGGTTCCCACTCGGCAGGTAGTTGGGGGGTCAGCATGGTGTCGAAGGGACTCCTAACGACTCATATAAATGTGACGCTACCGGTTCTTCAGTACTCGATGGGGCTGTGGATGATCCGGTCGTATTCGAAAACGACGCTGAAATGCGGGTAGTTCCAGCGGGTAATGGGAGGATCACCCTTCGGGTCATCGATGACCCGGGGCTTGCCGAAGCGGTCCTCGCCCCGAGACATGGTCTCGCCATTGTGCGGATGTAGCAGGCCCTGTGGGGTGTTGGGCAGTTGTTGCTCGATGACGTCGATCAGCAGGGGCTCGGCAGTACTGCCGGTACCGAGACCGAGCAGTACGATCGACAGGGTCAAGGCTTTGTACATGGGGACTCCCTGAGGCAGGCAGGTGACTCTTGCCACCGTCCACTCAAGTGTACGAGTGGCGGCACCGCTGGCAAGTGCACCGTGTCACGGAGCCAGGATCCTGTCATTCAACTTTCATGAAGGCGGTTGGTTCATACTTCGACGTTGCCCGGCTTTCAGCACGCTCTGCCACCCTTCCCGAGCCACAATGGCCTGCTGATTCGGAGGACAGGCAGACTGCCCGGGTTTCTGTATGTTGCAGTACGTTTGATCGGTGCCCTGTAGCCGAGATGCTTCAGTGTCGAGATCTGGTATCGTGCATCCCCACTCAGTTGTCTGTAGTGTCTCGTGTGCACACCTGTCTTGGGGTAGGTCAGAGCCGCCCATTCCAGGTGGTAACTGATTTCCTTTTCACTTCCAATCGTTGCATTTGTTCTGTAGATTCAGGGTTTTATATACTAAATATGTTTCGTCCGGCATCCCTGTTCGTTGGTCTGCGTTATACCCGTTCACGGCGCAGAAACCACTTCATCTCCTTCATCTCGCTGTTCTCCGTACTGGGGATCGCGTTGGGGGTGATTGCGTTGATCATCGTGTTGTCGGTGATGAACGGCTTTCACAAGGAGATTCGCGAGCGCATCCTGGGCATGGCCTCGCATGGCGATGTGCGGGCGCTCGACGGCAGCATGGATGAATGGCGCTTGGCCATGGAGCAGGTGCGTCGGCACCCCGAGGTGCTGGCCGCTGCGCCCTATATCCAGGCGCAGGCCATGCTCACGCACAATCAATATGTCTCCGGTGCATTGATACGTGGTGTGAACCCGGTGATCGAGAAGGATGTGGTGGATGTGGCGCAGCACATGCGCGAGGGACACCTGGACGATCTACGGGCAGGGGGGTACGGCATCATCCTCGGCCGCGAGCTGGCGCAGGCGCTGGCCGTGGAGGTGGGTTCGAAGGTCACCCTGGTGGTACCGCGGATGACGGTCACCATTACGGGCAGCATGCCGCGCCTGCGGCGCTTCACCGTGGTCGGTATCTTCGAGGTTGGCATGCATGAGTATGACAGCGGGGTGGCCATGATCCACATCCGCGACGCCGCCAGGCTGCTGCGCATGGGCGACGCGGTCACCGGCGTGCGCATCCGCATCCGCGACGTGTGGCAGGCGCGCCGGGTGTCACTGCAACTGGCCAACAGCCTGCCCGGTGTCTACCGGGTGCTCAACTGGACCGACTATCACCGCAATTTCTTTGCCGCGCTGAAGATGGAGAAGCGCATGATGGGCCTGCTGCTGTTCCTGATCGTGGTGATCGCGGCCTTCAACATCATCACCACCCTGGTCATGATGGTAGTGGACAAGCAGAGCGACATCGCCATCATGAAGACCTTTGGTGCTTCGCCGGGGATGATCATGCGCATCTTCGTGGTGCAGGGCGCGACCCTGGGGGTGGTCGGTACCGCGCTGGGTACAGTGCTGGGCCTGTTGCTGGCGTTCAACGTGGAAGGCGCGGTGGCGGCCATCGAGCGGGCCTTCGGTATCCATTTTATCGATCCCAGCGTCTATTACATCAGCAAGCTGCCTTCCGACGTACAGTGGCCAGATGTGGTGATGGTAGCGGGTGGCTCGCTGCTGCTCAGCCTGTTGATGACACTGTATCCGGCCTGGAAGGCTTATCGTACCGAGCCGGCGGAGGCGTTGCGTCATGAGTGATGTCGTCCTGTGTGTCGAGGGTTTGCACAAGGCCTTTCAGCTCGGGCCGGACCGGGTGGAGGTGCTGCGTGGCGTGGAGCTGGCGATCAGGCGAGGTGACCAGCTTGCCATCGTCGGTGCTTCGGGTTCCGGCAAGAGTACCCTGCTGCATTGTCTGGGCGGGCTGGAACCACCCGACCAGGGGCGCGTGATCCTGGCGGGGCACGATTTCGGTGGCCTGCCCGAGCCGGCACGCGGACACTTGCGCAACCATCACATCGGCTTCATCTACCAGTTTCATCATCTGTTGCCCGAGTTCACCGCCCTGGAGAACGTGGCCATGCCGTTGCTGATCCGCGGCGACCGGCCGGTGCAGGCCGAGGCGGCGGCGACCGCCATCCTGAAACGGGTGGGGCTCGGTGAGCGCCTGTGTCATAAGCCGGCCGAACTGTCTGGTGGCGAGCGTCAGCGCACTGCCATTGCACGGGCGCTGGTCACCAATCCCTCGTGCGTGCTGGCCGATGAGCCGACGGGCAATCTCGATTCGCAGACCGCTCAGTCGGTCCATGGACTGCTGCTCGAAATGCATCGCGAGCAGGGTACGGCCTTTGTCATCGTCACTCACGACCACACCTTGGCTCGGTGCATGCAGCAGGTAATGGAATTGTGTGACGGATGCCTCGAGCCGATCTGAACGTCAGATGTGTCGCTGGCGATGTCGTCGGGTGTGGTACTGGCGCACTACGTGCCAGCGCCAGAATCCCCGTATGCCGATATAGCCCAGCATGCCGGCGATCACGCCGACCACGAAGCTGCCGAAGTACAGTGGTAGCCAGATGGCGTGCAGTTGCGAACTGATCCATGCCAAACTCATGTGGAAGTCGCCTGCGTTCGCCGGTTTGCCCAAAATCCAGGTGCCCACCAGGTAATTGAAGTAGAACACCGGCGGCATGGTCAGTGGGTTGGTCAACCATACCAGGGCCACCGCAATCGGCAGGTTCACTCGTACCACGATGGTGGTCATCGCCGCTGCGATCATCTGGAAGGGGATGGGAATGGAGGCCCAGAACAATCCCGCGGCGAAGGCGCCGGAAACCGAGCGACGGTTCATGTGAAAAAGGTTGGGGTCGGCCAGGAAATGTGCCAGCCAGCGCAGGTGCCGGTGATTCCGTACCGTGTGCGGATCAGGCGTGTAGCGCTTGAGCAGTTTACGGGGCATCGTTCGGCAACAATGGAGGCTGGTTGGCAGGATGGCATTGAATCACGGGACGGCGGTCTGTACCAAGTGGCGATGGTGGAAAATCTGGTGCCATTCCGGTCTGCCAGCGCTTGAAGATAATGCATATTGATATTGTCTTCACGCGCGCCTTGACCTGTACCTGATGGCACGCGACACTTGGGTCGATTCGGCCTGTTGGCCGGAGACCACCCGAGGCACACCCATCGCCTTGTCGAGACACAGACGGAGGATTCCCAATGAAGAA
>JANEMA010000006.1:0-39366 GCA_024510845.1 Gammaproteobacteria bacterium
CCGAGGTTCCAGCCTCTGCCAGACGACGCCGCCAGCGGTACAGGGTGGCTCGGCTTACCCCCAGAATCTCCGCCGCCTGGGCCGCTGTCAGCCCATGCGCCTTTCGCAGCCGCTCGAACCGCTCCAGCTGCCGGAGGCGAAAAACCACCTCGGGATCGTCAAAAACCTTGTCTGCCAGGCGGGCAGACCGCATGATTTCGCCTTGAAGGCCAAATACCTTCATCTCGGGGCCTCCTCTTCCGGTTTCTCAACCACTCCCGGAGATGAGGCCCCTTCTTCATGCCCTCAACGTCTCACATGTGTCTGAACCTGGTCAGCTGCTCAATATCGGTGACATACTCGCAGATCGTCTCGTCGCCCAGGCAGAGTACCGGCACCTTTCAGGCCAAAACGCTCGTGCCAAGACAGATGCTAAGCCAGATATGGCCACAGCTGCGAAACAGCAAGGCTGCCATCTCCTCGCAGAGATGGCAGCTTTTTCCCGGGAATAGAGGACGATGTCTTCAGTCATCCAGACGGATGGCGATGAACAGCGGCTGACCATCACGCAGGATCAGTGCCGCCACGGTGCCCTTCGTTTTCTTCACCAACTTGCGCAGGTGTGCCGCACTCTCGACCCTTTTGCGGTTGAATATGCGAATCACATCGCCACGCATCAGACCTGCCTCGCGCGCAGGACCTTCGTCATCCACTTGGGTGATCAGAGCACCGCCGGCCGACAGCTTGGCGCGCTTGCGTACCTCGGGTGTCGGGTCCACGATCACTGCACCCAGGTGACCGATGTGATCGGGGTCGACGCGCTGACCACCACCGACACTGGCGGTGATGGCCTTTCCTGGCAGTTCGGTGATACGCACCTTGACCGTCATACGCTTGCCGTCGCGAATGATGGCAAGGGTGGCGTCCTTGTCCACCGCGCTGACACCGACCAGCGGCGGCAACTCACCCGAGCGCTTGATTGGCGTACCATTGAACGCAATGATGATGTCACCGGCCCGCAATCCGGCCTTTTTGGCTGGAGTGTCCTTCATGACCTGGGTGACCAAGGCGCCCTGCGGCTGCTTCAGCTCGAAGGATTCGGCCAGGTTGCGATCCACGTCCTGGATGAGTACTCCCAGATAGCCGCGTGAGACATGACCAGTCTTGCTCAACTGCTCAGCCACGTTCATTGCCAGTTCGATGGGAATGGCGAAGGACAATCCCATGAAACCGCCGGTACGGCTGTAGATCTGAGAGTTGATGCCAACCACCTTGCCATTCATGTTGATCAACGGACCGCCCGAGTTACCGGGATTGATGGCCACGTCGGTCTGGATGAACGGCACATAGTTCTCGCTCGGCAGGCTGCGCCCCTTTGCCGAGACGATACCGGCGGTCACACTGTAGTCGAAGCCAAAGGGTGATCCGATGGCCAGTACCCATTCGCCCACATCCAGCTCACTCGATTTGCCGATCTTCACGGTTGGCAGATCGTCGGCCTCGATCTTGATCAGCGCGACATCACTGGCCTTGTCGCTGCCGATCACCTTGGCATCGAACACTCGGCGATCGTTCAGGCGGACTTCCACCGTGTCGGCACCATCGATCACATGCCGGTTGGTCAGGATGTAACCGTCTTCCGAGATGATGAATCCCGAACCGAGCGACTGCATATCCGGCTCCGGCACGGGCATATTGGGAATTCCCTCGAAGAAGCGACGCAACAGATCATTGAAGGGACTGTCCTCCGGCAGGTCGGGAATCTTGAACTGATGTGGAAATCGCGGCTTGTCGCTCTTCTTGGCCTCGCGATGGCTGCTGATATTGACCACCGCCGGGCTGTTCTCGCGCGCCAGATCGGTAAAGTCGGGCAGACTTCTGGCAACCGCCTGGCTGAGTGCCATCCAACCGACCAGTAACATTCCGATCGAGAAGATACGAATCGTCTTCGACATGATACTTTTCCTTGTTTGTTCACTGATATCGTTGTGCGACACGGAATGGATCAGGTGTGCAGCCCAAGATCCCTGACCGCCACTGTCCGCATGCTGGGTTCGACTCGCAAGACTCGCACCGAGTGCGCGAGGTGAGCAGTGGTGCGATGATTGCGCCAGCTGACCCAAAAGAATGCCGCTGTCAGGCCGGATAGACCACCGAGGATGGATGCGAGTTCCGAGTTGCCCGCCACCGGTTCACCAGCGCCGGACAAGCCTCCGAGAATGGCCCCACCCAGCAGCCCCAGCAGTGGTACGGCATACAGCAACAAGATGTTGCGTTGCAGATAGTCCTCGTCGATTCCCAGCACCGCCCGCTGACCAGGCAAGGGCCGACGCGCCAGATGATCGATCGGAAGGCACAATGGCTTCCGTTCACGGTCGGGGAAGAGCTTTGCCAGCAGGTCGGTTCCGCAAGTAGTATTCGCCCGGCACCCCCTGCAAGTCGACTGGCCCTCGGTATGTAATAGGGCGATGTCTCCCTCGACAGCAACCACAAGGGCGGGCTGTTCGATCATCTCGGTTCCGCCGTGCGAACGATCCGACGCAAGGTATCACGTGGCACCTTGCCGACAGCCACCAACTGATAACCATCCCGGACCGTGCCAAAAGCTTCGGTGGCCCCGATGCGCGAGAAACCGTCGAGCACAGGCTCCCTGTCACGATTCGGTTCGATATAAATTGACACCGAGGCCAGACCATCGGTGAAAACGTAGCGCTGCACACCCTCGCCCATACTGCCCTGAGTGATCAGACGGAAACCGGCAGGCAGATCACGAAACTGCCAGTCGATCGGTGGCGCAGCCTCGGTGGCCTCTTCCATCCTGGGCGGCCTGCGGGTCAGCTCCAGGGCCGAGATATCCCTCTCGATGGGGGTGATGTGACGGCCGGTCTTGAGATTGACAAACAGGGTCTGTGAACGCACCCGGCCGTCGTGTTCCAGCATTGCGGAGCGCAACGGCAGCACTGTGACCTCGTCGATGTCGATGCGATAGCCGAAACGCAGATGGTCGCGCGGGCGAATCTCGAGGCGCCGTGCCCGCCGTCCGACGGCACGCACCGAACCGAGCAGGACGAATTCGTAGAATTTGCGCAGGTGCTTGAAATCGGGCGCATTGCGATCCTGTATGTCGGCGCGATTGCCGACTACGCTGATATGCCGACTGCGCGGCTCCAGACAGGCGACGGCCTGCTGTCCGCGGATCACCTGCTTGGGCTCACCATCCAGTGCCACCAAGCGTTCCAGCTCATGGCCCTCACGCACACGGTGGACCACGTACATACCATTGAGCTGTTCACCGACCTGATAGACGAATTGCCCCTCGTAATCGGTGTCATGCACTGCCTGACGCATGCGTGCAAACCAGTCGGCGGCATCATCGGCATCCCCAGCCACCAAAAATGTCGGCAAGGCCAACGTCATCAACAGGATCGACAGCCACAGAAAACGCCTGCCGGGATGGTCCTGGAGGACGCACCGCGCACCAGGCCTCGATATGTTCGGCCACGAAACGCGCTGACCACGGCTCTCGGAAAGTTCAGGGAAGAGCATGCTGATCGCTGACGAAACTCAAGTGTGCGCTCGGCTGTTGGGCCGCGATCTGGCCTGCCACCTCGTTGTGCTGCAACAGATAGCGCACCAGTTTCTCGCGCATTGCTGGCTTGAGGCTCTTCCAGTGCCCCATCACCAATGGTGGACCGTCAGCGGCACGCTCCGCAGGCAATGGCCGACGATGCCCCGGCAGTATCTGCAGAGATGCGGTGCGAAAACCATCGGCCGGTACGCTCAGATGTGGCGCGAAGGCAAAAATCTGTGTCTCGGGCAGGAGAGGTGCCGACTCCTGCATGCCGATCATCTGCGGCACCACCGCGACCACCAGCACCGCCACACCGGCTGCCAGGGTTGCTCCCAGTGCCCGTCGCGGCACACGCAAGGCATCGTACCATTGACGGGGCGTCAGGATGGAGGGCTCATTGTTCAGGGCCTGGCTCACGCGCTCGGCGATGCCGCTGGCATCGACCCGGGAATAACCGCTGCCGGTGATGTGTGCCACGACCTGTGCGTAGCGTTGGTAACGCTGGCGCGCGCCGCGATCACCAGCAAGTTCCGTGGTCATATGCTCCATCTCGCGCGCCGGCAGCTCGCCGTCTAGAAAGGCGGACAATCGTTCCCGGTAACGCTCGTCTTCAGCCAGATCCCGTTTCGTGTTCATGTCATGCACCCAAAAGAGATTTGATCTTCTTGTCTATCGCTTCGCGTGCGCGGAAAATTCGTGAACGCACCGTACCGATGGGGCAATCCATTGCCTGGGCGATCTCCTCATAACTCAGACCATCGAGTTCACGCAAGGTGATCGCCATTCGCAATTCCACTGGCAGATCATTCACCGCCTGTTTGATGGCGCGGGCGACCTCATCCTGCAAGGCCAGTTGCTCGGGGGTATCGAACTCCTTGAGCCGTCCCCCCATGTCGGTCTGTTCTGCCGTCTGCACCTCGATGTCATCCTGCGGCGGCCGGCGCGCTTGTGCCGCCAGATGGTTCTTGGCGGTATTGATCGCCACCCGATACAGCCAGGTGTAGAAAGCGCTGTCACCACGAAACTTCGGCAAGGCCCGGTAGGCCTTGATGAAAGCTTCCTGAGCCACGTCCAGCACATCGGACGGATCCCGGATGTAGCGACTGATCAGGTTGGCCACTTTCTGCTGATATTTCAGGACGAGCAGGTCGAAAGCCTTCTTGTCACCTTTCTGCACCCGCCAGACCAGAACCCGGTCAGCATCCCTGTCGGGCGTCATTCCGGATGCTCCCTGGCCACGGGCACCACCCTTCTCGCCCTATGGACAGACAATGAGCGTACAAGTTCAGGTCGATGCACGACCCGACGCGAAAAGTCTCCGTTCGTTGTTCCGATCCTGCACATGGGCGCATGATACTGTGTTCCCCAGCCTTGGGGCGAACCGATCGGCGGATGCGTACTGTCTTTCCGCCCGATAGACTTCTCCTCAAAACCGAATCGACCGGAAACTACTACGCATGACCAATACTCTGCTGACCACGGACGTTCTGATCATTGGTAGCGGTGCCGCCGGCCTCGGTCTGGCACTACGCCTGCCCGAGCAGGTACGTTGCACCGTAGTCGCCAAGCGTGAACTCGTGGAAGGCAACACTCTATACGCCCAGGGCGGTATTTCGGCAGTGCTGGATTCTGCCGATTCCCTGGAGTCGCATGTGCTCGATACCCTTGAGGCAGGCGCCAGCCTGTGCCAGGAAGACGTGGTGCGTACCGTGGTCGAACATGGCCCGGCAGCCATCCGCTGGCTGGCCGGGCAGGGAGTGGCCTTCACCCAGAATCCCCCCACCGGTGATTCTGAGTTCCACCTGACCCGCGAGGGCGGCCACAGCCACCGCCGGGTGGTGCATGCCGCCGACGCCACCGGCCGTGCCGTGGAGACCACGCTGGTCGAGCAGGTGCGGCAACGACCCAATGTGACAATCCTCGAACATCACATCGCGGTGGACATCACCCGCACACACGAGCCCCGCTGTACGGGCGCCTATCTGCTCGATCTGCAACACGACCGGGTGGTGGCCGTGCCGGCGCGCATCGTGGTACTGGCTACCGGCGGAGCGGCCAAGGTTTATCTCTACACCAGCAATCCCGACGTGGCGACCGGAGATGGCATCGCCATGGCCTGGCGCGCCGGCTGTCGCATCGCCAACATGGAGTTCGTTCAGTTCCACCCGACCTGCCTCTATCACCCGCAGGCCAAGTCCTTTCTCATCAGCGAGGCCGTGCGCGGCGAAGGTGGCCATCTGCTGCTATCCGATGGCACGCGCTTCATGTCACGCTTCGACGAGCGCGCCGAGCTGGCACCCCGAGACATCGTGGCGCGAGCCATCGACCACGAAATGAAACGTCTGGGTTCGGACTGTATCTATCTCGATATCAGCCACAAACCAGCGTCCTTCATCGAGGAGCACTTTCCCACCATACACACGCGATGCCTGGAGCTGGGTTTCGACATGCGCAAGAAACCCCTGCCCGTGGTCCCTGCGGCACATTACACCTGCGGCGGTGTACGTGTGGATATTCATGGCGAGACCGACGTCCCGGGTCTGTTCGCCATTGGCGAAACCGCCTATACGGGGCTGCACGGAGCCAATCGCATGGCCAGTAACTCCCTGCTCGAGTGCCTGGTGTATGGCGAACTGGCCCTCGCACGCATTCTGCAACAGCTTGATGAGTCGGATGAGATGCCACAGGTGCCAGCCTGGGACGAGAGCCGGGTCACCGATTCCGACGAGGAAGTGGTGGTGTCACACAACTGGGAAGAATTGCGCCGTTTCATGTGGGACTATGTCGGCATCGTGCGCAGCAATAAGCGCTTGGCCCGTGCACGGCGGCGAGTGGACCTGCTGCGCCACGAGATCAATGAATATTACGGCAATTTCCGAGTGTCCAATGATCTGCTGGAGCTACGCAACCTAGTCGAGGTCGCCGACCTGATCGTGCAATCGGCGATGCGCCGCCGCGAGAGTCGCGGCCTGCACTACAACATCGACTTTCCCGAGACCGATCCCAACCAGGCACAACCTACCGTGCTGATCCCGGACAACTATGTTCCCCGGATCCCGGAAGACCGAGTCTCCTCGGGGTCGGCCGGCAATCCCTCGAGCAACAAGCGGCGGAGGACACGATGAGCTTCGAAGCCGGCACTGTCGGCCGGAACGACCAGTGGCACCGGGCCAGCCGGTGTCATCAACTCGCCACTGGCCAGCCATGCTGACACCCCACCACGACGCAGACCGATGATCGGCACAGACTCTCCGCCATCCCGACACAGGCTCCAACCTTCTTTCGCCCGCCAGATCTGCAGTTCGGGTCCGCCTAGTCCCGGGGTCTTCCGCCACCACCAGAACAACATCATTATCCAGGCCAGATCGATGAACAATCGCGCCTCGATACGGGTGTCGTCCAACAGGATGGGCACCAGGATGGCAGCGACGATGACCACCCGGTATCCCTGCCGTGACGGGCCGATGTGAATGTCCTGCATGTCACGCCTCCCTGCCTTCCATGATTGAGTCTTTGCACTGTATTCAGCCTTGCAGGAACAATCGGTCAAAATTGGTACTGCTCAGGCGAGCCACCTCGGCTGTGCTCAGGCCACGCAGCCTGGCAATGGTCTCTGCCACCTGTGCCACATGGCGTGACTCGTTCGGCTTGCCGCGATGAGGCACAGGCGCCAGATAGGGCGAGTCAGTCTCGATCAACAGGCGATCGAGCGGCACCCGCCGCACCACCTCGCGCAGCATTTTGGCGTTCTTGAAGGTGACGATCCCGGAGAAGGAGATGTAGAACCCCATGGCGATGGCCGCCTTGGCCATTTCCCAGGTCTCGGTAAAGCAGTGCATCACCCCGCCGATCTCGGCCGCGTTTTCTTCTTCGAGGAGACATAGCGTATCCTCACGCGCCTCGCGAGTGTGGATGATCAACGGCTTGCCCGTCTCTCTCGCGGCGCGGATGTGGATGCGGAACCGCTCGCGCTGCCAGTCGAGATCACCCTCAGCACGAAAGTAGTCCAGACCGGTCTCGCCAATGGCGACATTGCGCGGATCATCAGCCAATGCCACCAGTTCGGCTACCGTGGGCGTACGGCGATCGGCATCACAGGGATGCACTCCAGCCGAGACCAGCACGTTCTCGTACGGTTCGACCAGCTTGCGCATCGCCGGATAGGATTCGAGATCGATGGACACGCACAGCATGCGTTCCACCCCGGCTTCGCGGTTGGTGGCCATCATGCGCGAAAAATCGCCCTCGTAAGGTGTCAGATCGATACGATCGAGATGACAATGGGAATCGACAAACATCGGAGATCCTGCTGCGGGCCGGGAACTCGCCCAGTTACATGGTGTGGGTGGCTCTGTCCGATTTGGGCATGCCGGCCAGGTAGCCCTCGATCTTGTTGCGCGCCACGCCGTTGTCCTGGTCCGAGAACTGCACCCCGATACCGGCTGCACGGTTGCCCTCTGCACCCGGTGGAGTGATCCAGATGATCTTTCCCGAAACCGGCAGTCGCTCGCTCTCATCCATCAGACTGAGCAACATGAAAACCTCGTCACCCAGCTTGCAGGATTTGCTGGTCGAAATGAACAGACCCCCATTCTTGACGAATTGCATGTACGCCGCATAGAGGGCGTACTTGTCCTTGACAGTTAGGGACAGGATGCCCTGCCGAGCACGGGGGGCTGCCATCAATGCTTCTCCGGTCGGGTCAGCTTCAACCAGTTGTTGACCAGTTTTTCCATCATCATCTGCGAATTGAGATTATGGCTTGTCAGTCGCTCCAGGTGGTCGATCTCATCTTTGAAATGAAATATTTTTCGCAAGTTTATGTCTTTGGAAAGATTTTTCAAATCCATCCGTTTACCACCAAGGTACAGTCCGTCATGATTGGCGACATCGGTCACACACAATCTCGTCAGATCGAAGATCACCCGGCGCAGATCGGCCAGTTGTTGTGTTATCGGCCACTCGGCCCAGACCTGAGCCACTTCCAGCGGGTCGGCGCGACGCTGCCCCAGCCCGATCAATTCATCGGCCAGCTGGTTTAGACGCTCCAGTTTCCCTGTTTCGAGCAGTGTCTGTGCCAGCAGCGGCGCCCCGCCGGCAGCATCCAGCACGGCACTGACGTCGCCACCACCGGTGCGCTCGATCAGCCATTTCCGTGCCTGTTCGCGGGGAACCGGCCGAAATGCCACCTCCTGACAGCGACTGCGAATGGTCGCCGGCAAACGGTGCGATGCAGAGGAGACAAGAATCAGACAGCTGGCGCCGCTCGGTTCCTCCAGGGTCTTGAGCAGGGCATTGGCAGCGGCACGGTTCATGGCTTCAGCCGGCGAAATCACGAACACCAGCATACCCTGTCCCGCTGTAGTCAGGCTGCTTCGCCCGATCAATTCGCGGATGGCCTCGATACGAATCGGCTTGCCCTTCTCCACCGGCATTACTCGATGCAAGTCGGGATGGGTACCGTCGGCAGCCAGGCAACACGCCCGACACCGATGGCAGGGTTGTGCCTCCAGTACCGAAGTCTCGCACACCAGGGCGGCAGCCAGACGATCGGCAAAGATCTGCTTGCCTACACCCGCAGAACCCGTGAGCAGCAGGGCATGCGGCAGACGACCGGCGCGACGGCTGGCGAGTAATCGTGCCCAGGGATCGGCATGCCAGGGTAGCAGATTCTCAGGCAGCACCATGACGTCGAATCTCTATGAAATCATCGATCAGATGGGTGATCTCTGCGCGCACTTCGTCCAGAGGGCGTGCTGCGTTCACTACCCTCACCCGCTGTGGCTGTTCACGGGCAATCCGCAGGTAGCCCTCGCGCACGCGCTCGAAAAAGGCCTGGGCATCGTGCTCGAAACGGTCGGGCGCGGAACGCTTGCCGGCGCGTTCCAGCCCCAGCGTCACGGGCAGGTCCATCAACAGCGTCAGATTAGGGCACAGATCACCCTGCACCCAAGACTCCAGGGCGGCGATGCGCGCCTCCGAGACACCCCTCCCTGCCCCCTGGTAGGCATAGGTTGAGTCGGTGAAACGGTCGCACAACACCCAATCGCCAACATCCAACGCCGGCAGGATACGTACAGCCAAGTGCTCCGCGCGCGCAGCGAACATCAGTAACAACTCGGCGTCACTGAACATGCCCTCATCGCGGTGCCCCAGCAGCAGGGTGCGAAGATCCTCGCCCAATGGTGTTCCGCCGGGCTCACGGGTCTGCACCAGACCGATGCCAGCCGCCACGATGCACTCGGCGACCATGCTCATGCAGGTGGTCTTGCCCGCGCCATCGATACCCTCGATGGTGATGAATGCACCCCTGTCATTCATCGCTTCAACTGGTACTTGCGTACCGCCGCATTGTGTTCCTTGAGCGTGACCGAGAAGACATGGGAGCCATTGCCCCGTGCCACGAAGTACAGTGCATGTCCTGGCGCAGGATGCAAGGCCGCGTGAATGGCCTCACGGCCCGGCATGCAGATCGGAGTCGGCGGCAGCCCTCGGTGGACATAGGTGTTGTAGGGCGTATTCTCGTGCAGGTCACGTCGGCGGATATTGCTGTCATAGCGCTCGCCCATGCCATAGATCACGGTAGGATCGGTCTGCAGTTTCATGCCCTTCTGCAACCGTCGTGTGAAGACGCCGGCGATGCGTTCACGTTCTTCGGGTACTCCGGTCTCCTTCTCAATGATGGAAGCGAGGATAAGCGCCTCTTCCGGCGTATTGACAGCGATGTCCTCGGCACGTTGCGCCCATTCCTCGGTCAGTACCTGCTGCATGCGCCGATAGGCACGGACCAGCAGGTTACGGTCGCTGGTGCCACGCGGAAAGCTGTAAGTATCGGGGAAAAAGCGCCCTTCAGGGTGTTCACCTTCATGACCCAACAACTGCATCACCGCCTCGGGCGTGACGTTATCGAGTGTCTTGTCCAGCACCGAATCATGCGCAATGGCGGCTATCATCTGACGGAAGTTCCAGCCCTCGACCAGGGTCAGACGGTACTCGATCGGCCGCCCCTTGGTCAGGATCATCAACAGGCCTGGTGGCGTGGTACCGGGCGGGATCAAAAACTCGCCGGCGCGGATACGGTGTGCCAGCTCATGCCAGCGTGCGTGCCAGTAGAGCAGGCGCGCATCGCCGAACACCCCCTCGTGCTGCAGGCGGCGCGCCAGTGCCTGCAGGGAGGTACCGCGTTCGACTTTCAGCACCAGTCCCTGTTCTGGCACGACAAGCGGAGTCTCGAGAAAGCGTTGGTAGCTTATCCAGTACCAGCCAGCCAGCAGGGCGGCACAGAAGACGAACAGGCCGATCATTCGTCGCATGCGGTTTCTCCGGCAAAGTGAAAAACAGCACAATTCATGGCTTCCAGTTCCGGCGGTCGCTCCTGCAACATAAAGACATGGCCATCAAGAGTGGCTACTGGGCGAATGCCCAGCAGTGCACTGGTCAGAAATAGACCATCTGCGTCAAACAGTCTTGCATGCGACAAGGGCTCGACGTGGACTGGCAGGGTCGACTCGAGAAGCAAGTGGCGCACCGTCCCCGTCACGCCGCATTCATCCAGCGGCGGCGTGAGCCATCGGTCGTCGAGACGGATCAGCAGGTTGGCTGCGATGGCCTCGACAACGCGGTCGAACGGGTCGCACAACACTCCTTCATCTGCCTCTGGCGGCAACTCGCCTCGTGCCAGCACCTGTTCGAGGCGATTGAGGTGCTTGATACCTGCCAGCCGGGGTTGGAGCGCCAAGCGTAGGCGACAACTGTGCAGCTGCAATGGCGCGGCGTGGGCCAGCGCCCCCTGCCCCGGCCAGTCCGTACATTGCAGCCAGCGCACAGGCACTGCATCCGGCTCACGCGCATAACCGCGTTGTGAACGCCCGGCGGAGAGCACGATCTTGAGCACACCGTGCTCACGGCCAGCACACAGACAGCGTGCCTCGTCCAGCAACCGGGCGGTATCGGGTTGGCGGAGTCCCAACCGCGCGCAACCTTCACTCAGGCGTTCGGCATGCAAACGCCAGAGGCAAGGCTGACCATCCACCACGGCCAGAGTCTCGAACAGGCCGTCGCCAAACTGACAGGCGCGATCGGCGAAGGCCCCTGCCGGGGCCGGTTCGCCATCGAGCAGCGCGTGCCCCGGCATGACGCGGGCAGGCTCAGCCGTCGAAGCGACGCAGGACCAACGTGCCGTTGGTGCCGCCGAAACCGAAGGAGTTGGAGATGGCCACCTCAATCTTCGCCTCGCGCGCGGTGTGCGGCACATAGTCCAGGTCGCACTCTTCGTCGGGATTGTCGAGGTTGATAGTGGGCGGCATCACTTGATCGCGAATGGCCAGCGCGGTGAAGACCGCCTCGGCACCACCCGCGGCCCCCAGCATGTGGCCGGTCATGGCTTTGGTGGAACTGACTGCCAGCTTGTAGGCATGATCGCCAAAAGCGCGCTTGAGCGCCTTGGTCTCGGCCACATCGCCAACTGGAGTCGAAGTACCGTGAGCATTGATGTAATCAATCTCTTCGGGGTTGATACCGGCATCTTCGAGGGCCATGCGCATGCACTCTGCCGCGCCCTCACCACCTGGCGAGGGTGATGTCATGTGATAGGCATCGGCATTCATAGCCGTGCCTATGACCTCGCAGTAAATGGTCGCACCCCGTGCCTTGGCGTGCTCCCGTTCCTCGATCACCACCACGCCTGCACCGTCACTGAGTACGAAGCCGTCACGGTCACGATCCCAGGGGCGACTGGCGGCTTGTGGGTCGTTGTTGCGCGTGGACAGGGCACGCGCCGCAGCGAACCCCCCCAACCCAACCGGTGAGGTGGCCATCTCGGTACCACCGGCAACCATCACGTCCACGGTACCGTACTGGATCATGCGCATGGCATCACCGATGCTGTGGGTGCCGGTGGCACAGGCCGAGACCAGCGATACGTTCGGTCCTTTGAGGCCAAACATGATCGACAGGTTTCCAGAGACCATGTTGATGATGTTGGCCGGCACGAAGAACGGGGAGATCTTTCGCGGCCCACCCTTGAGGTAGGCGCCATAGGCATTCTCGATGCCAGTGATGCCGCCGATACCCGAACCGATGGACACACCGATGCGACGCCGGTTCTCGTCGGTGATCTCGATACCACTGTCTCGGATGGCCTGAACCCCGGCGGCGATGCCGTAGTGGATGAAGGCATCCATCTTGCGAGCTTCTTTCTTCGAGATGTACTTCTCGATATCGAAGCCGTAGATGGGACCACCGAAGTGGACACTGAAGGGCTCGATATCAAAATGCGTGATCGGCTGGATGCCACTCTTTCCAGCCAGGATATTCTCCCAGCCCGTGGCCGCGTCCTGGCCGACCGGGGAGATCAGGCCAAGACCAGTGATGACCACTCGTCGTTCGGATTTGTAACCAGACATCAGGGAGCAGGCCTCGCGATGCGCTTGATCGGAATATCAACAAGGCCGCACGGAACGCAAGTTCCATGGTGGCCTCGAACTGGTACTATCGCTACAGATCAGCCGCTGTGGGCCGTGACATAGTCGATGGCCTGTTGCACCGTGGTGATCTTCTCGGCTTCCTCGTCGGGGATCTCGGTCTCGAATTCCTCTTCCAGGGCCATCACCAATTCGACGGTGTCCAAGGAATCCGCGCCCAGATCATCCACGAAAGAAGACTCGTTGGTGACCTCGTCCTCACTGACACCCAGCTGCTCCACAACAATCTTCTTGACGCGTTCTTCGATAGTGCTCATTTCGGTTCGTTCCTCCAGATATGCGTGATCCCATCGCTCACGCGATGATGCCGTATTGTATGTGTAAATCCGCCCCTGTCATAGTGCCTTGCCAATTCGACCCGGGTTAAATCAATAACCTTTTACTACAATACGTTACGCAATATTCCTCAAGCCATGTACATGCCGCCGTTGACATGCAGTGTGGTGCCAGTCACATAGCTGGCGTCCTCCGATGCCAGGAAAGCCACCGCCGCGGCGATCTCCTCGGGTTGCCCCAGGCGACCCATCGGAATGGCCGAGAGCAGTGCCTCGCGCTGTGCCTCGGGCAACTCACGGGTCATGTCTGTGTCGATGAAACCCGGCGCGACAGCATTGATGGTGATGCCACGTGAGCCAACCTCCTGCGCCAGAGACTTGGTGAAACCGATCATACCGGCCTTGGCCGCCGCATAGTTGGCCTGCCCCGCGTTGCCACTGGAACCGACTACCGAGGCAATATTGATGATGCACCCGGTCCTCGCCTTCATCATCGGGCGCAGACAGGCCTTGCATACCCGATAGAGCGAGCCAAGATTGGTGTTGATCACCGTCTGCCACTCTTCAGGCTTCATGCGCATCAGCAGGTTGTCTCGGGTGATACCGGCATTGTTGACCAATACGGTGACAGTTCCGAATTGCTCGGCGACGGCCTTGAGCACGGCCTCCACCGAGGCATCGTCGGCCACGTCCAGGCGCATGCCGGTGCCGGGAATGCCGGCCTCCGACAACATGGCGGCGATGGCCTCGGCACCCTTGTCCGAGGTGGCGGTGCCGATCACGGTCAGGCCGTCGGCGCCCAGGCGCAGGGCAATGGCCCTGCCGATTCCCCGGCTGGCGCCGGTAACCAGTGCAATCTTCTGTTCAGCCATTGATCTTCTCCAGAGCCTTGTCGAATGTCGCCCCGTCATACACCGGCAGGGCCGCAATCTGCTTGTCGATGCGCTTGCACAGGCCGCTCAGCACCTTGCCGGGACCGGCCTCGATGAGGGTGTCCACACCCTGCCCAGCCATGCCGCGCACCGTCTCCACCCAGCGCACCGGGCTGTAGAGCTGCTGCGCGAGCAGCTCGCGAATGGCGTCGGAATTGTCGGCGGTGGCCACCGAGACATTATGCAATACCGGGATCTGCGGCACCGCGAAGGCGATGTCGTCCATGACCTCGCGCAGCGCGGCGGCAGCGTCCTGCATCAGAGCGCAGTGCGAGGGCACGGAGACGTCCAGCGGCAGCGCGCGCCGGGCACCCGCGGCCTTGGCTGCCTCGACCGCACACGCGATGGCTGCGGCGTTGCCCGCGATCACCACCTGCCCCGGCGAATTGAAATTGACTGCCTCGGCCACCTCGCCCTGCGCGGCCTCGGCGCAGATGGCACGCACCTGGTCGTCGTCCAGGCCGAGGATGGCGGCCATGGCACCCTCGCCCGCCGGCACCGCAGCCTGCATCAGGCGACCGCGTTCGCGTACCAGGCGCACCGCGTCGGCAAAGGCCAGCACCCCGGCGGCGACCAGTGCGGAATACTCGCCAAGACTGTGACCGGCAAGCAGGGCAGGCTGGGGGCCAGACTGATCCTGCCAGATCTGCCACACCGCGATACCCGCACTGAGCATCGCAGGTTGGGTGTTCTCGGTACGGTTGAGGTCTTCGGCCGGCCCTTCCTGACTCAGCACCCACAGGTCGGTACCGATGGCGTCGGAAGCCTCTTCGAAAGTTTCACGCACTTGCGGGAAGACAGAGGCCAAATCGGCCAGCATGCCCACCGACTGCGACCCCTGGCCGGGAAATACGATTGCAAAACTCATGGCGAACTCCCTCAGAACTTCAGTAAGGCCGAACCCCAGGTAAAACCACCGCCGAACGCCTCCAGCAACAGGGTTTCACCGCGCTGGATACGCCCATCGCGTACTGCGGTGTCCAGTGCCAGTGGCACTGATGCAGCCGAGGTGTTGCCGTGTTGATCGACAGTGACCACCACCTTGTCCATCGACATGCTGAGCTTGCGCGCCGTGGCGTTTATGATGCGGATGTTAGCTTGGTGCGGCACCAGCCAGTCGATATCGGCCTCCTTGAGGCCATTGGCCTCAAGGGTCTCGTCTACGATGCGTCCCAGTGTGCGCACCGCAATCTTGAACACTTCGTTACCGCGCATGTGCGTGCAGTGGGGATCACCCGCATCCAGCGCGA
Organism: Gammaproteobacteria bacterium; assembly: GCA_024510845.1. Taxonomy (GTDB): domain Bacteria; phylum Pseudomonadota; class Gammaproteobacteria; order Chromatiales; family Chromatiaceae; genus MONJU. Next base: position 15,490 of record JANEMA010000006.1, read on the forward strand.
TATCGAAACCGCGCGACACTCCACCTGGCACGTGAAGCAGTCCCTCGTAGCTACCATCGGCGTGCAGGTGAGTGGACAGGATACCCGGCTCGTCGGCTGCCTCGAGCACGACTGCCCCGGCGCCATCGCCGAACAGCACGCAGGTGCCGCGGTCGGTCCAGTCGATCAGGCGCGAGAAGGTCTCGGCACCGATTACCAGAGCGCAACGATGCGTGCCCGAACGGATGAACTGCCCGGCCACGCCCAGAGCATAGATGAAACCGGTACACACCGCCTGAATGTCGAAGGCCGTGGCACCGTGGTTGCCCAGTCGCGCTTGCAACAGACAGGCGGTGCTGGGAAAGATCTTGTCCGGGGTGGTGGTCGCCAGCACGATCAGATCGACCTCGCCGGGCTCGTGCCCGGCGGCAGCCAGGGCTCGGCGCACGGCATGCTCGGCCAGATCGCAGGTGGTCTCGTCGTCCGCGGCAATATGACGCTTGACGATACCGGTGCGCTCGCGGATCCACTCATCCGAAGTCGCAACCATTTCCTCGAGATCGTGATTGGTGAGAATCTTTTCCGGCAGATAGCTGCCGGTGCCGGTGATACGAGCGAAACGGGTGCTCATGCTCTGACCTTTTGTTGCAGTTGCGCAGCCACCGTCTCTGTGATGCGCCCGGCAATATCAGCCTCGACCTCCTTGCGCGCGATACCGATGGCATTCTCGAACGAAAAGCGATCGGCGCCACCGTGGCTCTTGACCACGATACCGCGCAAGCCGAGCAGCGAAGCACCATTGTAGCGGCGCGGATCGATGCGTTGCTTCAGATTACCGAGCACTGGCAGGGCCACCACGGCTGCTAGGCGAGCCAGCAGGCTGCGGCGAAATTCCACCCCGAGAAAATGACGGATCATCTTGGCCACACCCTCGCTGCTCTTGAGCGCCACATTGCCGATGAAACCGTCGGTGACCACGATATCCAATCCCTCGCGGGTGTAGATATCGTCTCCCTCGACGTAACCGATATAGTTCAGGGTGCTGGCGCGCAACAGCTGGTGTGCCTGCTTGACCGATTCCACGCCCTTGATCTCCTCGGCACCGATGTTCAACAGGCCCACGGTGGGAAACTCGATTCCCTCGACGGCGGTCACCAGATCGGAACCCATCACCGCAAATTGCATCAGGTGCTCGGCCGAAGAATCGACATTGGCCCCCAGGTCCAGCACCCAGGTGCGGCCGTCGATCGCCGGCAAGGCGGTGATGATGGCCGGCCGGTCCACGCCGGGGATAGTCTTGAGCACGAAACGTGCGGTCGCCATCAGCGCCCCGGTGTTGCCGGCGCTGACACAGGCGTCGGCCTCGCCCGACTTGACCAGATCGATGGCCACGCGCATGGATGAATCCTTCTTGCCGCGCAGTGCGCTGGCCGGTGGCTCATCCATGCCGACGATCTCCGAGGCATGCACGATCGAGATCTGCACAGATGGCTCGCCCCCGGGCAGGTGCTCGCGGATCTTGTCCTTCTGTCCCACCAGCACCAGGCGGCAGTCCACCTGCCTTCGGGAAAAGGAAACCGCCGCCGGAACCACGACAGAGGGACCGAAGTCGCCGCCCATCGCGTCCAACGCCAAAGTGATCGATGTGGTCATGAATACCTGATGTGATGCACCGCCGACAGAAACGACCGCGACATCACGATCCGTTTACTTGTCCACGACCTTGCGGCCCTTGTAGAAGCCGTCCGGGGTAATGTGGTGACGCAAATGGGTCTCGCCGGAAGTCGGATCGACCGACAGGGTCTCTGGCCTGAGCGCATCGTGCAAACGGCGCATACCGCGCTTGGAAGGGGTCTTGCGGTTCTGTTGGACTGCCATATTCGTCTCCTGAGGGACAATCGTCTTTGAATTCAGCCATCATTGTCGTGCTTCAACACCCGAAGCGGGGCGAAAGGATTTTCTTTCTGTTGTGCTGCTTCCGGAGCGGACTCCTGCCGGTAGTCGGTCAGATCCACACCACAGTCGGCGGCTGTATGACGCGGTGCCGGCGGAATGGCCAGGATCAACTCGTCCTCGACCAGATCCATCGGATGCAGCAGGTGCTCGTCGAGCATCAGTGGCTCGTACTCTTCCGGTAGACGTTCGGCCTCTTCCAGCCCCGTCACCGGACTGAGCTGGAAGACCAGATCTACCGCCAGTGGCATGCTCTGCAGACAACGCTGGCAGCACAGCTGCAATTCGGCACACACCCTGCCACGCACACGCGGACGACGGGTTTCATCACGATCGAAAGCCAACGTAAACGCCGCCTCACCCCCCGTAAAGTTCAGAAGTGACGTCAAACGAGCCAGATCCTGCAACGCGACACGCCCTTCGTAGCATTTCCCCTGCTCGCACAGCCTCCAGGGATCCGCCTGTTCAGGAAGTTGCAACGACATAAGCCCGAAATTCTATGAAAACACTAAAAAAATAGCAACATCCACTTGACTGTCAAACTGGCAGGTTTTCCTTGATATGGCAATAAAACCATCAAAAAATCAGTGTCCTACAACTGCCAGCAATACACCTGCGGCGACCGCTGAGCCGATCACGCCAGCCACGTTAGGCCCCATGGCATGCATCAACAGAAAATTGTGATGGTTGACTTCCAGACCCACCTTGTTTACCACCCGCGCGGCCATGGGAACCGCCGAGACTCCGGCGGCTCCGATCAACGGGTTCACCTGCCCACCAGAGAGGCGGTGCATCAGTTTGCCCATCAGCACCCCGGCAGCAGTTCCAATGGAAAAGGCAATCGCGCCCAGTACCAGGATGCCGAGTGTCTCCACACTCAGGAACTTGTCGGCCTGCAGCTTGGAGCCCACCGAAAGCCCGAGAATGATGGTGACGATGTTGATGATCTCGTTCTGTGCCGCCTTGCTCAGACGCTCCACCACGCCCGATTCGCGCAACAGATTACCGAAAGTGAGCATACCGATCAGTGGCGCAGCCGAAGGTAGAAACAGGGCACACAGGGCCAGCACGGTGAGCGGAAACAGGATTTTCTCCAGTTTGCCTACCGGACGCAGTTGCGACATTTCCACCCGACGCTCGGCCTCGGTAGTGAGCAGACGCATGATCGGAGGTTGGATGATGGGTACCAGCGCCATGTAGGAATAGGCTGCTACAGCGATGGCACCGAGCAGGTCCGGCGCCAGCTTGGAAGCAACGAAGATCGCAGTTGGTCCGTCCGCGCCGCCGATGATGGCGATCGCCGAGGCGTCGGCCAGGCTGAAGCCGAAACCGGGCACCAGGTCGAGCGCCAGCGCCCCCAGCAGGGTGGCGAAGATTCCGAACTGGGCCGCCGCGCCCAGCAACAGGGTGCGCGGCATGGCAATCAAGGCGCTGAAGTCGGTCAGCGCCCCTACCCCCATGAAAATCAGCAGCGGGGCCACACCGGAGCCGATGGCCACGTCGTAGAACATGCGCAGCATGCCCGACTCGTAGCCCATGCCCTCGGCGGCGAGCAGGCCGGCCGCATGCTGCGCCGGGCTGGCATGCTTCCAGGCATCGGCCACCTGCGCCACGGGACTGCCGATGGCCTGCGCCAGCAGTGCGAACTGCTCCGGGGTGCCTTCGGCCAGCAGATGTCCCACCGCGTCCTCGGCCAGCCCGGCGACCGGGATGTTGGCCAGCACGCAACCAAAACCGATGGGCAGCAGCAACAGGGGCTCGAAGCCCTTGCGGATGGCCAGATACATCAACAGGCCACCGACACAGAGCATCAGCGCCTGTCCCCAATCCATGTTGGCAATCCCCATCGACTGCCAGAGTGCCTCGAAACCGGCTTCCATGACCGCGCCTCAGGCCAGACTGAGCAGGGTGTCACCGACCTGAACGGCGTCCCCTTCCCTGACCGCGACCGAGCACACCGTGCCATCGGCGGGCGAACGCACCTCGGTCTCCATCTTCATGGCCTCGAGCACCATCACCACCTCACCGGAGCGCACGACCTGGCCTTCGGCCACCTTGACCTTGAAGATGGTGCCAGCCAGTGGCGAAGGCACCGGCTGGCCCGCGCCGTTGCCGCCTGCAGCCGGCGCGGCATTCGTTGGCACCACCTGGTCGAGACCGCCGTCCGGCCCCACGGTGACGCTGTAGGCATGGCCATCGACGATCACCTGATAGGACTCGGGGCCACCTGTAGCGGACGCCGCCGGGACGGTGACGGCCGCGGGTACCGGCTCGCTGCCCGGTATTGGCTCGAAGGCCGAGGGATCGTCGTGGTGTTCGAGGAACTTCAAGCCCACCTGCGGAAACAATGCCCAGGTGAGCACGTCGTCGATCCTGTTTTCGGCCACCCGAAAGCCCTTTTCGCGGGCCAGGGCGTCGAACTGTTCGACCAGGCTGTCCAGTTCATTCTCCAGCCGGTCGGCCGGACGACAGACGATCGGCTCTTCATCGTCTTCGAGCACGCGCGCCTGGAGCGCCGCGTCCACCGGCGCGGGTGTGGCGCCGTACTCTCCACGCAGCACCCCGGCGGTCTCCTTGGTGATGGTCTTGTAACGCTCGCCGGTGAGCACATTGAGCACCGCCTGGGTGCCGACGATCTGCGAGGTCGGCGTGACCAGCGGGATATAACCCAGATCCTCGCGCACCCGTGGGATCTCGGCCAGCACCTCGTCCAAGCGGTCGGCGGCATTCTGCTCCCGCAACTGGCTCTCCATGTTGGTGAGCATGCCACCGGGCACCTGGGCCACCAGGATGCGCGAATCGATGCCCTTGAGCGAACCCTCGAACTTCGCATAGCGTGCGCGCACTTCGCGGAAATGTGCGGCGATCTCCTCGAGCAGCGCCAGGTCGAGACCAGTGTCGCGCTCGCCTCCCGCGTGGATGGCAACCACCGATTCGGTGGCCGAATGACTGTAGGTCATGGCCATCGAGGAGATGGTGGTATCGACCATGTCCACGCCGGCCTCGGCAGCCTTGAGGATGGCCGCGGTACTCATGCCGGTGGTCGCGTGCGAATGCAGCGCTACTGGAACGGAGACCGTCTGCTTCAGGCGTCTGACCAAATCGAAGGCGGTATGTGGGGTGAGCAGCCCGGCCATGTCCTTGATGCAGATGGAGTGACAACCCATGTCTTCCAGGCCACGCGCCATATTCAGCCAGTAGTCCAGGTCGTGCACCGGGCTGACGGTGTAGGACATGGCTCCCTGGGCGTGCTTGCCGACCTCCAGCGTGGCGCGCACCGCGGTCTCGAGATTGCGCAGGTCGTTCATGGCGTCGAAGATACGGAACACATCAATGCCGTTCACCGCCGCACGCTCGACGAACTTGCGCACCACATCGTCGGCGTAGTGCCGATAGCCCAGGATGTTCTGGCCGCGGAACAGCATCTGCTGCGGCGTGTTGGGCATGGCCTGCTTGAGCGCGCGCAACCGTTCCCAAGGGTCTTCACCCAGGTAGCGAATGCAGGCATCGAACGTGGCTCCACCCCAAGTCTCCAGTGACCAGAAGCCGACGCGATCGAGCTTCTCGGCAATGGGCAGCATGTCGCCCAGGCGCATACGCGTGGCGAACAGCGACTGGTGGGCATCGCGCAGCACCACCTCGGTCAGGGCAAGCTTGTTCTCGGGCATGGAGAGACTCTTGTATGCTGGGCGGGCGCTCAGGCGCCACGCATGGAACGGTAACGGGTGACAGCGGCACTGACGGCAGCGATCAGACGGAGATCGGACGCGGCGCCGGCACTCACGGCCAGCGGCTCGGCATCTGGCGACTCATTTCCACCCTCTAGGCGCGCGGCCAGCACGCTCATGCCGCGCATGACCACGATCAGCACCACCAGGAACATGAATACCATGCCCATGCCGAGCACCATCAACTCGAGGCCGGACATCAACATCTCGGATAGCGCCATGATCCCTCCTGTGTCGGACGCCGCCCCGGAGCGACGTGCATCGTGATTCGGCGTGACGGGCGGCATTCTACTGGAATTCATCTTATGGAGTGAATCGGAACCGCAGTCCGTACACATGGAACCAGCCTCTCCGCCGGAACTGGTGCCACCATCTGCTACACTGCGCCCCCTTGTCTGATCAGCCTTTTCCGCAACCATGTCGATCAACCTGGTACTCGCCTCGACCTCGCCCTTTCGCGCGCAATTGCTGACCCGTCTGGGCCTGCCATTCGAAACCGACTCGCCGGCGGTGGACGAAAGCCGCCTGCACGACGAGGCAGCCGAGGTGCTGGTGCAACGTCTCGCCCGCACCAAGGCCGAAGCCGTGGCAGACCGGCATCCCGACAGCCTGATCATCGGCTCTGACCAAGTAGCGGTGATCGACAGCGAGATCCTGGGCAAACCGGGCGAACGCGAACACGCCATCGCGCAGTTGCAGCGCGCATCGGGCAAGGTGGTGACCTTCTTCACCGGCCTGTGTCTGTACAACAGCCGCAGCGGCCGCAGCCAGGTCGTCTGCGAACCTTTCCGGGCTCACTTCCGCGAGCTGGACACACACCAGATCACGCGTTACATCGACCGCGAACAACCACTGAACTGTGCCGGCAGCTTCAAGTCGGAAGGACTGGGTATCACCCTGTTCCGGCGGCTCGAGGGGGACGACCCCAATGCCCTGATCGGCCTGCCGCTGATCCGCCTGACCGAACTGCTGTACAACGAAGGAGTGTTCCTGCCATGAATGGACTGATCGACGGCTTGCTGCTTCCCCTGCAGGGACTGCGTCTGGTGTTCCGCCCGGGCTTCCGGCGCTACATGATCGTGCCCCTGCTGCTCAACATCGTGATCTTCTGGCTGCTCGCCTGGCTGGGCACGCATTACTTCGACGGCTTCATGAACCACTACCTGCCGGAAGACGCTTGGTGGAGCTTCCTGCGCCCGGTACTCTGGGTGGTGTTCGCCCTGGCCTACGCCATGCTCATGTTCTATGGCTTCACCATCCTCGCCAACCTGATCGCCTCGCCTTTCAACAGCGTGCTTGCGGCACGGCTCGAGGAACACCTCACCGGGCAACGCCCCGACGGCGCGCAGACCGGCGTGCTGGCTGCCATCGGCCCGGCGGTGCGTGCCGAACTGAACAAGCTGCTGTACATGGCCTCGCGCATGGTGCCGCTGCTGATCCTGCTCGCGGTCTCCGCACTGATCCCGGGGCTCAACCTGGTGGTCACCGTGCTGTGGCTGCTCGCCGGCTTCTGGTTCCTGACCCTGGAATACCTCGACTATCCCATGGCCAATCACGACCTGCCGCCACAGCGCCAGCGTGAACTGCTGCGCCAGCGCCGTTTCAAGAGCCTGGCCTTCGGCGCCGGGGTAACCGGAATGATGCTGGTGCTCGGCTTCGTCGCCATGCCGGCTTCGGTGGCCGGCGCCACCCTGTACTGGGTACGCGACCTGCGCGCCCGCGCCTGAAGCCGCTCAGACCTCGGTCTGTCTGCCCAGCCAATCGATCGCGAACTGGCGCGCCACCCGCCCCGAGCGTGAACCACGCTGGGTGGCCCAGCGCAGGGCCTGGTCGCGCCAGATGCCCTCTTCCACCGGGCCATTGCCCAGGCGTGCGATCCAGTGCGCGCAGATCGCCAGGTATTGCACTTGGTCGAAGGGATGGAAAGACAGCCAAAGACCGAAGCGTTCAGACAGCGACACCTTCTCCTCGATCGCCTCGCCGGGATGGACCTCGCCATCCACATAGCGGGTCCGGCGGTTCTCTTCCATGAACTCGGGCATCAGGTGACGCCGGTTGGAGGTCGCGTACAGCAGCAGATTCTCCGGCGGCGCCACGATGGAACCTTCGAGCAGGGCCTTGAGCGTCTTGTAGGACGGGTCATCGGCCTCGAAGGAGAGGTCATCGCAATACAGCAGAAAGCGCTCAGAACGAGACCTCAGCAGCCCGGTGAGCGACGGCAGGCGCCGCAGTTCGGCTGGTTCGATCTCGATGAGGCGCAGCGCCTGGCCGGCCAGGGCATGGAACACGGCCTTCACCAGGCTGGACTTGCCGGTGCCGCGCGCGCCCCAGAGCAGCACGTGATTGGCCGGGCGACCGACCACGAAATTGGCGGTGTTGCGCAGCACCTCGGCCTTCTGCCGGTCCATGCCGAGCAGGTCATCCAGTGCAACCCGGTGCGGCTCGCGCACACCGACCAGACCACCGTCCTGCCAACGAAAGGCTTCGCAGGACCAGTCAGGCATACCGGACCCGTGCGGCAACAACGGTTCGATGCGGTCGATCAGGTGATGCAGGCGCGCGATCAGGCGCTTCTTGTGGCCCATGCGACTAACCGACGGTAAAGTTCGCCGACGGTTCGCCGGTCCAATCGATACAACGCACCTCGGTCACCTGTGACAGGGGCGAACCCTCCCACAACCAGTCGCACAGGGCGGCAACCGCTTGCGGCTCACCGCAGGCGATCACCTCCACCGTGCCGTCAGGCAGGTTGACCGCGCTGCCCGACAACTCCAGTTCCAGCGCCTTGCGCCGCGTGGTGTCGCGATACCAGACTCCCTGAACACGGCCGGATACGATGCAGCGTTTGCAGATCATGATCTCTCAGAGTGCGAAATTTACCACCACCTCGTTCCTCGCGTGCTCGGCGGCCTCGGTAAAGTCCGGCATCTTGTCGAACTCGAGGTAACGGTAGATCTCGGGCGCCATGCTGTCGATACGAGTGGCGTACTCCATGTATTCCTCTACCGTCGGCAAGTGGCCCAGCACCGCGGCGATAGCCGCCAGCTCGGCCGAGGACAGGTAAACATCGGCTCCCGACCCCAGTCGGTTGGGGAAGTTGCGGGTCGAGGTCGAGACCACCGTGCTGTTGGGTTCCACCCGCGCCTGGTTGCCCATGCACAGGGAGCAGCCTGGCATCTCGGTGCGGGCACCTGAGGCCCCATAAACGTTGTAGTACCCCTCTTCCATGAGCTGGTGCTCATCCATCTTGGTGGGCGGGGCGATCCACAGCCGCGTGGGAATGACGCCACCGACTGCCTGCAACAGCTTGCCGGCCGCCCGGAAGTGGCCGATGTTGGTCATGCACGAACCGATGAATACTTCGTCGATCCTGTTGCCGGCGACCTCCGAGAGCGGCCTGATATCGTCCGGGTCGTTGGGGCAGGCCAGCAGCGGCTCGGTGATCTTGTTCATGTCGATCTCGATCACCTCGACGTACTCAGCGTCGGCATCGGCGCGCAGCAGGCTGGGATTGGGCAGCCATTCTTCCATGGCGCGCGCGCGACGCTCCAGAGTGCGTGCGTCCTGGTAGCCGTTGTCGATCATCCAGCGCAGCATGACGATGTTCGAGCGCAGATAGTCGGCCACCGATTCTTCGGACAGATCGATGGTGCAGCCCGCGGCGGAACGCTCGGCGGTGGCATCCGACAGCTCGAAGGCCTGTTCCACGGTCAGGTTCGGCAGCCCCTGGATCTCGATGATGCGGCCGTTGTAGACGTTCTTCTTGCCCTTCTTCTCGACAGTGAGCAACCCGCGCTGGGTGGCTTCATACGGAATGGCATTGACCAGGTCACGCAGGGTGATGCCCGGCTGCATCTCACCCTTGAAACGCACCAGTACCGACTCGGGCATGTCCAGCGGCATCACGCCCAGCGTGGCGGCAAAAGCCACCAGGCCAGAGCCGGCCGGGAAGGAGATGCCGAGCGGGAAACGGGTGTGCGAATCGCCGCCGGTGCCCACGGTATCGGGCAGCAGCATGCGGTTGAGCCAGGAATGGATGATACCGTCACCGGGACGCAGCGATACCCCGCCACGGGTCTCCATGAAGTCCGGCAGGGTGTGTTGAGTCTCGATGTCCACCGGCTTGGGATAGGCCGCGGTGTGACAGAAGCTCTGCATCACCAAGTCGGCGGAGAAGCCCAGACAGGCCAGCTCCTTGAGCTCGTCGCGGGTCATCGGGCCGGTGGTGTCCTGCGAGCCCACGGTGGTCATCCTGGGTTCACAGTAGGTACCCGGGCGCACCCCCTCGACACCGCAGGCGCGGCCAACGATCTTCTGCGCCAGGGTGAAACCCTTGCCCGAATCTTTCGGGTCACGCGGGCGACGGAACACGTCCGAGGGCCCCAGCCCCAGGGACTCGCGCGCCTTGTCGGTGAGGCTGCGGCCGATGATCAGCGGAATGCGACCGCCGGCGCGCACCTCGTCGAGCAGCACCTCGGTCTTGAGCGAGAACTCGGCAACCAGGCTGCCGTCCTCTCGCTCGATGCGCCCGTCATGAGGGCGCACCACGATCACGTCGCCGGTTTCCAGATTGTCCACCGAGACCTCGATGGGCAGGGCCCCGGCATCTTCGAGAGTGTTGAAGAAGATGGGGGCAATCTTGCTGCCCAGCACTACCCCGCCCTGTCGCTTGTTGGGGACGAAGGGAATGTCGTGTCCCATGTGCCAGAGCACCGAATTGGTGGCCGACTTGCGCGAGGATCCGGTACCCACCACGTCACCCACGTAGGCCAGCGGATGGCCTTTTTCCTTGAGCGCCTCTATCTGACGGATCGGCCCGATTTCGCCCGGCTTGTCCGGGGTGATTCCCGGACGCTCGTTCTTGAGCATGGCCAGTGCGTGCAACGGGATATCGGGACGCGACCAGGCATCCTGCGCCGGCGAGAGATCGTCCGTGTTGGTCTCGCCCGGGACCTTGAACACCGTGACGGCGATCGCTTCGGGCACCTCGGGCTTGCGGGTGAACCACTCGGCATCCGCCCAGGACTGCATGACCTCCCTGGCATTGGCGTTGCCGGCCTTCGCCTTTTCGTCCACATCGTGGAAGGTGTCGAACACCAGCAGGGTGAACTTGAGCTGTTCGGTGGCCAGTTCGCCCAGTTCGGCATCGTCGAGCAGGTCGATCAGTGGCTGGATGTTATAACCCCCGAACAGGGTACCCAGAAGCTCCACCGCGCGGCGCTTGTCGATCAGCGGTGATTCGGCCTGCCCACGGGTGATGGCGGCCAGGAAGCCGGCCTTCACGTAGGCAGCCTCGTCCACCCCCGGCGGCACCCGGTCGGTGATCAGCTCCAGCAGGAAGTCCTCTTCGCCTGCCGGCGGGTTCTTCAGCAGCTCGACCAGGTCGTTCACCTGCTGCGCGTTCAGCGGCAGCGATGGAATGCCCAGGGCGGAACGTTCTTCGACATGAGCGCGGTAGTCTTCGAGAAAGGCCATGGCAGGTACCTCGATGTTCAAGAATTCGGAATGCGGTGATGACGGTTCGCTTCAGGCGTCCTCGGGGATTGGGCCCAGCAGCCAGACGCCGAGCCCACCCAACCCCAGCCACAGGGGCAACACGCCCGTGCCGATGTACTGGCCGATGGACTGCTGAAAGAACAACACCCCCAGCGAGGCGAGCAGACAGACCAGACCCAGCGGACGGCGCCATTCGCCATTGTTCATCACGACTCGAGTCTCCCGGAATGGTTATGCGTTATCTTCATCCTAGTGGCCTGCCATACACTCGTAAAACAGATACTTCGTTGTCCATGCTGATTTTGCATGGCATGGGTCTTCGGTTGCCCCGCTCGTTGCTGGCCCACCCCTCACCCACCGTCATTACCCGGTGATACAGGAATGGCCGACGAGGGTTTCGTCGGTTTCGAGACCGGCATCGCCCGCCCTGCTCCAGAATGATCAAAATTCCATTCATCACCGGGGACCTTGTCTTCATCAGCCGTCTGGCCTTGCAGAACCAGCAGAAAGTATCGAAATGAAGATGCGCGATCTGCGCATCCGTCACCATCTGGACATGGTCTCGCACAGACGGCGCGCACTGAATGCCGCGGCTCGGACCTTTGTCGATCACCTGCTCCAGCCATCTTCGGATTGGATCTTCTCAGGCCTGGCGCGTGGCTACCAGGGTTGCGATGTCGCGCTGCCCCTGCTCCGTATCGCCAAACAGCGCATGTTCCCGATAATCGATAACCCGCAATTCGGCAAACAACCGCAGCAGTTCGCCAGGCATCAGCCGGAAATCCGGATTCGTGGGGCCACTGGTACCGACCGCTTCGCGCACGAAGGTCTCGTAGAACAACAGACCGCCGGGACGCAGCGCGTCGGCGATGGCTGGCACCAAACCACGGTCGAGAAAAAAACTGACGACGATCACGTCGAAAGTCTCGGATGGCAGTGGTTTGGCACAGACATCGCGCACCTCGGCACGGATCGGCAGGCCACGCACCGAAGCGCGTTCGCGCAGATCTTCGATGGCTGCTCCGGCATAGTCCCACGCCGTCACCGCCAGTCCTTGCGCTGCCATCAGCAAGGCATTGCCCCCGTATCCACAAGCCAGGTCCAGCGCCTGCCCTTGCTGCGGTAGCAGAAAATCCAGCTCACGTAACACGCGGGCCGGCTGCGGTTCGCCTTCAGCGGTACGATAACGGGATTCCCAGCGAAGGTAACGGGAGGTTTCCTCGGTCATGCTATCACGTCTTCCAACCCTTGCCTCCGGCTGAAAATGGAACGGACACTCCGGTGCGGATTCTTCGTTGCGGGGACACCATATCTACAGGCAGGATGTCTCAAAGCCGATCCAGCCCCCGCACCAGGTCGTTGTGGATATCTTCGACAGCCTCCAGCCCGACCGCGATACGAATCAGGCCCTGAGTGATGTCTGCCCGCTCGCGCTGCTCGTTGCTCAACCGCCCATGGGTGGTAGTAGCTGGATGAGTGATGGTGGTCTTGGTATCGCCCAGGTTGGCGGTGATGGAGCACAGGCGGGCAGCATCGATCACCGACCAGGCAGCCTCGCGCCCACCCCTCACCTCAAGGGAGAGAATACCACCGGGCGCCTCCTGCTGACATTGTGCAAGCGCATGCTGGGGGTGACTTTCGAGTCCGGGATAATGCACCCGCTCCACTGCTGGGTGTGTTGCCAACCACTCGGCAAGTTGCCCGGCATTACGGCTGTGCTCGTGCATGCGCAGGGTCAAGGTCTCCAGCCCCTTGAGGAAGAGCCAGGCATTGAAGGGACTCATGCTCGGCCCGGCGGTACGTAACACGCCATAGACATCTTCCCCAACTCGCCTGGCGTCACCGACCACCGCCCCCCCCAGCGCACGGCCCTGGCCATCGATATACTTGGTGGCCGAGTGCACCACGACATCGGCACCCAGTTCGAGCGGACGTTGCAGTACCGGGGTGCAAAAACAGTTGTCCACTACAAGCAGGCAGTCATGGGCATGAGCCAGCTCGGCCAGAGCCCGGATGTCACCCAGAGTGGTCAGCGGGTTGGCCGGGGTCTCGAGAAACAACATGCGCGTCTCGGGGCGAATGGCGGCTTCCCAGGCGGTGAGATCGGCGAGATCGACATAGCTGGTCTGAATACCGAAGCGCGAGAGGTACTTGTCGAACAGCACCACGGTGCTGCCGAAGGTGCTGCGCGAGCTGATCAGATGGTCGCCCTGCTGCAACAGGCCCATGCAGGTCGCCAGGATAGCAGCCATGCCCGAGGCAGTAGCCACGCAGGCCTCGCCCCCTTCCATGGCCGCCAGGCGCTCCTCGAAGGCACGCACCGTAGGATTGGTGAACCGCGCGTATATGTTGCCGGGTTGCTCACCCGAGAAACGCGCAGCGGCCTCGGCAGCGGAACCAAACACGAAGCTCGACGTGGCGAAGACGGGTTCGGAATGCTCATTCTCGGACGTACGCCGATGGCCGACACGGATGGCACGCGTGGCAATGTCCCAGTCGTCTGAATCAGCCATGGTTGTGTACCCCAATGATATTGGCGCCCTGCGCCCGATCGTGCTCGCTCTTGGCCAGATCATTGCGCTGGCACTCCAGAAGATGCAGATATTCCGGAGTCACATCTCCAGTAACGTACTCACCATTGAACACCGAGGCATCGAAGCGATCGACATGGATATAACCTTTCTTCTGCACTGCTTCGATCAGGTCGTCGAGATCCTGGTAAATGAGCGCATCGGCGCCAATCCACTTACACACATCTTCCTCGCTGCGCCCATGCGCGATCAGTTCGGAGGCCGCCGGCATGTCGATACCGTAGACATTGGGATAACGCACCGGTGGTGCCGCCGAGGCGAAATAGACCTTGGAAGCGCCGGCCTCACGCGTCATCTGCACGATCTGTTTCGAGGTGGTACCGCGTACGATGGAATCGTCGACCAGCAGCACGTTCTTGCCCTTGAACTCGACATCGATGGGGTTGAGCTTCTGACGCACCGACTTCTTGCGCGTGGCCTGTCCCGGCATGATGAAGGTCCGACCGATGTAACGATTCTTGATGAACCCCTCAGTATAACGCACACCAAGGTGTGCCGCCAAGCTCATCGCCGAGGTACGGCTGGTATCTGGAATGGGGATGACCACGTCGATGTCGTACTCGGGCAGCATGTACTGGAGCTTGCGTGCCAGCTTTTTCCCCATGCGCAACCGCGCCTTGTGCACGAAGATATCGTCGATAATGGAGTCAGGCCGCGCAAAATAGACGAACTCGAACAGGCAGGGCGAGCGCTGCCACCGTTCGGCGCACTGCCGATGCAGCAGGCGGCCATCCAGGGTGAAGATCACCGCTTCTCCGGGATCGATATCGCGTACCCGGTCGAAACCCAGGGTATCGAGCGCCACACTCTCGGAGGCGACCATCATTTCGGGTCCCTGCTCAGTCTCGCGCACACCGAACACCGCCGGGCGAATGCCGTTGGGATCACGAAAGGCGATCACTCCGAAGTTGGGAATCAGCACCACCGCCGCATATCCCCCCCGGCAACGGCGGTGTACCCCCTCCACCGCGCAAAACACGTCCTCCTCGTCCAGTGCCAGCGAACGGCTCTGGTTGGCCAGTTCATGGGCGAAGATGTTGAGCAGGACCTCGGAGTCGGAATCGGTATTGATATGCCGCCGGTCCTGGCGGAACAATTCCTGCTTGATCTGTCCGGCATTGATGAGATTGCCGTTGTGCGCCAGGGCGATGCCATAGGGTGAGTTCACATAGAACGGCTGCGCCTCGGCCGAGGAGGAACAGCCGGCTGTGGGATAACGTACATGGCCGATACCCATGTTGCCGCGTAGCGAGATCATGTGTTCGTTGTCGAACACGTCACGCGCCAGACCGTTGTCCTTGCGCAGATGCAGGCGCCCTTCTTCGCAGGTCATGATGCCTGCCGCATCCTGCCCACGATGCTGCAATACCTGCAAGGCATCGTAGAGCGACTGGTTCACTGGCTGCCTGCCGACAATGCCGACGATTCCACACATCTCAAATCAACCCCGCTGGATGTCAGAGAGAGAAGCATATTGGAAATAACTGGCCAGGTCTTGCGGCAACAGATCATGCAGCCACATGGCTAGCTCCTGAAAATACGGGACGAGACGGGATTCGTGCCACCAGACCTCCTGCGGCAAGGTAGTCAGGCCGGACAAGAACACCAGTACCGATATCAGCAGTACACCACGTGCCATGCCGAAGATCATGCCAATGAAGCGGTCAGTACCAGACATGCCGGTCTTCTCGATCAAGTGTATGAGCAGGAAATTGACCAGACCGCCGATCACCAGGGTGAGCAGCATCAGGGTACCGAAGGCCAGCCCCAGGGCCACCGTGGGCGAACCGACCCAGGGCTGCATGTGAATCTGGAGATCGCGGAAGAAACTCCAGCTGATCCAGAAGGCGAGGATCCAGATAGCCAGGGAAAAGGCCTCACGGATGAAGCCACGCACCAAGCTGATCAGCGCTGAAATCAGAATGATGCCGATCAGCACAGTGTCCAGCCAAGGCATGCAGAGTCTCTCGGGTGATTCGGAAAACGGGAATTCTAGCAGGTTCAGGGTCACGGATAGGAAAGCACCCTGCCCCGTGTACCCGCCACCTTGTTCACAACGGGTAGCATCGCCTTGGCGCGCCTACGCTCCAGCACTGGCCCCACCTGCACCCGGTAGAGAACCTTGTGACGCAGCTGGATGCGCTCGGGATCGAGCACCTGCAAGCCGGCCTTGCGAAGCCGGCCCACCAGCTTGCGGGCATTCGCGAGGCTGGAGAAGCTGCCGACCTGAACCACCCAGGCGGCCAGGCCGGGGCGTGGCGTGGCAGGCTCGGAGCTGACCGGCGGCGCCGGCTTGGGGGCAACCGGGACGATGGACGCGGGCGCGACCTGCTCCTCCTCCGTCCTGGCCTGGGTCGGTGGCACGGCAGGCGGTAGCAACGGGACCTCCCTGCGCAACAGCGACGACTCGAAGGGCTTGGCCGGCGGGGGTTCCGGCACGGCCTCCGGCGGCTGCCTGTCGGCCGGCTCTTCCACCAGCATGGGTACGAAGATCACCGCGAGCGAGGCCAGCACGGCGGCCCCGATCAGACGTTTCTTGAGTGCTTCGTCCAAAGGTCTGTTTCCTGTAGTACGGTGAGCGAATTATAACTCGTCCGGGTGTGCATCCAGCCAGACCATCACCCGCCCGACCGTGATGAAGGACCCGAAAACCAGCATCTCGTCGTCCGCACCGAGCCAACAGTCGAGATCGGCCAGGCAGTCATCGATATCGGTGCAGCAATGCGCACTGGTACGCGCGGCTGCCGGTAAGGCATCCAGCAGCATCTGAGCAGGAGCGCCACGTGGTTGCTCCCCCAGGTCCAGCAGGTGCCAATGATCGACACAGGGGGCCAGCACGGCCAGCACTTCCTCGATAGCCTTGTCGGCCAGCATGCCGATCACGGCATGCCGCTCCCCGGCCACGAAACGTTCACTCAGCTGCGCGGCCAGCACTCCTGCCGCCTGCGGATTGTGCGCCACATCCAGAATCCAGGAACAACACCGCTGTCGCACATCGAAGCGGCCGGGCAGTCGCGCCTCCAGCAGACCCGTGCGCAGGGCTGCAGCATCGACCGGCAGGTCCGCCAGCTGCGAGAGCACCGCGAGGGCGCCTGCCGCGTTCTGCATCTGTGCGGCGCCCCGCAGGGTCGGCAATGGCAGCCCCGGGCGGTCTCCGGCCTCACCCTGCCATTCCCAGCCGTCACCGGTCTGTCGCCAGACATAGTTCCGACCCGCACGCAACAGGCAAGCACCTCGCACATCGGCGACCCGGGCCACCGAGTCCGGCATCCCGTGTGCAGCGTACACCAGTGGACGACCAGGACGTGCAATACCCGCCTTTTCGAGACCGATGGCGTCCAGATCGTCACCCAGCCAATCGGTATGATCCAGCTCGATGCCGGTGATCAGGCCCACGTCGGCATCCACGATATTCACTGCGTCCAGGCGCCCACCCAGGCCTACCTCCAGGATGGCGGCATCCAGCCCGGCACACGCGAAGCACCAGAGTGCGGCCAGGGTGCCGAATTCGAAATAGGTCAGCGGCGTGTCACCCCGTGCCTGCTCGATGCGTTCGAAGGCCTCGCAGAGGATGGCGTCGGGCACCGGCATGCCCTCGATGCGCACCCGCTCGTTGTAGCACAGCAGGTGCGGCGAGGTGTAGGCGCCGACACGATAGCCCGCAGCCCCCAGAATGGCCTCGAGAAAGGCTACGCTGGAGCCCTTGCCGTTGGTGCCGGCGACGGTGACGACATGCAGCGCCGGGGTCGGGGCACCCAGCGCCCGCCACACCGCCGCAACCCGCTCCAGGCCCAGCTCAATGTCGGCAGGATGGGTCTGTGAAAGGTGGTCGAGCCAGTCGTCGAGGGTGCGTTTCACGGCGATTTTCCGGACCGGTGGGGTATGCGCCTGTCCGAGCTGTTACGGGGGCTCGGGATGCGACTGCGGACAGACTCAGGCTGCGCCGGCGCGACCGCTCATCATGCCCAGCAGATTGGCGATGCGGTCACGCATCTCGCGGCGGTCGACGATCAGGTCGATGGCCCCCTTCTCGAGCAGGAACTCCGAACGCTGAAAGCCCTCGGGCAGCTTCTCGCGCACCGTCTGCTCGATCACCCGTGGGCCGGCAAAGCCGATCAGGGCCTTGGGCTCGGCCACGTTGATGTCGCCGAGCATGGCCAGGCTGGCAGAGACCCCGCCCATGGTGGGGTCGGTCATCACCGAGACGAAGGGCAGGCCGCGCCGCGCCAGGCGATTGAGGGCAGCGGAGGTCTTGGCCATCTGCATCAGTGAGAACAGTGACTCCTGCATGCGTGCCCCGCCACTGGCCGAGAAGCACACCAGAGGACAGTCATGTTCCATGGCGGCATTCACCGCACGTACGAAGCGTTCGCCCACTACCGAGCCCATGGAGCCACCCATGAAGGCGAACTCGAAGGCACAGGCGACGATGTCGCTACCCTTCAGATGCCCGCGCATGGCGACCAGGGCGTCTTTCTCGCCAGTGGCCTTTTGCGCGCTCGTGATGCGGTCCCTGTATTTCTTGCTGTCCTTGAACTTCAGCGGATCGGCGGGTTCGAGCTCGGTGCCGATCTCCTCGCGCGACTCCGGGTCGAGAAAGATATCCAGTCGCCGGCGCACGCCGATGCGATTGTGGTGCGAGCACTTGGGGCAGACGTCGAGATTGCGCTCGACCTCGGCACGATAGAGTACCGCGTTGCAGCTCGGACACTTGGTCCACAACCCTTCTGGCACCGTTTTCTTGTTGCCGCCGTCGGTGCGGATGCGGCTGGGCATCAGTTTTTCGAACCAGCTCATGGATCAGCCTTGCGATGGGAGGTCGTTGCGATTCTAGCAGGATGCGGCATGCGGTCGCCCGTTACAGCTACTCGGTGTCCATTGCCTGTCGCATCTCCCCGACGAGACGACCGATCGCCTTGCGAATGGCCTCGGGGTCGTCGGCGTGGCGCTCGACCAGCGAGACGATGGCACTGCCGACCACCACTGCGTCGGCAATCTCGCTCATGGCACGTGCGGTGGCCGCGTCCTTGATGCCGAAACCCACGCCCACCGGCAACCCGGTGACCGCACGGATCTCACCCAGCTTGGCGCGCACCGCATCCAGGTCCAGATTGCCGGCCCCGGTCACGCCCTTGAGCGAGACGTAATAGACGAAACCGCTGGCCGAGGCGGTGAGACTGCGGATGCGCTCGGGCGTGCTGGTCGGCGCCAGCAGGTAGATGGGATCGATGTGGCGTACGCGCAGGGCGGCAAGCAGCTCCTCGCCCTCCTCCGGCGGAATGTCCACGGTGAGCACCCCATCGATCCCGGCCTTGGCCGCGGCCTCGGCGAAGGCCTGATAGCCCATGACCTCGATAGGGTTGAGGTAGCCCATCAGCACCACCGGGGTATCGGCGTCGGTCTCACGGAAGGTGCGCACCATCTCCAGCACGTCGTGCAGCGAGGTGTGATGCGCAAGCGCCCGCTCGCTGGCACGCTGGATCACCGGCCCGTCGGCCATGGGATCGGAGAAGGGCACCCCCAGCTCGAGAATGTCTGCACCCTGTGCCACCAGTGTGTGCATCAGCGGCACTGTGTCTTCCTTGCCCGGGTCACCGGCGGTAATGAAGGGAATCAACGCGGTGCGACCCTGCGTACGCAAGGCCATGAAACAGTTTTCGATACGACTCATAGCTTCAGACCCTCGAATGCAGCCACGGTGTGCATGTCCTTGTCACCCCGGCCGGAGAGGTTGACCAACAGAATGGCGTCGGAGGTCATCTGCGGTGCCAGCTTGATCGACTGAGCGATGGCATGGCTGGACTCCAGCGCCGGGATAATGCCTTCGGTACGGGTCAGGCGGTGAAATCCTTGCAGCGCCTCCTCATCGGTGATCGTGACATATTGTGCGCGTCCACTGTCCTTGAGCCAGGCATGCTCAGGTCCCACTCCCGGATAGTCCAGCCCGGCAGATATGGAGTGGGTCTCAATGATCTGACCATCGACATCTTCCATGAGGTAGGTGCGGTTTCCATGCAACACACCGGGACGACCGGCGCACAGAGGCGCGGCATGGCGGCCGGTTTCCAGACCATCACCAGCGGCCTCGACTCCGTAGATGGCAATCTGCTCATCCCCGAGGAACGGATAGAACAGGCCAATCGCATTGGAGCCGCCCCCCACGCAGGCAATCAAGGCATCGGGCAGACGACCGGTCATTGCCTGGATCTGCTCGCACGCCTCCCGGCCAATCACCGCCTGGAAGTCACGCACCATGACCGGATAGGGATGCGGTCCCGCCACGGTGCCGATGATATAGAAGGTGTTGTCCACATTGGCCACCCAGTCGCGCATGGCCTCGTTGAGGGCATCCTTCAATGTCTTCGAACCCGAGGAGACAGTACGCACCTCGGCGCCCAGCAGGCGCATGCGGTAGACATTGGCCTCCTGGCGTGCGGCATCCACCTCGCCCATGTAGATCACACATTCCAGTCCCAGTCGCGCGGCTACGGTGGCAGTAGCCACCCCGTGCTGGCCGGCCCCGGTCTCGGCGATGATGCGGGTCTTGCCCATGCGCCGCGCCAGCAAGGCCTGGCCGATGGTATTGTTCACCTTGTGCGCACCGGTGTGATTCAGGTCCTCACGCTTGAGATAGATCTGGGCGCCTCCCAACTCGCGGCTCAGACGTTCGGCGTGATAGATGGGCGAAGGCCGGCCCACGTAGTGCTGCAGATCGGCGTCCAACTCGGCCAGGAAGTCCGGATCGCGCATATACCTCTCATAGGCCAGACGCAACTCCTCGATGGGTGCCATCAGTGTCTCGGCCACGAAGACACCACCATAGGGGCCGAAGTGGCCGCGGGCATCGGGCAGCTCTGTCAGTTTCATCTCGTCTCGTCTCCACGTCGCACCGCCTGCACGAAGCGGGCGATCTTCTCGGCATTCTTGATACCGGGTTTGCTTTCCACCCCGCTGCTCACGTCCACGGCAAAGGGACGGACCTGGCTCACGGCCTGTTCCACGTTGTCAGGCGTGAGTCCCCCGGCAAGCACGATGCGCCAGGCCATCTCCGCCGGGATGCGCGACCAGTCGAAGGTCTCACCAGTGCCGCCCGGCACGTCGGGCCGCCAGGCGTCCAGCAACAGACCTCGTGCGCCGGAGAAGCGATCGGCCTCTGCGAACAGATCGATATCGTCCTTCATGCGCAAGGCGCGGACCCATGGCCGTCGGTGCGTGCTGCAATAGTCCGGACACTCATTGCCGTGGAACTGGATCAGGTCGATGCCCACCTGCCCGACCACTTTGGCGATGGTTTCGGCATCGGCATTCACAAACAGACCCACGGTGGTCACGAAGGGCGGCAGAACAGCAACAATTTCAACTGCCTGTGTCAACTCGACATGCCGTGGGCTGGGTGGATAGAACACCAACCCGATGGCATCCACACCCGCCTCGGCCGCAGCCAGCGCATCCCCGGGGTGAGTAATGCCGCAGACTTTTACCCGGGTTCGCATGGGCACGTATTATGCCGCATCCGCAAGCCAGCGCGGGCACGGTTGTCGCCAAGTGACAAAGGTTTTTTGGAAGGCAACTTGAACTCTGGAACATTGAACACAACGCGAAACAACCATCATGCCAGCAGTGAAACTGCTGGAGTATATGTCCATGGTGTCCGCAAATCCGTGGTCCATCTGCTCGCCAACCCAGTCCAATATCACTTCGATCACCCTCGCGTCCTTTGCGGTTAAGAACTCATTGCTTAAGAACTCATTGCTCACGCCGGGAAGCCACTCAGAAACGGTGCGGGGATACCGAATTCCGGCGGGTATTCGACCCGCTCGAAATAGAGTCCTTCTGGCGGTGCAGTGGCGCCGCCGAGGGTACGGTTACGCAGTTCCAGTACCTCCACAGCCCACTCCACGGGGCGGTCACCCTTGCCGATGGCAATCAACACGCCGGCAATGTTGCGCACCATATGGTGCAGAAAGGCGTTGGCATGCACCGACAACACCACGAAATCGCCGTGCCGCTCCACTGTCAGCAAATGCAGGGTACGTACCGGACTCTTGGCCTGACAACTCAAGGCACGGTAGCTGGAGAAGTCGTGCTCGCCGACCAGTACCCGGCCAGCGGCGTGCATGCGCTCGGCATTCAGAGGACGGTGGGTCCAGGTCACCCGTCCTGCCAGGACCGCGCTGTGGACGGTGCGATTGAATATCACATAACGATAACGCCGCGAGACCGCCGAGAAACGTGCATGGAAGTCCTCTGACATCTCACGTACCCAGGTGATGGCGACGTCCGCCGGCAGATTGACATTACCGCCGAGCAACCAGTTGCGCTCGCTACGTACTGCTTGCGTATCGAAGTGCACCACTTGTCCCACACCATGCACCCCGGTATCGGTGCGTCCGGCACAGACCACCCGCACCGGATGATCT
Source organism: Gammaproteobacteria bacterium (assembly GCA_024510845.1). Taxonomy (GTDB): domain Bacteria; phylum Pseudomonadota; class Gammaproteobacteria; order Chromatiales; family Chromatiaceae; genus MONJU. The sequence continues at coordinate 37,657 of JANEMA010000006.1, forward strand.
GCCACCCTGGTCAGGGCCGCTTCCAGCACCGTCTGTACTGTGCGCACACCCGGTTGCTGTGCCTGCCAGCCATGGAAGCGACTACCGTCGTATTCGATGCCGAGTGCGATTCTCATGATGGTCCCGATACGCCAACGAAAAGGGGCGCCAACGGCGCCCCATGGAATTCCGGGAGGAATTCTCTCCTGCTCAGCCGATATCGGCAAGCAACTTTTCAGCCTCGCTGCACTGCGTCTCGTTGCCCTCCTGGCGGATATCCTCGAGGATACCCTTTGCTCCTTCAGGGTCACCCATCTCGAGGAAGGCCCTGGCCAGGTCGAGCCTGGTCTCGACTGCCTCGGCATCGAGCACCTCCGGAGCAAGGTTGGAGATATCGATTTCCTCGTCCACTGCCTTGTCGAAGGCCTCATCGATGGACAACGGCTCATCCAGCGCTCCCCGCCCACGCTGAGCCGATGATGTATCCAGATCGGGAGCGATATCCTCGGTCAGACAGCTGAGGTCGTCTTCCGGTTTGGACAGGTTGCCCGGTCCCTCGAGCTGACTCCCGATCTTTTCATCAGCTGCCAAGCCTTCGTCGATAGCGACATCCAGTGCAGGCAGATCGATTGTATCACCGGGATGATCGACCACAGCGACGCTCTCCACACTGGAGAGATCTAGATCCAGTGGACGCGTATCGAGACCATCCAGATCCAGCGAAGATACATCCACTGAGTCCTGCAGGCCATCCACTTCACCATCCAGATCGTCCGGAGTGAACAGACCCGACAATTCCTCTCCGATCCGGGCGGCAGACTCGGTCCCGGCATCGTCATCAACAACATCGACTTGGGGTGTCACCTGGCTCGACGTGTCGTTCTGGTAGAGGTTGTTGTCGGGCGAGATTTCGTGGCCCATGTCACAGATCCGCGACCAAGCATCAGGGTCAACGATATCCTGACCTTTTTCCACCATACTTTCGGACAGATCATTGAAAGCTGTCACGTTGCGCGTGGCATAGTAGACCTTGAGCAGCCTGTGCTTGAGCTCCAATTGGTCGGGGGCCTGGATCAATGCCTGCTCCAACCGATCCTGGTAGCAGCCATAAGCGGTGTACACGGGATCCACCTCAGCGGCAAATTCATCCACCCAGGTCTCCTCTGCTACCGAAGAAGCAGCCAGGTCGTCAAGTGCCTCGCCCTCTTCTGCCTCTGCCCTTTTCCTGCGAATCCCCAGCAAGGTCAACAGCAATGCCAGGATGCCACCACCCGCCACGATGGGCAGACTGTCACGCAGCAGATCGAAAATGTCCAGGCCATAGAGAGAGGGGGCCCCGGCTTCTTGCATTACCACCCCACTGTTTTCCATCACCGTATCCACCGGCGACTGAACCGCCACCTCCGGCGGTGTCTGCCCACTGTCCGCACCTGAGGCAACGGGTTGAGGCTCGACCGCCAGCGGTACCGATACGCCCCTGGCGTTGTTTTCCTCGACTACCGCATCGGCTGCCGCGATGAGATCGTCTGCTATCACGGACGGCGTCCCGACCAATACAGGAGCCATCCCTTCGGCATTCTCCGTCACACCTGCCTCTGGTGTCGCCTGCCCGCTGTCCGTGCCGGAAACAACGGGTTGGGGCTCGACCACCGGTGGTACCGATACGCCCCCGGCGTTGTTTTCCTCGACTACCGCATCGGCTGCCGCGATGAGATCGTCTGCTATCACGGA
>JANEMA010000006.1:39466-43611 GCA_024510845.1 Gammaproteobacteria bacterium
CGCTGTCCGTGCCGGAAACAACGGGTTGGGGCTCGACCACCGGTGGTACCGATACGCCCCCGGCGTTGTTTTCCTCGACTACCGCATCGGCTGCCGCGATGAGATCGTCTGCTATCACGGACGGCGTCCCGACCAATACAGGAGCCATCCCTTCGGCATTCTCCGTCACACCTGCCTCTGGTGTCGCCTGCCCGCTGTCCGTGCCGGAAACAACGGGTTGGGGCTCGACCACCGGTGGTACCGATACGCCCCCGGCGTTGTTTTCCTCGACTACCGCATCGGCTGCCGCGATGAGATCGTCTGCTATCACGGAAACCGCTTCGGCCCGGGCTCCGGCGATCTGCCCTGCCTGACGCATCACCTCCTCGAGATCGCCACCCTGACCTTCCGCAGAGGCATCGAGCTCCTTTCCAGTCTGCGCCTGGAGGCGGGCCAGTTGCTCATCCTTCAGCATCAGCAGGCGATGCATGTCTTCGAGGCGTTTCTGGAGATCATCGACCTCATTGCGAAAGGTCTCGGCCTCAAGCCGAGATGCCTCGGCATTTTCACGCGCCAGCAACAGCTTGTGCTTGATGTCGCCGTTCGTCTCGTTACCCCGGATCTCGCTGGCGCCGACCTCACCCTTGTCCTCGGGGCTGGCGGTAGTGATCCGCAATTCGGAGTGGGAATCACTGGTTGCAGCGACACTTCCGGCAGTGCCCTGTCCGGGTGGTACCTTCTTGCCCGCTGCCTGCTGCATGTGCTCACTGCGCTGCGCCAACCACTGCTCCTGAGCCTGGCGATAGACCTGACGTGCCTCCGCCCGAGACAGGGAAAGTACTTCGTCGGTACTGGGCACACGCAACACCTGTCCACGCTTCAGACGGTTGATGTCCCCCCCGATGAAGGCTTCGGGATTGGCCCGGTGCAGCGCGATCACCATCTGTTGCATGCTGGCACCGTTCGGGCGCAGCTTGCGCGCGATACTCCACAAGGTCTCGTTGGCATCGACCGGGCCGTATCCTCCCTTGCCTGCCATGACAGGTGGCACCGAGCGACGTGGTGTCGCGGCAGCGTGTGAAGTAGTCATACGCACCGGCGCTACCTGTACCCGAGGTTCCCGACGCTTGGTGATCACCGGTGGATCGAGCAACACCGTATATTCGCGGATCAACCGGCCATTCGGCCAGTTGATCTCGACCAGAAAATCGAGGAAAGGCTCACGGATCGGAAAATCCGAAGTCACCCTGATCACGGCACGACCATCTGGTAACCGTTCCGGTTCGAACTTCAACAGCGTAAGAAAGAAGAAGCGTTCGATGCCTGCCTTTTCGAACTCGCGCACACCGGCCAGTTTTACCCGGACACTATCCAGTTTCTCCTTGGCCACTGAAAAAAGTGCGATATCGGCCTGGAAGGCCTGATTCAGTGTAGAAGTCGCCTTGATATCCCCCAGGCCCAGCGCATGCGCCGGAATCGAGACAGTGCCTAGCGCGAAGGCTACAGCAAACGTCAGGCTACGAACCATCAAAGTTCCCCTTGAGCGACGAACCATCGCAGAATGCTCCCCGATGATCTTGCGTGGTACCGAGCATCTCGATCCAGTAGGCGAGATCTTTGCCAAGGCACCTGATAATTTGTCGCCAACTATAGCCCAGCAAAAGTTTTTACCCAACCAAAGTTGGAATCAGAATTCGTTGCTGGAAACAAATACCACCACGATCGGGTCAGGGACAGCATGAACCGGTTCACAAAGTTCTTGTCCACCCAGGGCAATTCACAACGCATCCAGCAGAATGCGCAACATGCGCCTCAATGGCTCCGCTGCACCCCACAGAAGCTGGTCACCCACGGTGAAGGCATTGAGATATTCCGGCCCCAGATTCATCTTGCGCAGACGACCGACCGGTACCCTGAGCGTACCAGTCACATTTGCCGGCGCGAGATCCTGCATGGTGATCTCTTGCTCGTTGGGAATTACCCTCGACCAAGCGTTGGCCTCATCGAGCATCTGCTCGATCTCATCGACGGGTATATTCTTCTTCAACCTGATGGTCAGGGCCTGGCTGTGGCAGCGCATGGCACCTATACGCACGCAGGTCCCATCGATGGGAATACGTTCGTTCTCGGAACGACCAAGGATCTTGTTGGTCTCGGCTACCGCTTTCCACTCTTCCTTGGACTGACCATTGTCCAGCGGCACATCGATCCAAGGGATCAGACTGCCGGCCAGCGGCACGCCAAAATTGGCTTCCGGGAAGGATCCCGAACGCATGGCCTCGATCACGCCACTGTCGATGTCGAGAATGGCCGAAGCCGGATCCTTGAGCAGCGGATCCACGCTGTCACGCAGGTAACCCATCTGTTCGAGCAGCTCGCGCATGTTGCGCGCACCGGCCCCAGAAGCCGCCTGATAGGTCATGGCAGTCATCCACTCCACCATGTCGTTCTGAAACAGCCCGCCGAGACCCATCAGCATCAGGCTGACGGTGCAGTTACCACCGATGAAATCCTTCTTGCCCGAGATCAACGCCTGATCGATCATCCCGCGATTGACCGGATCGAGCACGATCACGCTGTTCCCGGCCATGCGCAACACCGAAGCCGCATCGATCCAGTAGCCGTTCCAGCCCGCCTTGCGCAGTTCACCATGAACCTGCCGCGTGTAGTCACCACCCTGACAAGTGACGATGACCTCCATCTGCCTGAGCTCATCGATGTCGGTGGCATCCTTGAGCCCGGGGACGTTCTTGCCGATATCCGGTCCCGGCTGCCCTACCTGCGAAGTGGTGAAGAACACCGGCTCGTCGATCAGATCGAAATCACGCTCCTCACGCATCCGGTCCATCAGGACCGAACCTACCATGCCGCGCCAACCTACAAAACCTGCTCTTTTCATAGCCGTATCCGAGTCAGAAATCAATCGCAAAGGACGCCAAGAACACGAAGGCGAATAACATCGATCCGGAAGATCACTCTGAGCACCAAGGAGGTCCGAACCAATTCGCCAACCCTAGGAATCGAACAAAAACCCTTTGCGTCCCTGGCGGTGAATAATCACAGTGCAGCAACCACCGCATCACCCATGGCATCGCAGTTCACCTCGGTCATGCCCTCGGACAGGATATCGAGGGTACGCAGGTCATCGTTCAGCACCTTGTTCACCGCCACCTCGATGCGCTCGGCCATCATCGGCTCGTCCAAGCTATAGCGCAACATCATGGCCACCGAGAGAATGGTCGCCAGCGGGTTGGCAATCCCCTTGCCCGCAATATCTGGCGCCGAGCCGTGAATGGGTTCATACATGCCTTGCCCTTTTTCATTCAGCGAGGCCGAGCCCAGCATGCCGATGGAGCCGGTGAGCATGGCCGCACAATCAGAGAGGATGTCGCCGAACATATTGGTGGTGACGATCACATCGAACTGCTTGGGCTGCTTCACCATCTGCATGGCGGCATTGTCCACATACATATGGCTCAGCTCGATCTCGGGATATTCCTGCGCCACCACCCGGGCAGCCACCTCGCGCCACAGCTCGGTGCATTCGAGCACATTGGCCTTGTCCACCGAACAGACTCGCTTGTCGCGCTTCATGGCGATCTCGCAGGCGCTGCGCACGATGCGCTCGATCTCCGATTCGCGATAGACCAGGGTGTTGAAGCCCTCTCTTTCGCCATTATCCAGAGTACGGATACCACGTGGCTGACCAAAATAGATGCCACCGGTGAGTTCGCGCACGATCATGATGTCCAACCCGGAGATGATCTCGGGCTTCAGGCTGGAGGCATCGGCGAGCTGCGGTACCAGCACCGCTGGACGCAGGTTGGAGAACAACCCCAAGCCCGAGCGCAAGCCAAGCAGGCCCATCTCCGGACGCACCGAGATATCCAGCGACTCCCAGTTGGGGCCACCCACCGCACCGAGCAGAATGGCATCCGCTTCCTTCGCCATACCGAGGGTGACATCGGGTAACGGCACCCCAGTAACATCGATGGCTGCGCCGCCCACCAAACCCTCGTCCAGCTCGATGTCCAGACCATCGCCTGCCAGTTTGTCCAATACCTTGACCGCCTCGGCCACGATCTCGGGACCAATACCGTCACCCGGCAATACCAATATTCTCTTGGTCATGATCATTCACCGTCCGAATTCAACCAATAACCGCA
>JANEMA010000006.1:43711-77430 GCA_024510845.1 Gammaproteobacteria bacterium
ATTCAACCAATAACCGCAACACTACCCGGTGCGGCATCCTGCCGTTGCAGTCCGTCACAGAACACCTCGCCGGCATCCTGTAACCAAACTGCTTCTCCGGCCTCATGTTCAGTTTTTGCCCCACTGCCACGACCTCCCCGCCAGTCACCTGATCGAAATCTACCCCCTTCGGAGGATACTGCCGGATCAGGCCGTTCGTATTCTCGTTCGTCCCGCGTCCCGGCGGCGACAGAGCCGCGCTAAGGGAGACCCCACATCTTTATGCGGTTCAAAACCTCCTTCAGTGGATGCCGAACAGCCACGGTGCTTCCTGCATGCGGCGCTGTTCGTAAGTGCGGATATCATTCAGGTGTTGCAGGGTGAGGCCGATGTCATCCAGGCCTTCGAGCAGGCAGTGCTTGCGGAAGGGGTCCACCTCGAAGGCAATCTCTCGACCGTAGTCGGTGATCAGGCGCTGATTCTCCACGTCCACGGTGATCCGCTGGACCTGTTCGCCTCCGGCCTCGCGGAACAGCTCATCCACTGTTTCCGCATCGAGCACGATGGGCAAGATACCGTTCTTGAAGCAATTGTTGAAAAAGATATCCGCAAAACCCGGGGTAATGATCACTTTGAAACCATGGTCCAGCAATGCCCAGGGGGCATGCTCGCGCGAGGAGCCGCAACCGAAGTTCTCACGCGCCAGCAAGATGCTCGCACCTTGATAGCGCGGATCGTTGAGCACGAAATCCGGGGTCAGCGGACGCTGGCTGTTGTCCATCCCTGGCTCACCGTGATCCAGATAACGCCACTCATCGAACAGGTTGGGCCCGAAACCGGTACGTTTGATCGATTTCAGAAACTGCTTCGGAATGATCGCATCGGTGTCCACATTGGCTCGGTCGAGAGGACAGACCACACCGGTAAACTTTTCAAACTTTTCCATGATCATCTTTCCAATGAAATCAACCACAAAGGTTATTGTTGTTTGCCTCGCACCTCGTATCGAGCCAGCTCCAATCATCCACGGCCCCATCCCCTTTGCGAACCTTCGCGTCCTTTGTGGTTCAATCCAACTCCCGCACATCCACGAAATGGCCTGTCACCGCCGCAGCGACGGCCATAGCCGGGCTGACCAAGTGGGTGCGGCCGCCCGGGCCCTGGCGCCCCTCGAAGTTGCGATTCGAGGTGGAGACACAGCGCTCGCCTGGAGCCAGGCGGTCAGCATTCATCGCCAGGCACATGGAACAGCCAGGCTCCCGCCATTCGAAGCCGGCCTCGATGAAGATCCGGTCCAGACCCTCTTCCTCGGCCTGGTGCTTGACCAGACCCGAGCCCGGTACCACTAGCGCCTGCTTGATGTTGTCCGCCACCTTGCGGCCTTTAGCCACCGCCGCAGCGGCGCGCAGGTCCTCAATGCGCGAGTTGGTGCAGGAACCGATGAATACCCTGTCCGGGTAAATCTCGGTGATGGGCGTGCCGGCCTTCAGGCCCATATATTCCAGCGCCCGGCGCATGCCCTCGGCCTTCACCACATCCGGCGCGTCTGCCGGATCGGGCACCCGGGCGCCCACCGGTACCACCATCTCTGGGGAGACGCCCCAAGTAACCTGGGGTTGGATGTCCGCCCCCCGAATGGTTACCACCTTGTCGAACACTGCACACTCGTCCGAACGCAGCTCACACCAGGCGGCCACTGCCTGATCCCACAACTTGCCCTTGGGGGCATAGGGCCGCCCCTTCACGTACTCAATGGTCTTTTCGTCCACCGCCACGAAGCCGGCGCGCGCGCCAGCCTCGATGGCCATATTGCAGACCGTCATACGACCTTCCATGGAGAGGTCCATTATGCTCTGTCCGATGAATTCAATGGCGTAACCGGTGCCACCGGCAGTGCCGATCTCACCGATGATGGCGAGCACAATGTCCTTGGCGGTCACCCCCGGCCCCACCGGGCCGTCGATGACGACCTGCATCGCCTTGGACTTCTTCTGAATCAGGCACTGGGTAGCCAGCACATGCTCCACCTCGGAGGTGCCGACGCCGTGCGCGAGGGCACCGAAGGCCCCGTGTGTGGATGTGTGGGAATCACCACACACCACCGTCATGCCAGGCAGGATTGCGCCCTGCTCCGGCCCCACCACGTGTACGATGCCCTGGCGTGGATCGTCCATACGGAACTCGGTGATGCCGAATTCCTCGCAGTTGTGATCCAGGGTCTCCACCTGGATGCGCGAAACGGGGTCAGCGATGCCAGCGCTGCGGTCGGTGGTGGGTACGTTGTGATCGGGAGTGGCCATATTGGCGTCGGGACGCCACAGCTTGCGTCCAGCCAGACGCAACCCCTCGAAGGCCTGGGGCGAGGTCACCTCGTGCACCAAATGGCGATCGATGTAGAGCAGGCAGGTACCGTCCGGTTCCTCACGCACCAAGTGCGCTTCCCAGAGCTTGTCATAGAGTGTCTTTGCGGTCATCTCCCGGTCCATTATGAGCAGCCAACTGGAACCGTTGCGAGCATAGCGTCTATGATGAATAACATGAATTCATATTTTTTATCTTTTCGATTCCCATATTGAATATGGAGCTGACGCTGTTACAGACCTTTCGTGCTGTGGCCGAGTACGGTTCTTTCTCCAGAGCGGCCGAGTACATTCACCTCACCCAGCCAGCAGTAAGCAAGCGGGTGCGCCAGCTCGAAGACGACCTGGGCGTGCGCCTGTTCGATCGTATCGGCCGCCGCGTGCGCCTCACCGAGGCAGGGCGCGCCCTGCTGCCACGTGCGCGCTGCCTGCTCAACGACGCAGGCGAAATTCGCCGTCTGCTCGCCAATCTCTCGGGCAAGGTGTGTGGCCGCCTAGTGATGGGCACCAGCCACCATGTCGGACTGCATCGCCTCCCCGAACCACTCAAGTCCTTCACACAGGCCCATCCCGAGGTAGAACTGGACATCCGTTTCATGGATTCCGAAGCGGCTTGCCACGCAGTCGATATCGGCGATCTGGAACTGGCCATCGTCACCCTGCCCTCGAATCCCATACACCAGCTCCAGGTGCGTCCAATCTGGAAAGATCCGCTGATTTTCATGGTCAGCTGCAACCATCCCCTGGCCAAACGCCGTCGGGTGACATTGGACACGTTGCTCAAATATCCAGCGGTACTCCCGGGAAGCAACACTTATACACGGGGCATACTCGAACGTGCAGTGCGCACCAAGAGCAAGAGCTTGGTATTACACACCGGAATGGAGACCAACTACCTGGAGACCCTGCGCATGCTTGTCGAGGCCAACCTGGGCTGGAGCCTGTTGCCGGCGATTCAACTCTCGCCGCAACTGGTCGTACTGGAGGTTGCAGGTATGCACCTGTCCCGTCGCCTGGGTGCAGTCACCCACAAGGAGCGCAGCCTGAGCAATGCCGCCCGGGCCATGATCGCTGCCTGTATCGAAACAAGATAACGGCGAACGTTCGCGGAAGGAACGCCACCTGCCCTGTTGGGTATAACAGGCTATCGAAAACAGCTTCGATTCCATTCCGCTTTCACGTGCAAGGAAGGATTCGAAGCCCATTCTTGCAGTCCGAGTAGTTCCAGAATGCGCCTTTTGCTGAAAAAAGCGATTCGCAGGCGCTACACTCGTGCCACATCTTCTCGGGAGATGAACTCATACTGCCAGGGCAGCACGGATGAATATGGTTATCACCGGCATCACAATACCAAGATGCACGAGCAACACCCGAACGATTTCCACCCAATGAGCGGCAGAAGAAAAGTTGTGCAGCAGTGCCTTCCGTTTTCCATGGAGAGATAGCAGTCGAAAATGGCACGAAGTCGAATGGTCCTGCCGTATATGGCTGGAATATCTGCGTATTTCGGTAGCGTTGGCACATGTTGCAGGCAGGAGACTGCACACTTTCTTTCTCCACCGGCTGGTAGCAGAGATGCGGTTATAATCCCACTCGCCAGCAACAGCCGAGCCTTGCCGTGCCCACGACTGTCCCCACCCTGCTCCACGACCTCGTCCGGTACACCGCCGAGCGCCACGGTGCCTTGTCAGCACTGATGCATGACACTACGCAGCTCACCTACAACGAGTTGGCCTCTGCCATCGAACGCACGGCCGCAGGACTGCGCCAACTGGGGGTACGTCCCGATGAGCGGGTCGCGGTGTACCTGCCGAAGATCCCCGAGGCGGTGATCACGCTGTTTGCCACGTCCTTGGCCGGCGGCGTCATGGTACCGATCAATCCGATACTCAAGGCGGCGCAGGTGGCGCATATCCTGCGCGATTGCAATGTGCGTATTCTCGTCACCTCGATGGAGCGTGCCGAAGTGCTGCGCACGGTATTGCGTGACTGCCACGATCTGCAGGTGCTGGTGATCACCGGGGATACATTGCCCGATGAGCCCTTGCCAGGGGTTGCCGCCCGTGCCTGGCGCACACTCGAAGAGGCCGAACCGGCCGAGCCGCCACGGCGCATCGACAGCGACATGGCGGCCATCTTCTATACCTCGGGCAGCACCGGGGCACCCAAGGGCGTGGTGCTCTCGCACCGCAACCTGGTGAACGGGGCGCACAGCGTCAACGCCTACCTGCACAACAGACCGGAGGATCGCCTGCTGGCCGTGCTGCCCCTGAGCTTCGACTACGGCTTCAGCCAGCTCACCGCGGCCTTTGCCGGCGGGGCTTCGGTGGTATTGCTGGAATATCTGCTGCCAAGGGACCTGCTCCGCACCGTGGTTCGCTACCGTATCACCGGCTTGGCTGCGGTGCCCGCGTTATGGAACCGTCTGGCACGCGAGAACTGGCCATCCGAGGCGGCAGACAGTCTGCGTTACCTGACCAGCTCCGGCGGAATCATGCCAGCGCCAGTGATTCAGGCATTACGCCAACTCCTGCCTGAGACACAGATCCACCTGATGTATGGCCTCACCGAGGCCTTCCGCTCCACCACCCTTCCACCGGAGGAGATCGACCGGCGGCCTGGTTCTATCGGCCTGCCCATACCCAACGCCGAGGTCATGGTGGTGCGCAAGGACGGCAGCGAGTGTGGACCAGAAGAGGTCGGTGAACTGGTACATCGCGGCGGCCTGGTGGCACTGGGTTATTGGAACGATCCCGAACGCACAGCCGAACGCTTTCGTCCTGCACCACGCCAGCCACCCGGCCTGCCCCTGCCGGAGATCGCGGTATGGTCGGGTGACCGCGCCTGGCGCGATGCGGAAGGCTATCTGTACTTCGCAGGGCGTGAGGACAATATGATCAAGACCTCGGGCTACCGCGTCAGCCCCGACGAGATCGAGGGGCCAGTGCTGGCTTCCGGTCTGCTCACCGAAGCGGCAGCCTTCAGCGTGCCCGATACCGAGCTTGGCCAGGTCATCGTACTGGCAATATCCGGGGAGAGTACCAGCGAAGCGATACTGATGTTGTGTCGTGAGCAGCTACCGAACTACATGCAACCGCAGCGGGTGTGGCGCCTGAACGAACTGCCGCGTACACCCAACGGCAAGATCGACCACCAAACCTTGCGCAGGCGTTACACCAGGAAAATCGAGGACAGGTAAACGATGTCCCCGTCGCAAACCCTCGGCCCGAGGACGGACTTCCTGCAGATTCAGGCCACAAAGGCCTTGCCCTGCAGCTCGCGCAGGCGATCGCGTATTCGTGCCGCCTCCTCGAACTTGAGATCGTGCGCCAGGATGTACATCTCTTTCTCCAGCCGCTTGATCTCGCGTGCCACGGACAGCGGGTCCAGTGGAACCTGGTAGTCGCCCGCCGACTCGGCTACCTTGCGGTACTTGCAGGCGATGGCTCCACTACCTGGCACTGCGGTCTCCATGATGTCGGCGACGCTCTTCTCCACCGTTTTTGGTGTGATGCCATAGGCCTCGTTGAAGGCAATCTGCTTGCGCCGACGGCGCTCGGTCTCCTCGATGGCGCGTCGCATCGAGCCGGTGATCTGATCGGCATACAAGATACCTTTGCCTCGGGCATTGCGTGCGGCGCGCCCGATAGTCTGAATCAGCGAACCCTCGGAGCGCAGAAAGCCTTCCTTGTCGGCATCCAGGATCGCCACCAGCGAGACCTCGGGCATATCCAGACCCTCACGCAACAAGTTGATTCCCACCAGCACGTCGAACTCGCCCAGGCGCAGGTCGCGGATGATCTCGACCCGCTCCACAGTATCGATGTCCGAGTGCAGATAGCGCACCCGAATGTCATGCTCCATCAGGTAGTCGGTCAGGTCTTCGGCCATACGCTTGGTGAGCGTGGTCACCAGCACCCGATCGCCCATTACCACACGAGCATTGATCTCCGAGAGCAGGTCATCCACCTGGGTACTGGCCGGACGCACCTCCACTTCGGGATCGATCAAGCCGGTGGGACGTACCACCTGCTCGACCACCGCGCCAGAGTGCTCGATCTCGTAGTCGCGCGGGGTGGCCGAGACATGGATGGTCTGTGGCGCGCGCGCCTCGAACTCCTCGAAGCGCAGCGGCCGGTTGTCCAGTGCCGAAGGCAGACGGAAGCCATATTCGACCAGGGTCTCCTTGCGCGAACGGTCGCCCCGGTACATGCCGCCGAGCTGTGGGATGGTCACGTGTGACTCGTCCACCACCAGCAGGGCGTTGGCCGGCAGATAGTCGAACAGAGTCGGCGGACCCTCGCCCGGCGTGCGACCCGAAAGATAGCGCGAGTAGTTCTCGATGCCCGAGCAGTAGCCCAGCTCCAGCATCATCTCGATGTCGAACATCGTGCGCTGTTCCAGGCGCTGGGCCTCGAGCAGCTTGCCGGCCTCGCGCAACTGTGCCAGGCGTTCCTTCAGTTCCGCCTTGATCTGGTCCACCGCCTCGAGAATGATCTCGCGCGGGGTCACGTAATGGGTCTTCGGATAGACGGTGTAGCGCGGCACCCGCTGGCGCACCTCGCCGGTGAGCGGATCGAACAGCGACAGGGCCTCGATCTCGTCATCGAACAGCTCGATGCGTACTGCCTCGTCTTCCGATTCGGCGGGGAAAACATCGATGATCTCACCGCGCACCCGGCAGGTACCGCGCGCCAGTTCCATGTCGTTGCGCGTGTACTGCATGTCGGCCAGACGGCGAAGGATGCGGCGTTGATCCATCTGCTCGCCGCGCGACAGGTGCAACACCATGCTCAGGTACTGGCGGGGATCGCCCAGGCCGTAGATCGAGGACACCGTGGCCACGATGATGCTGTCCGGCCGCTCGAGCAGCGCCTTGGTGGCCGAGAGACGCATCTGCTGCACATGTTCGTTGAGCGAGGCATCCTTCTCGATGAAGGTGTCAGTCGAGGGGACATAGGCCTCGGGTTGGTAGTAGTCGTAGTACGAAACGAAGTACTCCACCGCGTTGTGCGGGAAGAATTCGCGGAATTCACCGTAGAGCTGGGCGGCGAGCGTCTTGTTCGGCGCCAGGATCAGGGTCGGTCGCTGCACCTGCTCGATCACCTTGGCGACGGAGAAGGTCTTGCCCGACCCGGTCACCCCGAGCAGGGTCATGCCGGCCTCGCCATCGTTCAGTCCCTCGACCAGACGCCGGATCGCCTCCGGCTGGTCGCCGGCCGGTTCGAAGCGACTGACCAGTTCGAATCTTTTTGTCATCTTCAGGGTGCCCGCGGGAGAGATCGTCCGTTATGATAGCAACGAACAGAGATCGTTCCCGACACGCCGGAAAACCCCAGAATGAGCATCAAACTTTCTGCCCGCGTCCAGGCCGTCAAGCCCTCCCCCACCCTCGCCATCACTGCCCGTGCCGCTGCCATGCGTGCCGAGGGCCGCGACGTGATCGGCCTGGGTGCCGGCGAGCCTGATTTCGATACGCCCGAACACATCAAGGAGGCGGCCATCGCCGCCATCCGCAAAGGCCAGACCAAGTACACGGCGGTGGACGGCACCCCGTCGCTCAAGCAGGCCATCATCGACAAATTCCATCGCGACAACGGGCTGGAATACAGCCTGGAGCAGGTTCTGGTCTCCTGTGGAGGCAAGCAGAGTTTCTACAACTTGGCGCAGGCGGTGCTCAACCGCGGCGACGAAGTGATCATTCCCGCGCCATATTGGGTGTCCTATCCCGACATGGTACTGCTTGCCGAGGCCAAGCCCGTGCTGGTGCATGCCTGCGCCGATCAACAATTCAAGATGACACCGGCACAATTGCACGATGCCATCACCGAACAGACCCGGCTGATGGTGATCAACAGCCCCTCCAACCCCACCGGCATGGCCTACAGCCGTGAGGAACTGGAAGCACTCGGTGAAGTACTGCGCAAACACCCGCACATCCTCATCGCATCCGATGACATGTACGAGCACATCATCTGGCGGGATGGCAGCTTCGCGAACATCCTCGATGCCTGCCCCGATCTGGCCGATCGCACCATCGTGCTCAACGGTGTTTCCAAGGCCTACTCCATGACCGGCTGGCGCATCGGCTATGCGGGCGGCCAGGCCGAGATCATCAAGGCCATGAAGAAGATCCAGTCGCAGAGTACTTCCAACCCGGCTTCGATCTCGCAGGCGGCCGCCGAGGCGGCACTGAATGGTCCGCAAGACTGTATTGCCGAGATGCTGGTGCACTTCAAAGCGCGGCACGATCATGTGGTCGAGCGCCTCAACGCCATCCCTGGCATCGACTGCCTGGCCACCGACGGTACCTTCTACGTATTCCCCTCGGTGAACGGCCTGATCGGGCACATCGACGGGGTAAAGAATGACCTCGAGCTGGCCGAACACCTGATCGAGCAGGCCGGCGTAGCGGTGGTGCCCGGTACTGCCTTCGGGCTGAGTGGGCACATGCGTATCTCCATTGCCACCAGCACGGAGAACCTGGATGCCGCACTGGACCGTATCGAGGCAGTCGCCAGAGGATGATCAGACATCATTTTCGGCATAACTCGGCCCCTGCCAAGGATATGCCGGGACGAACAGGACTACCGAGAACAACGTGATTCCGAACGTTCAGGGAGGGCCGTCCGCAAGCAATGACTAAGGAGTGTCCGACGTGGATGTTTGCTGCTCTGTTACCCGTGTGCGCGGATTCAGCGTCATCGAGTTGCTCATCACCCTTGGCCTGGGGATCATCCTGTTTGCCGCAGGAATCCCGACTTGGCATCACCTACAGGCACACATCCGACTGGACAACGCACAAAAGGCGTACGCTCGTCTGTTTCACCTGGCACGCAACACCGCCATCCAGCGTCGTCTGCCGATCGTCCTCTGCCCTAGTACCGATGGCCGGCAATGCCACCGCGACTACCGACGCTGGCAGGACGGCGCGCTGCTCTTCGTGGACACCGACAGTGACGGGAAACACGACCACGCCGAACCGGCGCTCGCCGTACAGCAAGCGATCACAGGCGTGGTGATCCAGAGCAGCAAGAGACGGCTCAGGGTGCGCTTCCGCACCAATGGTGACGCCGCCGGCAGCAATCTCAGCCTGCGTTTCTGCTCACCTGTCGATCCCACCCTGAACCGGGCCCTGATCCTCTATGGCAGTGGGCGTCTGCGTAGTGCAAGCCATCTGCCCGGTTCTCTGCCGGTGGCATGTACTGAATGAATGTACCGCCTCACAAACGCCAGAGATCTATCCCTGCCCGTGCAAAACTCTCCCGATCGAGCACGGACCTCACGTCCATCAGCACCGCACCGGTCGCCATGATGGTGGCCAGATCTTCCGGACCCAGCATACGATAGGTTTGGTGCCCTACCGCCAGGATCACTGCATCGGCCTCGGGAAGGTCATTCCAGTCGCACAGTGCGACGCCGTACTCGGCCTGTGCCTCGACCGGGTCGGCCACCGGGTCGTGTACCTTCACCTCGCAGCAGTACGAGGCCAGTTCGGTCAGAATGTCCTCGACCCGTGAGTTGCGCAGATCCGGGCAGTCTTCCTTGAAAGTCAGGCCCAGCACGATCACCCGGGCCCCCGACACGCCGCGCCCGGCTTGGATCATGCGCTTGACCGTCTGCTCGGCGATGTACTTGCCCATGCCGTCGTTGATCTGCCGGCCGGCCAGGATCACCTGCGGATGATGACCCGCCGCCTCGGCCTTGCAGGTCAGGTAGTAGGGATCGACCCCGATGCAGTGCCCACCGACCAGTCCCGGGCGGAACGGCAGGAAATTCCATTTGGTGCCTGCGGCTTCCAGTACGTCCTGGGTGTCAATGCCCAGCTTGTGGAAGATCAGTGCCAATTCGTTCATCAGCGCGATGTTGAGATCGCGCTGAGTGTTTTCGATCACCTTTGCCGCTTCGGCCACCTGGATACTGGCAGCACGGTGCACCCCGGCATCCACCACGCTTTCGTACAGCGCGGCTACCTGTTCGAGGGTTTCCGGTGTATCACTGGAGACCACCTTGACGATGGTCTCCAGCCGGTGGATCTTGTCGCCCGGGTTGATGCGCTCGGGCGAATAGCCGACATGAAAGCCATCGCCCGTGGCCCCCTCGCGCCCCAACCAGGTCAGGCCCGAGTGCTGTTCGAGCAGGGGTACACAGACTTCTTCGGTGCAACCGGGAAACACCGTGGATTCGAAGATCACCACATTGCCTGGCCTCAGATGCCCACCCACGGTGCGGCAGGCACCTTTCAATGGGCCAAGATCGGGCCGGTGGGCGTCGTCGATGGGCGTCGGCACCGCCACCACGATCAGTTGCGCCCCGGCCAGGCGCGCCGGATCGCTGGTGTATTCCAGTTGACTGGCCGCGACCAGGTCATCCGATGTCACCTCGCCGCTGGGATCGTTCCCCTGGCGGTAGTGCGCCAGCTTGCGCTCGTCCAGGTCGAAACCGATGGTCGGCCGCTGCTTGCCGAAGGCCACCGCCAGTGGCAGACCCACGTAGCCCAGACCGACCACCGCGACCACGTCCCTTGTCATCTCAACCTCCCCAGGAATCGCGCAGCGACACGATCTGGTTGAATACCGGCCGGCCGCCGGCGGCATCTTCGATATCGCGACAGAAATAGCTCTCACGCTCGAACTGGAAGCGCTCGCCGACCGCCGCTTCGCCCAGCGACGGCTCGAGTACGGCGCCATCGATCACGCGCAGCGAATCAGGATTGAGGTCGGCCAGAAAATTGCCGTCGCGCCCCGGCTGCGGCACCCGGAACAGCCGGTCGTACAGCCGCACCTGGGCATGCACCGCGCGTGGCACCGGCACCCAGTGGATGACACCGCGCACCTTGCGACCCTCGGGATTGCGGCCCAGGGTCTCGGGGTCGTAGGTGCAGCGCACCTCGACGATTTCGCCCTGTTCGTCGCGCACGACCTCGTCGGCGCGGACCACGTAGCCGTTGCGCAGCCGCACCTCGCCACCGAGCACCAGGCGCTTGTATTTCTTGTTGGCCTCCTCGCGGAAGTCATCGCGGTCGATCCATACCTCGCGCGTCATCACCAGTTCACGCGTGCCCATGTCCTCGTTCTTGGGGTGATTCGGGCCGCGCAGGATCTCTTCGTGATCCTCTGTCCAGTTGACGATCACCAGCTTCAGCGGCTGCAGCACCGCCATGCGGCGCGGTGCACATGCATCCAGGTCGCCACGGATAGCCGACTCCAGCATGCCCATCTCCACCGTGCTGTCGGCACGGGTGACGCCGATGCGGTTGCAGAAGTCGCGGATCGCCTCGGGGGTATAGCCGCGCCGGCGCAGGCCGGCGATGGTCGGCATGCGTGGGTCGTCCCAGCCCGAGACATGGCCCTCGTCCACCAGCTGGGTGAGCTTGCGCTTGCTCATCACCGTGTATTCGAGATTGAGGCGCGCAAACTCGATCTGCTGCGGATGGCAGCCGATGCTGATGTTGTCCAGAACCCAGTCGTAGAGCGGACGGTGATCCTCGAACTCCAGGGTGCACAGCGAGTGGGTCACGCCCTCGATGGCATCGGAGATCGGATGGGTGAAGTCGTACATCGGGTAGATGCACCAGGCGTCGCCCGTCTGATGGTGGATCAGACCATGACGGATACGGTAGAGGGCCGGATCGCGCAGGTTCATGTTGGGCGAGGCCATATCGATCCTGGCGCGCAGGGTACGGCTGCCGTCGGGGAACTTGCCTTCGCGCATGCGCCGGAACAAGTCGAGGTTCTCCTCCACGCCGCGGTTGCGCCAGGGACTCTCGCGGCCCGGCTCGGTCAGGGTGCCGCGGTAGGCGCGCACTTCCTCGGGCGAGAGATCGCAGACATAGGCCAGACCCTTCTCGATGAGTTCCACCGCGAAACCGTAGAGCTGCCCGAAGTATTTCGAGGCAAAGTGCAGTTCAGACCATTCGTAGCCCAGCCAGCGCACGTCTTCCTGGATGGCCTCGACGAAGTGCGCCTCTTCCTTCGCCGGGTTGGTATCGTCGAAGCGCAGGTTGCAGCGGCCGGCATAGTCCTCGACGACGCCGAAGTTGAGCACGATGGACTTCGCGTGCCCGATGTGCAGATAGCCGTTGGGCTCGGGCGGAAAGCGGGTGACGATCCGCTGGTGCTTGCCCGAGGCCAGGTCGGCGTCGATGATCTGGCAGATGAAGTTCTTCGGCGTGTTCTCGGCGCTCATGGGCAGATCTCAGCGGTTGGAGCGGATGTGTTCGATGACGCGGTCGATGCGGCGCAGGGTGGCCTCGCGCCCCACCAGCCAGAGGGTCAGATCGAGATCGGGCGACGGCGAGCCGCCGGTGACCGCCACGCGCAACGGCATGGCCACCTTGCCGAATCCCACGCCCAGCGCCTCCACGGTATCGCTCACCGCCTGGTGAATGAGCTCGCGTTCCCAGTCGGCCAACGCGGCCAGGCGCTCGCGCACCGCAGCCAGCGCCTGGCCGGCCTCGCCCTTGAAGGCCTTCTTCGCTGCCTTCTCGTCGTAGCTGTCGAAATCGCGGTAGTAGAAGGCCGAGATACGTGCCAGCTCGACCAGGCTGGCGGCACGCTCGCGCTGCGCCTTGACGACCTCGACCAGATCCGGCCCCTCGGCCGGGTCGATGCCCAGGTCGCCCAGGTGTGGCGAGAGCAGGTGAGCCACCCGTGCCGGCTCGCTGTGCATGAGGTACTGCTGGTTGAGCCAATCGAGCTTGGCGGTGTTGAAGGTCGATGGCGCGCGGTTGACCGCCTCCAGGTCGAACAGCTCGATCATCTCGTCGAGCGAGAAAATCTCCTGATCACCATGCGACCAGCCCAGGCGCACCAGATAGTTGAGCAACGCCTCGGGCAGGTAGCCCTGTTCCTTGTATTGCATCACGCTCACCGCACCGTGGCGCTTGGACAGGCGACTGCCGTCCTCGCCGAGGATCATGGGGACGTGCGCGAAACGCGGCACGTCCCAGCCCAGGGCACGGTACAGGTTGATCTGGCGCGGGGTATTGTTGATGTGATCGTCGCCGCGGATCACGTGGCTGATGCCCATGTCGTGATCGTCCACCACCACCGTCAGGTTGTAGGTGGGTGAACCGTCGGAACGACGGATGATCAGATCGTCGAGCTCCGTGTTGGCCACGCGGATGGGACCGCGGATGAGATCGTCGAACACCACCTCGCCATCGACCGGGTTACGAAAGCGGATCACGTGCGGCTCGTCGGCGCTCACCGTGCAATCACGGCAGTGGCCGTCGTAACGCGGCTTCTGCTTCGCCGCCAGCAGCTGTTCGCGCAGCGCGTCCAGCCGTTCCTTCGGGCAATTGCAACGGTAGGCCAGGCCACGCTCCAGCAGCTGTTCGATTACCTCGTCGTAGCGATCGAAACGGCGCGTCTGGTACAAGGGACCCTCGTCGTATTCCAGTCCCAGCCAGGTCATGCCTTCGAGGATGGCATTGACCGATTCCTCGGTGGAACGCTCGTGATCGGTGTCCTCGATACGCAGCACGAAACGACCGCCGTAGCGACGTGCGTACAACCAGGAGAACAGCGCCGTGCGGGCGCCGCCCACATGCAGATAGCCGGTGGGGCTCGGAGCAAAACGGGTCTCGACAGTCATGTATGCGACTTCAGTGATAAACAAAGGTCGTCATTTTACCGGAAATCGGCTTGCCTCCGTGGCACGATATGAGACGGAGCCGGCCGCGCCATGTCACCACACCGGGATTGTTACAATCCGTCTTTTCGGAATCCCAGCCATGCGTGACCTGCTCGCCCGTATTCCCTTTCATATCGCCCTGATCGTCGCCCTCACCCTGAGATTTGTGCCCTTCGTGCCCGAACCATATGTCTGGGAGAAGCTGCGCATGCTCGGCGAAGACAGCCTCCGGTGGCCCATCGATATCTTCGACCCGTTGCTGCACGCCCTTCCCTGGATGCTGCTGCTCGCCAAGGTGGCACCGGGTCAGTTCAGCACACACACGTCGGACTGAGCCATGCCACTGCCGCCACCCACCAACCGCGAACCACTACACACCCGTCAGATCGTCTGCCGAGGTTATCGTCGCGCCGACGGTCTGTGGGACATCGACGTCCACCTGTGCGACACCCGCGACGAGCCCCTGCAGACCTTCGGTCGGGGCAAGATCCCTCCTGGCGAACCCTTGCACGAAATGTGGATGCGTCTGACCGTAGACGACCAACTGACCGTGATCGACCTCCGGGCGAGCATCGAACAGGCCCCCTACCCGGCCTGCCCACACTTTCCGGCCGGGCGCTTCGAAAAACTGATCGGGAAGCGCATTGCCCCCGGTTGGACAGCGCGGGTACGCCTGGCCCTCGGTGGGATCCACGGCTGCACCCATCTGGTGGAACTGCTCGGCCCGCTGGCCACCACTGCCATCCAGACGGTCCATGCCTGGCGCAGTGAATCACCGGACGGGCACCAACACCAACCGCGCGAGGACTTCATCGACAGTTGTCACAGCCTGATCGCCGATGGCGAGGTGGCGCGACAGCTGTGGCCTCGGAGCGATGATGGCGACTGAGCGACTCCCGGAACTGCTCGCTCCAACCGACATCCGCCACTATCGCATCGAGCTGGTGGACGAACCCGACAGGCAGACAGCGAACATCGTGGCGGGCTATCGTGCATTGCTCGACGATCACCTCTCGACCAACGCTCTGCTGCATCGCCTGCAACAGGTGCCCGAGGCCAATGGCCATGCCCAGCTGGCGGCACGTGTGGAACCACCCCGGACAGCCATGAAGCGCCCCACGGCACGTTGATCCCCATGGGCCTGCATCACCACCATAATCACCACGAGCCGGACAGATGCATCAGCGGACTCCAGGTCGCCGCGCCGTTCATCACGATGCCCAGCACCGCCAGCCAGGTCATGCACGCCACGTGTGGCATGGACGGGCTGGCCAGCCGGGAAATGGCCTCGGACAGTATCCACAGACTGCCGGCAACCAACCCAGGCCGATTGCCAGTGAATCGCCCAGGTCGTGTACCGCATCGGGGAGAATGGCGGTGCTGTTGGTGAGCAGCCCACCCACGACCTCGAGGACGTGCTCGGCGGGGTGGCAGTCCTGGTCGTGGGCGTAACCTTGCAGTTCTCCGACTGGCCCGGTCTCGATCCGCTGCCGTCCATCACCTTCACCCTGTTCATTCTCTGCCACGATTGCGATATCGGTCACACCACCATCGGGCTGGAACAGGCCGACGAGACCTGTCGACACGGGTAACGAACCGTCAGCCACTGCGCGTGAGCAGGCGGTCCAGACGTTCCAGACCCTGCTCGATGCGCGCAATCTCGGTGGTATAGGCGAAGCGCACATGGCGCACGGTGTCATTTTTGCCGAAATCGCTCCCCGGGGTGATCGCTACGCCGACTTCCTCGAGCAGGCGTTGCGCAAAGATCTCGCCGTCATCGGCAACACTTTCGGGCAAGCCGGCATACAGGTAGAAGGCGCCCTCGGGCGACCGTGAAGGCAAGGCGAAACCCAGATCGCGCAGGCCGGCGAACAGCCGGTCGCGCCGTGTCTGGAACACCTGCCGGCGACGCTCCAGCTCGTCGAGCACCGGGGGATCAAAGGCCGCCAGCGCCGCATGCTGAGCCAGGGTGGGCGGCGCCAGAAACAGATTCTGCGCCAGCCGGTCGATGGGATCCACCCAGTCCTCGGGCACCACGGCCCAACCGACACGGTAACCAGTCATGCCGAAGAATTTTGAAAAGCTGTTGATCACGAACAGCCCTTCTTCACCCAGCATCAGCGCAGTCTGCGGCGGTGTTCCATATTGCAGCCCCTGATAGATCTCGTCCACGATCAAAAAGCGCCGCTGCGCACGCAACACGCGGTAGAGGCCCGCCAGTCGCTCAGCAGCAATCAGTTCACCAGTCGGGTTGGCCGGGCTGGCCAGCATCATGCCGCACAGACCCGGTGTTTCCACCGCCTGCTCCGAATCGACCGCCACCGCCTCACCACCGTAGAGCAGGATCATGTGGCGGTTGCACGGATAGCCAGGATCCTGAATGCCGACCCGGTCTCCCGGGTCGATCAACGCGCTCAGAACCAGCTGCAACGCACCCGAGGCACCGGGAGTCACGATCACACGCGCAGGCTCGATGGCGAGACCGAAACGCGCGTCATACCAACTGGCGATGGCCTCGCGCAACGCAGGCAAACCAAGCGCCGGAGTGTAATGGGTCTGACCACGCGCCAGCGCTGCCTGCGCCGCGGCATTGACTGCATCGGGAGCCGGAAAGTCGGGCTCACCAACCTCCATGTGCACGATGTCGCGCCCTGCCGCCGCCAATGCCTGCGCCCGCGCCAGAATGGCCATCACACGAAACGGGGCGATACCCCTCAGGCGTTCGGCAGATCCGGGCCACGACATGTTCAGAGAGCCGCCAGCAAGACCAGATCGACTGGTCCGGGCAGGGAATCGCCATCGGCACGCCGCGGCAGCATGCCCGGCTCGCCAAACTGGTCCAGTACCATGCGGGCGCGCGAAAAATCCTGCCCGTGGGTATAGCCGTTGGTGGTGACCACGATGCGCGTGATACCTGCCTCGGCGGCCGAGGTGACACCATGCCCGGAGTCCTCGAAGGCGACCACATGCTCTGGGGCCAGGCCCAAGCGCTCGAGCACCCAGAGATAGATGTCCGGCGCCGGCTTCTTGGCCGGCACGATGTCACCGGCGCCGATCTCGGCGAACCAGCCGATCGATTCAGCGCCCAAGGTGTTCTCCAGCAACGAGATCACGTTGTCCATGGTGGTGGTGGTGGCGATTGCCAGCGGGATACCGGCCGACCGCGCCTCGCGCAGCAGGCGTTCCACCCCCGGGCGCAGGGGCACCCGGCCTTCGGCCATCAGAGCCTTGTAATGTTCGGTCTTGGCCGCATGAAGGCCGGCGACGAAGCCGTCCAGATCCTCGGGTGGCACGAAGGTGGTATTGAAATCACGCAGGTAGTACTTGATGCGTTCCTTGCCGCCGGTCACCACCAACAGCTTGCCATAGAGCGCCACATCCCAGTCCCAGTCGAGACCGGCATCGACAAAGGCCCGGTTGAAGGCCACGCGATGACCATCACGCTCGGTGTCGGCCAGGGTACCGTCCACATCGAAGATCAGTGCTTTCACTTCACTCATGTATCGACCGCTCCACTCAGCGAAAGACTTCGCAGCATAGCAAGTCTCCGGCATACTCGGTTATCCGACCCGGATATTTCACCGGCCGCACAACGATTGAAATCCAAAATACCGATAACGATCGGGCAAATCCGGCGAAACCAGCAGGCTGTTGAAAACAATCCAACTGAAGGGGCCTTTCTGGCGGCCAGCAGCAGATGAGGCACGGTGGCTCCTAGTGAAAGTCGATGTCGGGATTACGACCTCCGCCTCCAGGTGGATCCTCTTCACCCTTTGGTCGGTAGCTCTTGAGCGAGGCCTGCGCCTCGATCATCGTGCCATCCACGCTGTCGTGTTGCTTGTCCTTCTTCCTACCTCAAACCGGTATCTTCCACTTCAGCCGGCGAATTTCAACAGCCTGCCAGATAGCAATCACCGATTGACGTTTGCACCCCGCGTTGTGCTGTCCCGATTATCGAGAGATTCGAAAGGCAGGCCTTCGGGGGGCGACCTGCCCGTCTTCCGTATCCGTGAAAAAACGCCGGGGAACACTCGGGGCAACGATGCCCCCGCACCTTGCTTCCGGGGCAACCGTTTCCCGGTCCAGGCCGAACTGGCTTCTTCGAATCGCATTTCCGGATCTCCTGTAGCTGCCCTATCCTGCTCATGGTGCACCTCCCCGGTGACAAGGAATTCCCGACAGGTCGTGTGCTACGAGTCCGCACGGCTTGTTAGCCCCTGACAGATACCCTTGCCTCATAGAGTAAGAATGTCCTAATATTGGTGGGACTTTTCAGCCCGGTACCAACTTCCCGTTCGAGCATGATCTGCGCCCAGACTCCAGATTTTTGGGCTTTCCGCTAGCTGGGAAAACGACACGTCTTCACAAAACCCGAATCACGATCCACCCAAACTGGAGATCAGACCCGCGATGACCAGCAAGCTCGTCCTGTTCCTTCCCTTCATGCGCTGGATGCGCCTTGTCAACAAGGACACTTTGCGAGCGGATTTCTTTGCGGGGCTGACCGGAGCGGTGATCGTATTGCCGCAGGGTGTGGCCTTTGCCACCATTGCCGGCCTGCCTCCGGAATACGGCCTGTACACGGCCATGGTGACGCCGATCATCGCAGCCCTGTTCGGATCGTCATATCACCTGATCTCCGGCCCCACCACTGCCATCTCCATTGTGGTGTTTTCCACCCTGAGCCAGCATGCCGAACCAGGCTCACCCGAGTTCATCAACCTGGCGCTGACTCTCACCTTGCTGGCCGGGGTCTATCAGTTCGCCTTCGGGGTGGCGCGTCTGGGTTCGCTGGTCAACTTTGTCTCGCACACCGTGGTCATTGGTTTCACGGCTGGCGCGGCCATTCTGATCGCAACCAGCCAGATCAAGCACATCACCGGTATCCACGTGCCCAAAGGGGAATCCTTTCTGCACACCTGGGGAGACATCTTCAACAATATCAATCATCTGAACTTCAACCTCCTGAGCATCGCCCTGGTAACGCTGGTCTCGGCGCTTCTGGCCAAGAAATACCTGCCCAGGCTACCCAACCTGCTGATCGGCATGGTCATCGGCAGCCTCCTGGCGATCTATCTGGGTCATCTCGATCCCAACATCCCGCTGGTCGGCGAGATCCCGGCCCATCTGCCGCCGCTGTCCTCGCCCGATTTCAGCTTTGACACGATGCGCCAGCTCGCACCCCAGGCCTTCGCCGTGGCCCTGTTGGGCCTGATCGAGGCAGTCTCGATCAGCCGTGCAGTGGCCACCCGCTCGGGCCAGCGTATCGACTCCAACCAGGAATTCATCGGTCAGGGCCTGTCCAACATAGCGGGCAGCTTCTTCTCCGCCTATGCCGGTTCGGGTTCTTTCACCCGTTCGGGGATCAACTATGCCGCCGGGGCGCGCACACCCATGTCGGCATTGTTTGCAGCGATCATCCTGATGGGCATCGTGCTGTTGATCGCACCGCTGACCGCCTACCTGCCGATTGCGGCCATGGGCGGAGTCATCCTGCTGGTGGCCTACAACCTGATCGACTTCCATCACATCCGCGAGGCGCTGACCTTCAGTGGCTCCGAGGCCGCGGTACTGCTGACCACATTCTTCGCCACCCTGTTCCTGGAACTGGAGTTCGCCATCTACATGGGTGTGCTGCTGTCGCTGGTGTTCTTCCTGGCCAAGACCTCCACACCGGCCATTCCCACCCTGTCGCTGGATGGTGAACCGGGCACCCCCCATCGCAAGCTGGTGCCGCTGGACGAGAAGCCGGTCAAACAGTGCCCGCAGCTCAAGATCATCCGTATCGACATGTCGATCTATTTCGGCTCGGTCAACCACGTGGTCAACCGGCTCTCGACTATTGTCGAAAACGAACGGATCTATCACATCCTGATCGTGGGCACCGGCATCAACTTCATCGACCTGGCGGGCTTCGAAGCGTTGATCGCCGAAAACGAAAAACTGCGCAAGTCGGGCGGCGGACTGTATTTCGTGGGACTCAAACCCAATGTGTACGAGGCCGCCGCGCGCGCACACTTCATCCGTCACATCGGCAACGATCACTTCTTCGACAACAAGGGGCAAGCCTTCCACACCTTGTTCCACCGCCATCTCGACCACGAGACCTGCAAGACCTGCAACGCGCAGATCTTCGAAGAATGCTGCTGAGTCGCCTCATCCCATCACCACCAGGCGGACGGCGTCCAGGCGCAACCGGGCGTCGCCCAGGTGGACCACCAGACGCTCGCGCCGCGCGCGCAGCTGTTCGAGTTCATCTTCCCGCACATTGACGTTGACTGCCGCCAATGCGGACAGGCGTTCCAGTTCGGCATCCAGCTCACGACGCATGCACGAGAGTGCCTCGTTTACCCGTGCAGCCGACTGCTGAGCAGCCAGTTCCTCACCCAACGGGAACAATACACGCAGCTGCCGGCCCTGGGAACGCAACACCATCTCCACCAGTTTGCGATTCTGAGCCAGATCCTGCCCCTTCAGCCGTTCCGGCGGCAACCCGGCGGCACAATCTTTGCCCTGTGCATCGAGCAACAGACGTAACGGCCCCAGCGGCAGGTAACGCTCGACCTCCAGGTCGCGTGGCGCCAGGCATTCGACCACGTACAACAGCTCGAGGAATACCGTGCCGGTACGGTAGTCCGGGTCTCGGCACAGGATGATCGCTGCACTGCCCAGATCGTTGCTGGTCAGCATTTCCATGGCCCCGCGTACCATGGGGTGTTCCCAGGTGAGAAAGGCACGATCCTCGTGCGCCAGCGCATCGTCACGCGCATAGGTGACCGTCATCCCCGATGACGGCAACCCGGGAAAGTGCTCCTGGCGCATGTGGGCACCCGGTCGCACCACCTCGGACAGGCCGCGCCCCGGGGTATGCTCGACGCCCCAGGCATCCCAGAAGTCGTGCAACCAGGCGGGCAGATCCGGATCACCGTCCTGCGCGCGCACGGCCTCGACCAATGCCGCCGAGACCTCGGGACGATGCGAATGCAGCTCCAGCAGGCGGTCACGCCCGGCCTCGAGTTCGCGGCTGAGGCGCTCGACCAGGACCTGCGCCTCACGCACCAGGGCATCGGTCCTCGACGGCTCGCACAACGCCTCGCGCAAGGGCGCCGCCAGCGCCTCCTGCACCGCGCCAGCAGCCGGACAGGTCACCTCCAGCGCGCCTAGCCCCTGGTGATACCAGCGGTAGAGCACCTCACCCGCCGAGCCTTCCAGGTAAGGCACGTGAATACGGATGGTCTCGCTCTGACCGATGCGGTCCAACCGACCGATACGCTGCTCCAGCAGCTCGGCCTCCAGTGGCAGATCGAACAACACCAAGTGATGCGCGAACTGGAAGTTGCGCCCTTCTGAACCAATCTCGGAGCAAAGTAACGCCTGACAACCCTCCTCCAGATCGGCAAACCAAGCTGCTGCACGATCACGTTCGACGATCTCCATGCCCTCGTGAAACACCGCTACGTGCAGACCCTCGGTCTCGAACAACCAGTCGCGCAACCGCACCACGGTGGCAGCCTGCGCGCATATCACCAACACCTTTTCCGGCCGGAGGCCGCGTAACAACGCCACCAGCCAACCCACACGCGGATCGATGCGCTGCCACCTGCGTGGAAAATGCGCCTCGGGCACCGGCTCGTGTGCCACCTTGAGATAGTCCGCGGGCAACGGCAGCGGATAGCCTCGGGCCTGCCGCCCCGGAAAGCCACGAATCGCCTGTCGGGTATTGCGAAACAACACTCGGCCGGTACCATGGCGGTCGAGCAGACGGAGTACCAACACATCGGGATCCAGGTCATCGACCTCGCCCAATGTCTCGCTCAACAACGCACGGTCCGTCGCATCCAGTGGCTCATCATCGAGCAGGCGCGCTGCCAGCCGCGCCACCGGGGCGTAACGGTGTTCCTCTTCGAGAAAATCGTGGTAATCATGAAACCGCTGCGGGTCGAGCAGCCGTAGACGCGCGAAATGCCCGGCCCGACCCAACTGCTCAGGTGTGGCGGTGAGCAGCAGCACGCCCGGCGTGTGGCCGGCCAGCGCCTCGACCAGTTCGTATTCCAGACTGCTCTCCTCGGGTAACCAGTGCAGGTGATGAGCCTCGTCCACCACCAGCAGGTCCCACTCGCCGGCCAGTGCGGCACGTGCCACCTCTGGCTCACTCACCAGAAACTCCAGGCTGCACAACACCCGCTGCTCGTCGAGAAAGGGGTTGGCACTGTTTCCGGCAGCAAAGCGCTCACCATCGAACAGGGCAAAACGCAGGTTGAAGCGCCGAAGCATCTCTGCCAGCCACTGATGCAACAAGGCCTCTGGCACCACTACCAGCACCCGCTGCGCACGCCCCAGACGATGCAGGATCAGGCCTGCCTCGATGGTCTTGCCCAGTCCCACCTCGTCGGCCAGCAACACGCGAGGCGCAGGACGACCGGCAACCTCGTGCGCGACATACAGCTGGTGTGGAATCGGCACCACCCGGGGGCCAACCAGCCCAAAAACCGGTGAACGCCAAGACGCTTCCATCCGTTCCCAAGTGCGTCGGCGCAGATCGAACCAGACATCTGCATCCAGGCGTCCGGACAACAGGCGGTCCTGCGGCCGGTTCAAGCGCATACGCGCATCAATCTGCTGTTCCGGAACATCCAGCATCTGCCCGGCATCGTCTCCGCAACGATACATCAGCAGGCCCTCATGCTCACTCACCGCCACAATGCACAGCTGCCTGCCCTCGCCAGTCACCAGGGTTTCGCCCTCGGACAGGCGCACCCGAGCCAACGGCGCGCTCTCGCACGCATAGACCCGCTCCTCGCCCGTGGCCGGAAACAACACCCGCACCCGACGGACATCCGCCTCGATTACCATCCCCAGCCCCAGATCGGGCTCGGCCTCGCTCATCCAGCGTTGTCCAGGAATCACGCCCGTCTCCATCGGCGGCAAAAACGGGCATTGTACCCGTCAACAACGTATACCTCCCGAGAGTCCCGGCCGTTCTGTCCGGTTCATGGCACATCTCCCAGGTGACCAGAAAACCCGACACCAATGAGGCCGTGGCACGCATGAAATTCGGCGGCGGACCAGCGTGGGTGGCTCGCTGCTGTCGATCGGCTCGGCTGCCAGCGTGGCCTTGATGGGGCAGGCACGCGACGTCTACACCTTCTTCGGTCATCTGAAATGGACTCCGATGATCGCCTTGGGCTATGCCACCAGCATTGCTGTGCACTTCTGGGTCAACGTGCACCTGTTCGATTGAGCATTCAGCTTCGATTCGGCACCCCAGCTCCGGACATCGCCCTCACCAGCTGTGCCACGACCAGCCCATGCCGGGAGGACGCCCCAGCGGGACTGATCACGCTGTCTGGCGAGGTGCCTTACCTGGACACTCTGTGCGAAGAGACTCGGAAACAAGGTGGAGATGCTGTTGCACATGCCCGCGGGCAATCGAGCCGGCCGCACCTTTTGCACGGTTTTCCCGGTTGCCCCACGGAGCGAAGCCTTCCTATACTTGCCGGCCTACGACGATTCCACCCGGATTTCCCCATGTCACAGACCGCATTCCACCCGCCTCTTCGCACCCTCATGGGCCCCGGCCCCTCGGACGTGCCACCGCATATCCTCGAGGCTCTGAGCCGACCGACCATCGGTCACCTCGACCCGGCCTTCGTCGATCTGATGGACGAGATCAGGGCCCTGCTGCAATATGCCTTCCAGACCGAGAGCCAGCTCACCATACCCATCTCGGCCCCCGGCTCGGCTGGCATGGAGGCCTGCTTCGTCAACCTGATCGAACCTGGCGACAAGGTAATCGTCTGCCAGAACGGCGTCTTCGGCGGACGCATGAAGGAAAACGTCGAGCGCTGTGGCGGCGAAGCCGTAATGGTGATGGACGACTGGGGAAAGCCGGTCGATCCACAGAAGGTCGAAGACACACTCGAGATCCACCCGGACGCCAAGATCCTCGCCTTCGTGCACGCCGAGACATCCACCGGCGCGCTATCCGATGCCAGGACACTCACCGGGCTGGCACGCCGACACGACTGCCTGAGCATAGTCGATGCAGTCACATCTCTGGGCGGTTGCGAACTGCGCGTGGACGACTGGGGCATCGACGCGGTCTATTCCGGCACTCAGAAATGCCTGAGCTGCGTGCCCGGTATCTCGCCGGTCAGCTTCAGTGAGCGCGCCCAGCACGTCATCGCCAACCGTAGCCACAAGGTGCAGAGCTGGTTCCTCGACATGAACCTCATCATGGCCTACTGGGGCGGCAGTGCAAAACGCACTTACCACCACACCGCGCCGGTCAATGCCATGTACGCCCTGCACGAGTCCCTGCTGACGCTCAGGAAGGAAGGATTGGAGAACGCTTGGGCACGTCACCGCAAAAACCACCACATCCTGCGCGCCGGCCTGGAGGCCATGGGCCTGGAATTCATCGTCCCCGAAGACGCCCGCCTGCCACAGCTCAACGCCGTGAGCATTCCCGAGGGTGCCGATGATGCCATGGTGCGTAGTCGCCTGCTCGCCGATCACCACTTGGAGATCGGCGCGGGGCTGGGCGATCTGGCCGGCAGGGTCTGGCGCATCGGCCTGATGGGCCATGCCAGCCGCATCGAGAACATCACCCTGTGCCTGGGCGCGCTGGACGCAGTACTCAGTGACATGAGCGCGGCCATCAACAGCGGTGCCGCCCTGCCCGCTGCCGAGAAGCTGCTGGCACACCACTCGGCTTGAGACACCGCAACTCCAGGCAGAAACACCTGTCGCTGATCCTGCTGGCAGCGGCGGCGCTGCTGCTCGGCTACTGGCTGGGCAAGCAGTGGCAACGCCACCAGCTCGAAGCTACCGGCATGCGCCTTCCCGCGAAACCGCTCGTGCTCTCCTCCGGCCAGCTCGGCCCGACCCTCGAACACGCCACTATCGGGCACTGGATCCTGGTTCTGGTCGGCGATCCTGATCCGGCCTGCGAAGCCTTACTACGCACTCACATCGAGACCTGGAACCGCTTGGCCGACACACCGAAGCTCCAACAGTCCCTTCGCCTGGTGCGGCTCGCTGCCTGGCCGGACACACCTGACAGTCTGTGGCGGCACATCGACTGGGCCACGGCACAGGTACTGCCCCCCAGTCGCCGCGCCACTCTTGCCGATGCGCTGCACCTGCCAACCGACACCGCCACATCCTGCCGCGGCGACCAGGCCATCACCGCCCTGATCGGTCCCGACCGACGGCTGTATGCCTGGCTGCCGCTGGACAAGCCGGCGCAAATGGCCGAGAGTCTGCGCCTGCTGTATCACCACATCGACGACATGAACACCGACGACACCATCCCTGGCTGGCGTGACCGCCTCAACACCGCACTGCTGCGCATCCTGCCACAGCATCTCCTCTCGCATGGCATGTACCACCTTGCGCGCAGTGAGATCGGCTGGCTGAAAGACCTGCTGATCCGCCACGTAATCACTCATTACGACGTGGATATGCAAGATGCGCTGATCGAAGACCCCTACACCTATCCCAGTTTCAATGCCTTTTTCACACGCGCGCTCAAACCCGGCGCGCGTCCGATCACCCCGGAAGGCATGGCCAGCCCAACCGACGGCAAAGTGAGCCAAACAGGGCGCATCCGCCACGATCGCCTGATCCAGGCCAAAGGCCACGAATACAGCCTCTATGCCCTGCTTGCCGGCGATGGCTTCATGGCCTCGCAGTTCGAATCCGGCACCTTCACCACCATCTACCTGGCACCGCGCGACTACCACCGCATCCACATGCCTCTGGACGGTACCCTGCGCGAGATGGTATTCGTACCCGGCGACCTGTTCAGCGTCAGCAAAGCCACGACTCAGCTCGTACCCGGCCTGTTCGCACGTAACGAACGGGTGATCCTGTTGTTCGACACCGACCGTGGCCCCATGACACTGGTACTGGTCGGCGCCATCTTCGTCGGCAACATGGAGACAGTCTGGCACGGCGAGGTGCGCTCGCCCGACGGCAGCATCGCACGCTGGATCTACGAAGGTGACGAGGCCCCGCACTTTTCCCGAGGCGAGGAGATCGCCCGCTTCAACATGGGTTCGACCGTGATCGTGCTCAATACCCAGCACGCGGTGGACCCGGTGAACGGCCTGATCGGGCATCGGGTGCGCATGGGAGAGAAGATCGCCGACTGATTCTGCTCCCTTACGTTAGGCACGAGACCAACCTGAAACCAGCTCCGACGTCTCGGGCCGCAGGCAGCCGGACGAGACACCGAACAAACCGCCATCACCCTCGAAATCCGGCACGCTGCCCACTGGCAAAGCCGCAGATGCGCTCGAGGATCAGGAAAAGTGGATCGACCCTGGCCCTCTGACTCCAGACCTGGGACGATTCATGGCGCGCTACGCTCCCCTCCTGGCGAGCGATGATACCGGCTATGTGGTCATCTTGTCCGCTCCCTCCGGGGCAGATTGACGGGTTCTCCTCCTGTTCTATAATCGCAGGAACCCATGGAGAACAAGTAGCCCCTCGCATGACACCCAGCCTCACCCGCCGCCAGCAAGAAATCTTCGATTACCTGGCCGAGCAGCTGCCAAGGCTGCCTCACCCCCCTACGCTGGGCGAGTTGTGCCGGATGCTGGGATTGAAATCACGCGGCTCGTTGCACAAGCAGATCCAAGCCCTGATCGACGCCAGCCTGGTGGAACCCATGCACAACCTGAGGCGAGGTATCCGTCTTACATCCCGTGGCAGACGCTTGGCCTCGAACCGTCACCAGCCAGGCGAGGCAAGCGACAGCGACGAACTGCCATTGTATGGATACATTGCAGCCGGCCGGCCGGCCGAGGCTATCGCCAATCCCGACACTATCCCGGTGCCACCGATGCTGCGCACCGAGAACCCCTGTTACGTGTTGCAGGTGAAAGGCGATTCCATGATCGAGGAAGGGATCCTCGACGGCGACTGGGTAATCATCGAACAGTGCGATACTGCACGCAACGGCAAGATCGTGGTCGCTCTGATCGATGGCGAGGAAGCCACGCTCAAGCGACTGGAGAAACGCCCCGGCGAGATCATTCTGCACCCGGCAAACAGCAACATGTCCCCCATGCACCATCACCCCTCGCAGGTACGAATACAGGGCGTGCTGGTCGGACAGATGCGGCGTTATCACTGACCCCTCAGTGTACCGGCGGGAGATGGCGACCGTCGGCATAACCAGTGAACACCCGCTGCACAGCCGACTGGCATATGGGTTACCAGTCAGACCCAGCTCCAGATGCCATTCTGGCCACACAGGTCTCCTGTTCGGCACCGTCTGCCACTATCCGGTACCAGGGCTGATCACACCCCGGGTAGGTACGGGCCACCGAGTCGTACCAGCCATCGGAACCACCGAACTCCGGGGCCACGTCGATCACCACACCCTGACAGTCGAAACGACGATGATGCACGATCCGGCCGACATGGAACTTTGGCCTTGCCACCATATCCCGATCACTCAACTCGAATGCGCCAGCACGATGGCTCGGCATGGTGCGGGATATCCTTCAATCGTACGGGTTCCATCGGCCGGATCGAGAAAGTCTGAAAGGGACTGGAAGCGCATCCATGGCGTGGAGCGCTGTTCTTCGACCGAGGTCACGGTCACGTCCACCACCCGGACGTCACGGAAACCGGCACGTGACAGCCAGCCCGACAGGGCGACCGGACTGGGGAGAAACCAGACATTACGCATGCGCGCATAACGCTCACCAGGCATCAGCACGGTCTGCTCGTTTCCCTCCACCACCAGGGTTTCCAGTACCAACTCCCCCCCCGGTCGCAGACAATCACGCAATGCCAACAGGTGATCGATCGGCGAACGCCGATGGTACAGCACCCCCATGGAGAACACCGTATCGAAAGTTCCCGGTCCCGGTGGTATCTGCTCTATACTCAGCGGCAACAGCTGGATACGGTGCAACAGCCCGGGGGCAACATCTCCCACCAGGCGACTAACTGCCTGAAACTGGGCAAAAAACAACTGTGTGGGATCGATACCGATGACCAGGTCGGCTCCCGCACCGAGCATACGCCAGCAGTAATAACCGTTGCCGCAGCCCACATCCAGCACCCGCCGCCCCGCCAGCGGTTCGATATACGCCGCCAGGCGTTCCCATTTCCAATCCGAGCGCCACTCGGTATCGATGAAGACACCATGCAGACGCCAGGGACCCTTGCGCCAGGGATGCAGCTGCATCAGGACATCACGCAAAGTTTCCTGCACCGTCTCAGCCGCCGTACCTCCCACCTGGATCGTCCCTGTATCGAGACTCAGCACATCGGTGGACGAACCCGGCATGGCGTCCAGCGCTGCCTGCCATTGCGACCAATCACCGTGCGGGTGCAGGGCCGCCAGAGTGGGTGGCAATGCCACTGCCCATTCGGACAGACCGGCTTCCGCCAGTACTTCGCAAGCTGCTTCGAGCGCCATCATGTGCGCGCCACGATGGAGACAAAATTGAAGCACTGAAGCCAAGTGTCGACACGACGGAATCCGGCCACGTTCAGACGATCCAGATGGGTAGAGAGCCGCTCGGGGAACAACACATTTTCCAGTGCCGCACGCTTCTGACTGATCTCCAGATCACTGTAACCCTGACGACGCTTGAAGGCGTGATGCATCTCGCACAGCAGGGTGTCCGCCTCCGGCGTCTCACCGGCAATCTTCTCCGAGAGGATCAGTATGCCACCGGGCACCAGGCCATCCCGGATGCGGCGCAACAGGCCGGCTCGATCACCACGTGGCAGGAACTGCAGGGTGAAGTTGAGTACCACCACCGAGGCGTTCTCAACAAACAGCTCCCGGATATCCTCATCGACCAACCGGACAGGATGCGGAATGTCCACCAGGCAATCGCGCGCACACG
This sequence comes from Gammaproteobacteria bacterium, assembly GCA_024510845.1. GTDB lineage: Bacteria > Pseudomonadota > Gammaproteobacteria > Chromatiales > Chromatiaceae > MONJU. The sequence continues at coordinate 72,567 of JANEMA010000006.1, forward strand.
CCAACATGGCCGGGGCATTATCCACGGCGATGATTTCACAACCGTCATACGCCAATCCGGCCGCCATCGCCAGGCTGGCAGCACCGAGCGAACAACCCAAGTCGTACAGACGGGTTTCCGGCTGGGCATACTGCGCAGTGAGCAGCTCGATCATGTTGATGATAGCGGCATAACCCGGCACCGAGCGCGAGATCATGTCGGGAAAGACACGAGCAACCGCAGCGTCGAATACGAAATCTTCCACCGCACCAGAGTGATCGAACAGCTTGTCGCGGTGATCAGTCAAAGTCCGACCCCAGATAATCGAAGGTGAATTCCCCGTCCGGAACGATGGTACCACTGCGCCTCGCCTCCGGCCCCCAGTAGGTGCCAGTGTACTCGGCATTGCACGTACGCTTATGTTCGGTCATGGATTCGGCTCCAGATACCTCAATCCACAGTACAGCGATAACGGTACACCTGCATCACCGACTTGAGCTCCGCGAGGAGCTGGCTGCGCTCGCACATCGACAGGCTGGCCACCTCGGGCAGTGATTCGCCCTTCTCCAACGCCGAAATGTCATGCCAGACCTGGGCGCACCCTTTCTGGCAGAGGCACTCCAGGCACTCTTCGATCAAGCCTTTTCGGGACATGGCGAAAGCACCTGCCTGATGAACGATGACGCATTACACCAGACCGGATACCCAAGACGCAAAAAACCCGGCCATGCGACCGGGTTTGTCAAGAAAACTGGTAGGCACGATTGGACTCGAACCAACGACCCCCACCATGTCAAGGTGGTGCTCTAACCAACTGAGCTACGTGCCTGTCGTCGTGAGGGCAGAATTCTACGGCGGACAGAGAAAAAGTCAACGAGAAAATAAGCTATTGTTTTTCAAAGTAATCCAACGCCGAAAACGTTGGCAGTGGATCTTTCTCAGTGCCCGCCTGTCTGTTGATCCTCGCAGCGACACGATACGCCGGGACTGAGACAATAGCGCACGCTGGGATCAATACGGTGCACCGTTCCGAGTCCAACCTCAAACTGGTCCAGGGGTTCTACTGGTGGCCCGCCTGCTCGAGGCCGGGATGAACGTGGCCCTGGGCACCGATGGTGTGGCCGGTAACAATGACCTGAACCCGCCCGGCAAGGGCGTGGCCGGCGACCCCGGCACCCTGCCCGAGAGACAAGTCCTGCACATGGTCACCCTGGGTGACACCCGGGCCCTGGAGCTGGGCGGGAAGACCGGATCGCTGGTCGCGGGCAAAGCCGTGGACATCAGCACCATCGACCACCCGGCACCGGCAGATCGAGGCGCTGACACCCAGACGCCATACCCCGTAGAATGGCACCCGAGACACGACCCCGGAGAATCCCATGCCCCAGGCAGCCAATGTCGATAAAGCCGAAGTTCTCAAGTTCGAGGAGCTCGCCAACCGCTGGTGGGACCCCAGCAGCGAGTTCAAACCGCTGCACGACATCAATCCCCTGCGCCTGAGCTACATCGAGGAGCATGCCGGGCAACTGGTCGGCAAACGCGTGCTCGACGTGGGTTGTGGCGGTGGCATCCTCTCCGAGGCCATGGCCAAACGCGGGGGCGAGGTGACCGGAATCGACATGGGCAAGGCGCCGCTGGAGATAGCCCGGCTGCACCTGCTCGAATCGAACCTGGAGGTGGACTACCGACGCATCCCGGTGGAAGAACTGGCCACCGAACAGCCCGGTAGTTTCGATCTGGTGACTTGCATGGAGATGCTCGAGCATGTCCCCGACCCTGCCTCGGTGGTGCGTGCTTGTCACGACCTGGTGAAACCCGGCGGGACAGTGTGTTTCTCGACCATCAACCGCAATCCCAAAAGCTACCTGTTCGCTATCGTCGGTGCCGAATACCTGCTTCGCCTGCTACCCCGTGGTACCCACGACTATGCCCGTTTCATCTGCCCCTCGGAGCTGGCACGCTGGGCGCGAGACGCGGGCCTGGCAGTAGAAGACCTCTGCGGTATGAGCTACAACCCGTTCACCTGCGTCTATCGGCTGGATACCCGCAACGTGGATGTGAACTATCTGATGGCCTGCCGCAGGGACGTCTGAACAACGCCCTGTCCACACCAGCCCGCCGGCCACGGCACACCGCCGGTCACAAGTGATGAAGACGGTGTACGCACAACCCGACCACGGTGGCGATGGCGATGGCGATGGCGATGGCCAACAACTTACTCAGAACCAGCGCCAACAGCAGCGTTTCCTGCCACGCAGATACGGTCTGACGGAATGTGAACCAAGTCCGGCCAGCCGAATTGATCAGGGCGAGGTCACGGTAACATGATCTCCGCCCCGCGACCGATCAGGTAAGCATCATGAACCCATTACCCCTTCCCGCGGCCGTGCTGTTCGATCTCGACGGCACACTCGCCGACACCGCACCGGACCTGGCGTATGCCCTCAACGAGACGTTACGCCACTACGGACGTGCACCGTTGCCGTTCGCACAGATCCGCCCGGTGGTCTCGCACGGCGGCGTCGCACTGATCCGGCTGGGCTTCGGCATGGCGCAGGAGGATCCCGGCTTCGAAGAACACCGCCAACACCTGTTGCGGGTCTATCAGAACAACCTGTACCGCGAGACCCACCTGTTCGACGGCATGGAAACGGTGCTGAAGACGCTCGAACGGCGCGATATCGCCTGGGGAGTGGTGACCAACAAACCCTCGTGGCTGACCGATCCGCTGATGCGGGCACTAGGATTGGACCAGCGCACCTCAGCCATCGTCAGCGGCGATACCTGCCCCGAGCGCAAACCTCATCCCCTGCCGATCCAACATGCCTGCAAGCTGCTTGCCGTTCCGCCGGAACAATGCTGGTTCGTCGGCGATGCGGGCCGTGACATGCAGGCCGCACGCGCGGCCGGATGTCTGCCCATCGGCGCAACCTTCGGCTATCTACACCCGGACGACCCGGTCGAGAACTGGGACAGCGCGTTCGACATCGACCACCCGCACGCCCTGATCACACTACTCGAACAGTCGGAGACGGCGTGAACACAAACAGACACTTTCCCAACGCCGCCATGCCACCGGGATCGGCGGCCTATTACCTGGTTCGCTTCGCCCGCCCGGATGAGCGCAACCGCCTCGCCGCTTGGCTGGCCTGGTTCGACCTGCTGGAAAACACGGTACACCGTGCCAGCGATCCAGGGGTGACCCGACTCAAACTCGACTGGTGGCGAGAAGAGATCGAACGCCTCGCCCACGGCGAGGCACAACACCCACTATCCCGAACGCTGGCGCCATGGACACGCAGCAACGACTTCCGCTCCCCGATGCGGCGTGCCCTCGAAGCCACCGGGCAGCGTATCCTGCAACGGGTCCCAGACAACCTCGAAGACTTTCACCGGCAATGCCGTGACGAACAGGCCAGCCGTCTGTACCTGCTCGCCAGCATCACCCGGGAGACACCGGCCATCGAGGCACTCGGCGGTTACCTGGGCACCGTGGTTCGCCTGCAATGCCTGGGGGAAGACCTGCATCGCCATCACCTCACCCTCCCCCGCGCATTCGCCATCCCCGGTATCAAACAACTGCTGCAAAACCAGAAACTCGGCCCCCTCGGCGCCTCACTGTTGCAAGCTGCTGAAGAAAGGCTGGACCAAGAGGCCAGCCTCACCTACCCGTTGCGCGCCCTGCTGGCACAACACAGACGAACGGCCCGCCTGTTGCGGCGTCATGATTTTCCTACCAATCGCCTGCTGTATCCCTCACCGCTGGGCCTGCTGTGGGACGCCTGGCGCGCCTCGCGCCAGCAGCCCTAGATCACTAACCTTGCGGTAGAATCCCTGTCTCTTTCAATCTGGAGCCGCCGTATCATGTCGTATCCCGTCGACTATCAACCCACCCCCAAACTACTGCGCGACCGTGTGGTCCTGGTCACCGGTGCGGGCGATGGCATCGGTCGTGCCGTCTCCCTGGCCTGCGCCACACACGGCGCCACCGTGGTGCTCGCGGGCAAGACAGTGAAAAAGCTCGAAGCAGTGTACGACGAGATAGAACAGGCCGGCGGTCCCCAGCCAGCCATCTACCCCATCAATCTCGAGGGTGCCACACCCACCGACTATGACCAGCTGACGCAGACCATCGAGAGCCGACTCGAACGCCTCGACGGGCTGGTACACTGCGCTGCTCTGCTGCCCTACCTGTCACGCATCAAGGACCACGAAGCCAACGACTGGATGAAAATCATGCAAGTCAACCTGAACGCCCCTTTCCTGCTCACCCAGGCCCTGTTCAGGTTGCTGGAGGCATCGGACAACGGACGTGTGATTTTTACCGTGGACAGGGTGGGCACCGAAGGCCGTGCTTTCTGGGGTGCCTATGGTGTCAGCAAGACCGGGTTGGACAGCCTGGCGCGGATCTGGGCGCAGGAACTGGAGAACAACCGCCTCCGGGTCAACCGGATCGATCCCGGCCCCACGCTGACCGCCTTGCGCAAGCGGGTCTTTCCCGGCGAAGACGGCAGCACCCTGAAACGGCCCGAGGCCATTGCCAACGCCTACCTGTGGCTGCTCGACCCGGCCAATTCGATCAACGGCGAATGCCTGTGCCTGGACCAGCCCGCACAGAGCAGGCACAGGCCTGGTTCACCTATGCCCTGTTCACCAAAAGATACTTCACCAACATGAGCACCCTGCTCTACACCACTTCGCTGCTGACCTTCATGACAGGGCTGGTGTCCGAACAGATCACCACCCTGTTGTTTGCCCACAGCAACCACGGGCGCGGTGACTGAATGTGACACCTCCGTCAGTGCTTGAGCCAGGTATTGACCCGCTTCACATCCTCCACCGACAGGGTGCCGGCAGCGCTCAGCAGGCGCAGGGTGCTCAACAC
>JANEMA010000060.1 GCA_024510845.1 Gammaproteobacteria bacterium
CGGGCCTTCCAGCCGAGGCCCTTGGGTTTGAAGAGTTCAGTGAGGGCATCGGGGTCGAAGATGTAACGATCCAGGATGTGATCGACAAAGGCCTGCAAGGCCTCCACAGGCAGGTCGTGCTTTTCGGCGATGCGGGCCAGTTCCTCGGCCTGGCGCCGGGCCTTGAAGGCTTCGTAGCCCTGGCGGATTTCGGCCTCGCTCAGGCCCTCGCCCTCCTTGAGTGTGGCGATGTAGGCCTCCAGGTCTTCGCGCTCGTCCATGAGCCGGGCGCTGGAGGCGAGCAGGCCCATGAGCTGCTCGCGGGTCATCTTCTGCTTCCTGGGCGGCTGGCCACTAAAGCGCGCGATGAGCTTCATGATGTAGTCGTAATCGATGAGCGCGGAGTCGAAGAGCACGAACTCGAAATCGAGCTGCTGGATGGGATCGTCGGGGTCCTCTTCGCGCTTTTTGCTCTCTTCCTGCAGGCGCCTGGCGGTCTCCAGATACTGGGCGGAGAAGGCGCGCAGATCGTCGCGGGGAATCAGCGCCTCGATCTGCGCCTTCTGTTCCTCGTCGAGGTCGGTGTACTGGCCAAGCTGGGTGGTGAGACGGCGCACTTCCTTGAAACGTTCGATGAAGCCTGCGCGCGCCTCGTCGCCCTTGAGGTTGGCCACCTCCTCGGGGCGGGCGTCCAGCCCCTGGGCGGCCATGAAGTCCTTGAGCTTCAACGTCGATTCTTCGAGCTTTTCGATGACCTTGGGCGCAGGGTCCACCAGCCAGACCTCCTTGGCGCGCTCCGCCGCCTCGCCGGAGAAGAGCGCGATGGCCTCGTCCACCGCTGCCCTCTGACCCCGGAAGTCGAGGATGTTGCCGTAGGGCTTGGCGTCATTGAGCACCCGGTTGGTGCGGGAGAAGGCCTGGATGAGGCCGTGATATTTCAGGTTCTTGTCTACGTACAGGGTATTCAGGTACTGCGAATCGAAGCCGGTGAGCAGCATGTCCACGACAAGGGTGATGTCGATCTTCTTGTTTCGTGGCAGGTCACTGTTGGGGTATTTCTGATCCTTGATGCGCTGCTGGATGTCCTGATAGTAGTTGTCGAAGTTCGCCAGGTCGTGGTTGGCGCCATAGCGGGTGTTGTAGTCGTCGATGATCCTGGCCAGTGCCGCCTTCTTGCCGTTGGGTTCCACCTTGTTGTCTTCCAGCTCCTGTGGCAGATCCTCCTGCAGCTGGGCGACGTCGCGGTTGCCCTCCGCGGGCGGCGAGAAGACGCAGGCGATATTCAGCGGGATGAACTCCTCTTCCACCTCGGCCCGCTCGGCCTGGATCTTCTGAAACAGATGGAAGTATTCGATGGCGTCGTCGATGGAGGCGGTGGCGAGGAGCGCGTTGAACTTGCGCGCATTGGTGGCCGCATCGTGCTTGTTCAGAATCGCCTCGACCACGGCCTGCTTGGCCAGGGTTTCCCCCGGCTTGATGGATACGCCTTCGGGCTTGTAGTAGTCCACATGGAAACGCAACACATTGCCGTCGTCGATGGCATGGGTGATCGTGTAGGCGTGAAGTCGCTGGTCGAAGATATCGCGGGTGGTGACCAACGTAGCTGCTCCACCTTCAATGCGGCGATAGGTGGCATTCTGCTCGAAGATGGGTGTGCCGGTGAATCCGAAGAGCTGGGCCTTGGGGAAGAACTCGCGTATCGCCTGGTGGTTCTCGCCAAATTGCGAACGGTGGCATTCGTCGAAGATGAAGACCACGCGCTGGTCGCGCAGCGGCTCGAGGCGCTGACGATACGGCTTGCGGTGACTGGCATCCAGCGCCAGGCCCAGCTTCTGGATGGTGGTGACGATCACCTTGTCCTTGTAATCCTCCGAGAGCAGCCGCTGCACAAGGGTTTCGGTGTTGGTGTTCTCCTCCACGCAGCCGGGCTGAAAGCGGTTGAATTCCTCCCGGGTCTGTTTGTCCAGATCCTTGCGATCCACCACGAACAGGCATTTCTCGATGTCGGGATTGTCCTTGAGCAGCGTGGAGGCCTTGAAGGAGGTCAGCGTCTTGCCCGAGCCGGTGGTGTGCCAGATGTAGCCGTTGCCCCGGTTCTCATGGATGCAGCGATTAATGGCCTGGACCGCATAGACCTGGTAGGGGCGCATCATCAGGATCTTGCGCTCGGTTTGGATGAGCACCATATAACGGCTGAGCATCTCCGCCAGGGTGCACTTGGCAAGGAAGGCATCGGCGAATGCGTCGAGGTGGGTGATCTTCTGGTTCTCCCGCTTCGCCCAGCGGTAGATGGGCAAGAAGCGCTCCTCGACATTGAAGGCGAAGTGCCCGTTATTGTTGTTGGCAAAGTACCAGGTCTGGCTGCGGTTGCTGACGATGAACAACTGCATGAAACAGAGCAGGCTGTTGGTGTAGCCATTGCCCGGGTCGTTGCGGTAGTCGATGATCTGCTGCATCGCCTTGCGCGGTGAGACCTGCAAGGATTTCAGCTCGATCTGCACCAGTGGCAGGCCATTGATCAGCAGGATGACGTCATAGCGATGGTGGCTGCTCCTGGTGTTGATGCGCAGCTGATTGACGACTTCGAAGGTGTTTTTGCACCAGTCCTGGAGGTTGACCAGCTGATAGTGCAGCGGCGTGCCGTCCTCGCGCTCGAAGGTGTTACGATTTCGCAGGCGCTCGGCGTTCTCGAAAACATCGGAAGTGACGACCTCTTCCCGCAGGCGCGCGAATTCCCTGTCGGTCAGTGTCACCCGGTTGAGCGATTGGAACTTTTCGCGGAAGTTCTGCTCCAGCGCTTCGCGGTCGCGGATGTCGGGGCGGTAGGTGTATTTGAGCCCTTCGAGCTTCTCGATCAGCTCCTTCTCGATCTCGAGTTCTTTTGTCATTTCTCCGCCAGATTGTCCTTGATCCAGTGATTGAGCCCGCCAGGGTAAAACGCCATGGACTTCCGCCTTGCCGGCAGGAACCCGCCTGAACGGCGTCCTACACGCAGAATCTGCAATATTCGCACAATTGCCCGTTTCGGAGGGTTTCTGCGTATTGCGTGTATAGGAAGTCTCCGAGCCCGATCACCCCCAGGACCTCCCCACCGGGCAGCTCGGGCGTGTTGGTTGAGTGAGATCTCTCGCCAGGGAAGAGATAGGGGTTGCCTTCGATGCGGAGCAGAGACGCCAGAACGCCCAGGGTGGCGTAAGTTTTTCAACAACATCTGTTTAGATCAACGCAAGCTCCAGCTTGTGCTTGCGCCTCTCCCAGTCCGGCATGACCTTCTCTAACAGCTGATAGAAGGCAGGGCTGTGATCCGGGTGTTTCAGGTGGCACAGCTCGTGGGTGATGACATAGTCGATACACTCGCGTGGTGTCTGGATCAGGTAGACGTTCAGCGTCAACGTGCCACTTTCCGAAAGACTGCCCCAGCGGGTCTTCATGCGCCGGATTTTCAGCCTGGGGTGGGGCAATCCCAGGCGTGAGAAATGGGGCCAGCAGCGTTCGAAGCTTTCGGCGAATTTTTCGCGTGCCCGTTGTGTCAGCCATTGCCAGAGCAGCCGGCGCACTTCTTCCCGGTTTTGAGGATCCCGGCAGGTGATCCAGAAGTATCCCCGGCTGAGTTTCACGGACGGCCGTCCGCCATGGACCAGCTTGAGGCGATATTGGCGTCCCAGGTAACGGTGCGTTTCACCACCAATGTATTGCCGTGGCGGCGTGCGGGGCTTGAATTGTTCGAAATAGGCCTGCTGCCTGCGTATCCAGCGCGCGCGTTTGAGCACCCGCGCTTCGACTTCCGTGAAGTCCGCCTCCCTGGGCGCTTTCACCACCACCCGGCCATCGGGGTGTACGGCGATCTCCAGGGTTTTCCTGGCGACGCGGCGCAACTCGAACCGCAGGTCGGCGCGCCCGTAGGTCAGGGCGTGTCGGGTGATCGTCATGCGCGCATCCGGTGGCGGGCGACCTGCATGGCGCGTTCGATGATCTCGTCCATCCGCGCCGGATCCAGTTCCACCTGGCGCTCGCCTCTGACGTGATCGAACAGGTAGTCGTCGATGTCGTTCATCGCCTGTTTCTGGGCGTCGCTGTCGTCCCAGAAGTGAACCTTCCAGTGACGTTGCAGGATGTGCTGAATCGCCAGCGCGGTTTCGGCGGCAATCTCCTCTGAATCCACGTTATCGTTGAAGAAAGGCTTCAGCACGCCGTAATAGGCCATGGCGTCCTCGTTGCCTGCCAGCTGCTCCGGCGCGTCGTCGTGTTGCCGGTTGGCGACCGTGTCGCGGATCTCGGTGACCCTGTTCAGGTATTCCAGGTCGGAAAGCCGCCTGGCCCGGAAGTCGTCGATGGCCTGCTGGATGAGCCGGGAGAACTTCTCGTAGAAGGCGGGGTCTTCGCCCATCTTTTCCGTGATCGCCTTCCTGGTCGCGTGCGCAATGGCGTCCGCCTTGGCGGCGGTGGTCTTGCCCGCATAGACGCCCTGATCCTCCTTGACCGCGTTGAAGGTATGATCGTCGAAGATGTTGACCGGCTCGTTGAGCCGGATGACCTCGTTGGCCTGGATATGCGTATCCAGCAGCTTCCTGATCTTCGGTTCATAGTCGCGATAGTCGATGGACTCCGCGTAACGCAGCTTTACCGCCGCCTTCAGGTTCTGGAAGCGCTTCAGGTCGTCCTTGTAGCGCTGCTGGGTGGCCTCGGGCGTGCTCATGACGAACTGCCCGGAAGAGAGAGCGATGCCCAGCGTGCGGGCATAGTCGGCCAATCGCTGGTAAAACTCCTCGCGCAGGGCGTCGTCGGCCAGCAATACCTCGTAGGCCTCCTCGTCGTGCTGATTCTTGACCTCTTTGAACAGGTCCCAAAGATCGGAGTAGCGCTGCGGGAGTTTGGATACCTCCTCCTGAATCGGAGTCAGGGCGCCCTCCAGATCCTGCTCGTCGAAGCCCTCCAGGGCGCTGTACATCGTCAGCGCCCTGTCCAGTTCCCCCAGTACGCTGGCGTGATCCACGATGTAGCCGAAGTCCTTGCCCTCGAACAGCCGGTTGACGCGGGCGATGGCCTGCAGCAGGGTGTGCTCGCGCAGGGTTCGGCACAGATAGAGCACGGTGTTGCGGGGGGCGTCGAAACCGGTCAGCAGCTTGTCCACCACGATGAGGATCTCCGGCTCCTCGCCATGCTTGAACTGGTTGATGATCTGCTTGGTGTATTCCCCCTCCGAGCCGTAGCGCTGCATCATCTTCTGCCAGAAGGCCACCACCTCGTCCACCGGCTTGCCCTCGACCTCTTCGAAACCCTCGCGGCTGTCCGGCGGCGAGATGATGATCTCCGAAGAGACCTCGCCGATCTCGTCCAGACAGGCCTTGTACCTGAGGGCGGCGGCCTTGCCGGGAGCTACCAGCTGGGCCTTGAAGCCGGTGCCCTGCCAGTTGGCGCGGTAATGCTCGCTGATGTCGAAGGCGCGCATGTAGATGACCTGGTCGGCCTTGTTGAGCATCTCGGCGCGGGCGTATTTCTTCTTCAGGTCCGCCTGCTGCTCCCGCGACAGCCCCTGGGTGTGCCGCTCGAACCACAGATCGATGGCGGCGCGATTCTGCTCCATTTCCACATGCCGACCCTCGTAGAGCAGCGGCACCACGGCATGGTCCTCCACCGCCTGCTCGATGGAGTAGCAGGGTTCGATCAGCCCGCCGAACTTCTCGAAATTGTTCTTCTCCTTCTTCATCAGCGGCGTCCCGGTAAAGCCCAGATAGCAGGCATTGGGAAACATCTGCCGCATCCGCGCCGCCAGGCTGCCGAAGTGGGTGCGATGGCTCTCATCCACCAGCATGAAGATGTCCGGCGACGCCTCGCGGAACCTGCGGGCCTTGAGCGCCTTGTCGAACTTGTGCACCAGGGTGGTGACGATGCCGGCCTTGTGCTCGCTGACCAGCGCCAGCAGGTGGCGTCCCGAGGTGGCGCGGTTGGGATCCAGACCGCAGGCGGCGAAGGTGTTGCCCAGTTGCCGGTCCAGATCCTCGCGGTCGGTCACCAGCACGATGCGCGGGTTGGAGATGTCGGGATCCAGCGCCAGATTGCGCGCCAGCATCACCATGGTCAGTGACTTGCCAGAGCCCTGGGTATGCCAGATGATGCCGCCGCGCCGCCTGCCGGAGGCGTCCTGCTGTTTCACCCGCTCCAGGGTGGATTGGATGACGAAATACTGCTGATAGCGGGCGATCTTCTTCAGCCCGCCCTCGAACAGGGTGAACTTGTAGGCCAGCTCCAGCAGGCGCTCGGGGCGGCACAGGCTGTAAAGCGTACGGTCCTGCTCAGTCACCAGGCGCGGCCCCTCGGTCTCCAGGGCATCGAACCAGCTCCGGGCCGGGGCGAAGTCGCCGGAGAAGAGCCGGTCCCTCATGTCCTCGGGCAGCGACCGGTTGACGGCTTCCGCCACCGCCTCCTCCCTGTCCGCCAGCTCGCGCCAGACACCCCAGAAGCGCGCCGGAGTGCCCGCCGTGGCGTAACGGGCCGCGTTCTTGTTCACCGCCAGCACCTGCTGCACGGTAGTGAACAGCCGGGGCGCATAGTCCTCGCCCTGATTGCGCAGGCACTGGGAGATGGCCTGTTCCACCTCCACTTTCGGCGATTTGCATTCGATCACGGAAAAGGGAATGCCGTTGACGAACAGCACGATGTCCGGTCGCACGGTCTCCGTGCTGCGGTTGCGCTCGACACTGAACTCGGCGGTCGCGTGGAAACGGTTGTTCCGCCAGTTGCGCCAGTCGATGTAATGGAGATTGAAGCTGCGGGTATCGCCTTCGACGGACTGCTCCAGCGCCGTGCCGAGGGTAAGCAGGTCGTAGATGGCCTCGCTGGTCTTCTGCAGACCGTCGTACTTGACGCTCTTCAGCTTCTGGATGGCCGACTGGATGTTCTCCTCGCTGAACAGGTACTC
>JANEMA010000061.1 GCA_024510845.1 Gammaproteobacteria bacterium
CCTGAATTCACAGAATAACTGCAACGCCTGGAACTGAAGAGGGAATCAGTTGCCGCCTGGAATGGGCGGCTCTGACCCCAAACCCAGACAGGTATGCACATGAGGCACTACAGGCAACTGACTCAAGAGGAACGACACCAGATCTCGGCGATGGAGCAGCTGGGCCGCACGCAACGACAGATCGCGCAGACACTGGGCCGCTCGCCCAGCACCATCAGCCGGGAGCTGAGACGCAACCAGAAGGGTGATGGGTATGCGGCGAAGCGGACACAGCGAATCTCAGATAGGCGACGTCGCGAGGCCCGCAAGGTGCACAAGCGAATCTCCGAGCTGATCACCTGGGTGGAGGAACAGCTACGCAAGGACTGGAGCCCGGAGCAGATCACAGGCTCGGTGAGGGCCATTGGCTACCCCGTGGTCAACCACGAGTGGATCTACCGGCACATCGAGCGGGACAAGTCAGCCGGGGCGAACGGTACCAAGCACCTGCGCCATCGACGGAAACGCCATCGGAAGCGCTACGGCAGCCAGGAACGGCGTGGCCGGATCATCGACCGGGTGGGTATCGAAGAACGGCCGGTGGTGGTGGACGAGCGCAGCCGCCTGGGTGACCGGGAAGGCGACACGGTCCGCGCTCTGGTGACCCCGGTGGAGCGCAAGAGCCTGCAGGTGGTAATTCAGAAGGTGGAGCGGGCGACGGCGAAACAGACCGCGGCGGCGATCACAAAGCGTCTGGGGGCGGTTGCCGAACAGGTGGCGACCCTCACCTTCGACAACGGCAAGGAGTTCGCCTACCACAAACAGATCGCCGAGGCGCTGGGGTGTACTTTGCACGGCCCTACCACAGCGGGAAGCGCGAGACGAATGATGATCGCCTTGATCGAAGGTACCGAATCAGTCTCCTTCTCTCTCAACACGCGATCCACAATCGGCAAGATATAGCTCAGTGACTTGCCTGAGCCTGTGCCCGTGATGAGCACATAGCTGTTCCCGTTTTGGGCAATCTCTATCGCCTCTTCCTGGTGCCGAAACAGCCTCGCCGAGACGCCGGGATTTCCTCCTTCCCGCCCGAAACGGAAGATCCCCCCGCATTTGGGATGCAGCTTTCCGCTGGCAACCAGTTCCTCTACCGTCGAACCCGAGACACAGGCGGGGTTGATCTGGATGAGGGGCGCCGGCCAGTAGTGGCCCGACTCATAGTGCTCCGAAACAAAGGACTGGATGTCCTGCACCCGGGGCCTCGCAAAGCTGCTGCCGAAATCACGATAGTCGGAAACAACTGCGTCACGATACTTGAAATACGTCCATCTCGTCGTTGATATGTCGCTTTGCGATATACACCATTCCGTAGCCTACCCCTGGTTCTCCATACAAAAGGATGTCTTCAATTGTCCCTTTCTCCACCTTGAACCACATGATTTTAGGCCAGTGTGGTACATTGTCGCTAACCCAACCCTGGCTCCAACTGTCTTCCCGAAACCCCTTGCGGCTCATCATCAGACCCCGAGATGAGTTGGGACTACCCGTAATACCAATCCATTCGGCATTGTCCAGGTTTTTGATCCCAGATAGGGATATCCACTGCTCGTTGCACAGATAGATGGGGAACGTTTCAATCCCAAGATTCCTCAGATCAGGTTCCATCAGAGTCTTTAACGCATCGATCTCAATTTCTGTCTTTTTCTTTTCTCTCATTGTGTTCCCTTCCTGAATTCAGCCAATAACCGCAACACCACCGGGGCGGCGTTCTGCCGGGGCCCATCACAAAACATCTTCCTGAATCCGTGACTTTACACCCATGCCCGCTCGTCTGTGGGACATGAGATGTCGAGGAGCCTCATTTTCGAGCGAAATGGGCAACCTGGAGGCACTCGGCCTCCAAAAATGGGCTTCGAATGCTCCCCTCCGGTGAAAACAGGGAAAAATCGGGGCTGTTTTCAACAGCCTGCCAGGGGGCCCCCAGTGTGGCCAGCTCATCGAGATCGAAGCCGACTTGCCTTGGTCCAAGTCCCGGGTGACCACCGGCTTGGAAGACCTGCACCAAGTAAGGCAGTTCCCGGTGGTGAGGCGACAGCAGGCTCATTTCAAAAGTGAACCGCCCTTGGGACAATGCCACCTTGCAGACACCGAGACACTCAAGACATACGGGACCCTGACCGAGCCGCTGGTATGCGCAGCGGGCTCGAACAGCCGGGTGTAGACACAGGAATCGGTCAGGAGACAGTCAATACAGGATTTGCGACAGGTCACACAAGCCATTCGCCGCAGGCCGTGTCCAAGCAACCCGCGCAAGGCCAAACCGAGATACAGTGGGGTGTCGAAGGGCTGGGTGAAACACAGCGTCCAACGCAGTCAGTACAAGCCGGGAAAATGATCGAGTACTTCCAGGGGGCGATCCATTGCCTTTGCCGGCTGCCTTTCTTGCATTCTCCACAATCCAATCTATCTTCTGTCAGACTCGACGGGAAGCGTGGCAGGCTCGCCAGCAGGGTACGCCACGAAACGTGCCTGGACGGACGACAGGCCGGCCAAGATCGCACGCGCCCCAAGTATCCGGGCCACGCACGATACTCAGCACTTCAGCACCTGAATCGAGCGCCTGTGATGCTCAGGCGGCCAAGTCCTCACACAGATCCTCTTCTGCTTCAATCAGCATCTCGATGATGATTTTCATTTCGTGCTTGTGCTCTTTGGCCAACTCGAAGAGCTGCTGACAGCAGATGGCCAGTGCGTCGGTGTTCATTTCGGTGTTCATGCGGATACCTCATCTCATTGAGTCATTGAATTGGGGTATTATATTAGCATGTCATGATATTCTTAATCAAGAGATGCGTCGCATGTACAAGCTCTCCCGATGGGCCTCAGACAGAATCGTGCCCACCGCCCTGCCCTGCCCGAGTATCATCCTCCGCCAGAGATGACGATCATCAAGTCAGACAGGCTCCCGACCGCCATTCACTTCAGCAGCGGGCGGGCATATACCGGCTGCACCGGCCTGTTGTTGTGGTGGTGCATGATGTGCCTGAATTTCCTCACCTGCTCGACGGAGACCGTCAACGGTTGCTTCATCACGTACCAGCGCACGCCTTCGGTACAAGGCGGCGTGGTCAGTGATCCGTTGAAGCGGTAGTAGTCCTTGCTGGCAGGGAGCAGTCCCTTCACGGAGATTCTCTTCTGGAGATCCTTTTTGCCGCCGGCCTGTTCGGGCATCTGCCGCCAAATCTCCGTCAGGGTTTCGTTCTCTCTGCCCTCGGTGATCATCACCGCCACCACAGCCAAGTTGCCTTCCTTGTCGGCATGCACTAGGTGCATCTCCATGGGATAGCCCTTGCCCTCAATGTGGTTCTCGCTGGGGGCATGAAAATGGAACTGCTTGAGTTCGAATTCGCGACCATTCACGGCCAGTGTGCTGCCCGCCAAGTAGCTCACCTGGATGGTGTGGCCATTGTTAAGCACAGCACTACCACCCTTGTGGTAATTGAACTCCAGCGGCGGCATCTCGGCCTCAATGGCCCCTTCGATGTTCACCGGCGACTGGTCCCTGCCATCGGCACAAACGTGATAATCAGGACTCAGATGACCCCAGGATTCTGGCCCTTCCTCGCCCAGATAGCTCCAGTGCACAGCATGTCCCGCCTGCACCACGCCCGCCAGCAATGGCATACAACAAAGAAATCCCCGCCCGAATTCAAGCAAGAGTCGCAACACCACCGGTGGGGCTGCGTTCTGTCTATAGCCCGCCACAAAATATCTTGATCGGCGCCCTGTCGCCGAAACGCTTCCCAGCTCGCAGTTCAGCTTGCGTTCCACTGTCGCAACCTTCTCGTCGGTGACCTGATCGAAGTCTGCTTCCTTCAGGAAGTCCTGCCGGATCAGGCCGTTCATGTGCTCGTTCATCCCGTGCTCCCTGCTACGACAGGGACGCGCAAAGTATACCTCGCCGTTCAGCACCTCGGTGATCTGCCGAGGGTAAGCAAGAGTCTTGCCACAAGTGCATCCCCGATGCAGGCAGGACAAGCGGCAGCGGTGATCGTTACTCACCCCATAGTTGATTTTGATGAAGAGCCGTTGAGTTCAGCCACCTTGACCTCGCCAAAGAGTGCAAGCCGCTTTCGAATTTGCTGCACGTTGCCACTGAATGACCACAGTCTGCTTGCGTGAGGCGAAATAGCGGCGACCCACATCTTCCACGGCCTGGGCGTCCACAGCGTCGATGCCAGGTACGTATTCAGCCAGGTCCCGGGGCGTCCTACCCTGGATCCAGTAGCCGGCGAGGGTGGTCGCTACGGCTACGACGGTCTCATTGGACAACAGAAAATTGCCTTTGAGATAGCGTTGGGCGCGGGTCAGCTCCTCTTTTTGCTGAACAGGGAATCTTGCTGAATATCCGGTTCTCGCATCGTGTCGCTTGTCCTTTTTCCCGTCTTGCCGGCATCTTCCACTTCAGTCGGCGAATTTCAACAGCCTGTCAAAGGAAGCCACGATAGTTCCCCGCCTCAGGTACCGAAACGGATGGAGGGTCATCTCCGGCAGGAAGCGCTGGGATCCTCCGACGAAGCCTGGCTCGTGGTGGATAAGGATCAGTGGACTGACGAACAATTGGATCAACTTCATGCCTGGGCACGGACACACGACAATTACGGCTTCACCCTCAGCAATCCCAAGTTCGAATACTGGCTGCTGCTCCACTTCGAGGATGGCACCGGCATCGCATCGTCACGGGATTGCAGCGACCGGCTGCGCGACAATCCTCCCTGCACCGACTGGCCACGCGCCCTTGGCGGGACCACGGTCTACAAGTTGGTTGAAAACATTCTCCAGGTCTGAGCCACCATCGGTTGCTCGCCCTCATCCGGCAAGGACTGGAAATCTACGCCTGTAAAAGACGACGTTGCAGCAAGGTCTGCATATCGCGGCGGCCGTCGGCAATCACCATGACATAAACATTTTCGGCCGTGACCCGATAGATGATGCGGTAGGGTCTGAAAAAAATCTCACGATACTCGCAAAGCCCGATAGCCAGCAGTTCTTTTGGACAGGCTCCTCGCTCCGGGTTCTCGGTGAGGCTCGAAAAGGCCTTCTCTATTTGATCGAGAACGTAATCCGCTTTTCCCGGCGCGTCGTGGGATGCAATGTAGTCGTACAGCTCCTCCAAATCCCGTGACGCAGCGTCGGTCAGAAATATCTGGAAGATCATCAACGACTCTTGCTCCGGTCGCGAAGCCGCTGGATGACATCACCGGCGGGCTGGACTTTGCCTTCCTCGATCTGATGCGAGCCGAGCGCCAGGATCTTCAGAAGGGCCATGGTCTCCTGGGTTTGCTCATAGCTTTCGATGTCCTGCATCACAACCTTGGCTTCGCCATTCTGAGTGATGACCAGGGGTTCACCTTGCCCTGACATGTTGCGCACGATTTCTGCGGCATGGGCTTTCAGGTAACTAATCGGTTTGATCTGGCTCGATAGCTTCATATCCATCCTCCCTGCAGGACCAAATATGGTCCGAAAACAAGTCAACTGTCAATCTGAAACGCTCCGAGTCACCACCATGATGGCTTGGAAAATCATCCAGGACACTCTCGTGCATCCTTTTCTTTTGCGGTGGTGCGGTGGTAAATCCAGAGGTCTCACCCCCTATGGGCTGAAATATTTTTTCGACCCACCGATCCGGCGTTCCCTGCCAGATAAATTTCTGGCCACCGGTGAGCCCACCGCAGAGCGGGAAAAATGGGTTCTCTCTCTCAAGACCACGGATACCAGCGGCCAGACACTGCCCAACAACGTGACCGAGCGCCGGGTGATCCCGATCTACAAGTTCAACCGCGAGAGCGGTGATGTCGCGCCCATGGTGCAGGAGAAATCCAACCTCTACCTGCGGGACCTGCTGCTGTTCGAGCTGGATCAGGAGCCCGGCGTCCCGCTGTATGACGTGCAGGAGGTCAGCAATTATGTTGCGGCCATCGACCATGGTCTGCGCCTGCTGGAGGAAGGGCTGCCGCTGTCGCTGCGTCTGTTCCGCGAGATTCATGGCGTGCTGCTGACCAAGGGGCGTGTCAGCAATCAGACCCCGGGCGAGTTCCGGCGCAGCAGCTCCTGGACCTGTCGAACCAGGATCGCGACAAGATCAGCGGCCTCGGCCGGGCGGCAGCACCTACACTGCAGGTCTACCGGGCGCTGATGGAACACCCCATCGCCACCTCGGGTTCGCTGGTGCAGAAGACCGGCATCACTCCGGCCACGGTCAACAAGGCACCCGGCCATCTGGAACAGATCGGCATCGTCGAGGAGCTGACCGCCCGGAAACGCAACCGCCTGTTCAGCTACGCGGACTATATCGAGATTATGAGTCGTGGCACGGAGCTGCCGGGCAGGCAGGCCAATTCGATTCCCGTTCCCGGAATCGAATTGGATGTACGGAGAAACAGGACGATGGGTTGTGGCGAAGCCGTTGGTATCCGATTGTGCTGCAAACTCAGCATCCTCGTCCGAAGCTTG
>JANEMA010000062.1 GCA_024510845.1 Gammaproteobacteria bacterium
TGTCTTGGTTCAATACATCTGAGACACCCGGGAGCGCCCCCTTGCAGAAAGTCGATCTGGTCAAGCAGGCCCCGGCACGGGTCAAGCAGCGTCGGCATTGCGAGTGAGTTTCCATGATGGGCATGAGGTGGTTCCACTCATGAGGAGATGCCCGGTCAGTCCCGGGAACTGGCCACCATCTTCGACGACGCTACGGCCGGGATTACCCGATGATCTTTGTCGAAGAGGAAGGTACCATCTCGTGCTTCCAGGTGATGCGCGAGGCCATCATCGGGTCCGGTCTGCCTTCGAGCCTCCACACCGACCGGCGTGGTCACTACTGAGCCGGTACGTAGTCACATTAAGATGTTGCAGAACAAACCCGAAAGGGTCCGCAAATATCTCGAACACCCCTGTATCCATTATGCCGCCTGATCGTGTCCTGTCATGATGCCGGCTTGATAACGGTCCCTTCGACAGATTACACGGCTTCCAGTTGCCGCATTCCTGACGGCAGCAGCTTGAGATCGACCAGGCCGGTGACCAGGGCCTTGAGGAGAGTTGCCTCGCTCTCGTAGACCATCTTGTAATACTGCACTTTCATGGTCAGCGCGGAGCTCAGAAAGATGGCGCCAAAGGTGAGCATGGATCCGATTGCCAGAGTCGATACACCAGTGATCGCCTGCCCTATGGTACAGCCCATGCCCAGCACCCCACCGAAACCCATGAGTACGGCGCCGACCACATGATTGCGCACATCGGCCAGTGAACTGAACCATTCGATGCGAAAGCTTCGGCTGATCAGTGCATACAGCAGCGAGCCCAGCACCACACCGAACACCGCGACCACTCCGAAGCTCAACAGACTGGATTGTAGCCCCGAGGTGAGATAACCGAAGGTCTGTCCCATGGGGTTGATGAAGGTATAGGATTGAGGTGACAAGGGGCGGCCTGCGGCTGGCTTGCCTTCGTCGGAATCGGCCAGCATGTCCCATTGCTCGTAGTATTCGCTCAGGCTGACCATTTCACCATCGGCGTCGATGAAGATGTTGCTGGAGACATACCAGGCCCCCAGCACCGCCAAGCCGATCACCAAGCCACCCAGCAAGTGATCACGATTGCCACGAAAATCACTCGACTTGAGCGCGAAGACCAATAGGATCACGCCTAACACCAAGCCGATCACCAAGCGTCCTATCACCACATTTTCCTCACCAGCCAGTACGGTGCCCAGATCCTGGTGTCCCCCCATGTTCACCGACAGGGGACGGATCCAGTCGTAGAACAGCACACTCATCAGAGTCTGGTCCGAGTTCGGGAACGGGTTGATCATGAAATAGGCGATTACCGCGATGATGGCGAACACCACGATGGATTTCAGGTTGCCGCCACCGATACGAATCAAGGTTTTGTTGCCACATCCAGATGCCAACGTCATGCCAATGCCGAACATCAGGCCACCGAGGATGTTCTCGGCAAGCAGCAGGAGATTGCCACGATAAGGAGGGAAGGCGTCATCAGGGTTCACCAGCCCGGCATATTCCAGGGCAGTCACACCCAACAGTGCTACCGCGATGGCAAACAGCCAGGTACGCAGACGCCCGGTATCACCCATGTTCACGAAATCGGACACTGCGCCCATGGTGCAGAAATTAGTCTTGTTGATTACCGCACCCATCACCAGGGCGATCAGAAAGGTGCCCAGCAACAAGGCCTGATGGGCCTCGACGAAACTCTCGAACTGCATGTCACTCTCTCCGGATTGTTGCAGGTACAAGGGATCCCAACGGATGATTGACGCCCCGGCCACACGGAATATTCCTCATGCGGCTGCCGATGGTCCACGACCGGATGCTAGCATGAATCAATCTGCGTCCGTGCGGAGTAACGGCGTTCAGTCCCGGTAACGTGTGGGATCGGACAGACCGGCCTCGGCGAAACCCTGGGCGCGGAAACGACAGGAATCACAGCGTCCGCAGGCCAGCCCCTCGGCATCGGCCCGGTAGCAGGAAACCGTCAAGCCATAATCCAGGCCCAGACGGGTGCCGGTACGCACGATCTCAGCCTTGCTCATCTCGATGAGGGGGGCATGGATGCGGAAGCGCCCGCCTTCCACTCCGGCACGGGTCGCCAGGTTGGCCAGCCGTTCAAAGGCTGCGATGAACTCGGGGCGGCAATCGGGATAGCCGGAATAGTCCACGGCGTTTACCCCCACGAACAGGTCACGCGCACCAAGCACTTCGGCCCAGCCCAAGGCCAGGGACAGGAACACGGTATTGCGTGCCGGCACATAGGTCACAGGGATGCCTTCTCCGCCCCCTTCCGGCACCGCAATGTCCTGATCGGTGAGCGCCGAGCCCCCGATGTCGTCCAGCGACAAGGGCAGCACCTTGTGTTCGAATACGCCTAGATCGGCAGCCACCCGGTGTGCAGCATTCAGTTCGGCGGCATGTCGCTGCCCATAGTCGAAACTGAGTGCATGAGAGGCAAAGCCCTGCTCGTGTGCAATCGCCAGCGTGGTGGCCGAGTCCAGTCCTCCCGAGAGCAACACTACGGCCTTTGGCTGGTCACTCATCGACCGCTCTCCTCTCCCCACAGATACTTGTGCAACTGGATTTGGAAACGAACCGGCAGGCGATCGTGCAGGATCCACTCTGCCAGCTCACGCGGGGCCAACCGGTCGGTCACCGGGGAGAACAGTACATCGCAGCGATTCGCCAGAGCATGTGCCTCGAGTTGCTCGCAACTCCAGCGGTAGTCGTGTTCGTCTGCGATCACGAATTTGACTTGGTCCTGTGATCGCAGCAGTGCAATGTTCTCCCTGCGATTGCGTGTCTGTTCCCCGGACGATGGCGTCTTGAGATCCATCACCCGCGTCACGTGCGCATCGATTCCGCCGATATCCAGGGCACCGCTAGTCTCCAGCGAAACCGAATGACCGGCATCGCACAGGCGCTCGAGCAGCGCTAGGCAGCCCTTCTGCGCTAGTGGCTCTCCCCCCGTGACGCAGACATGGTGTGTATCGAACACAGCCACACGCTGCAGGATGGTATCGAGCGACAGCACCTCTCCGGCCTTGAAGGAGTAGGTGGTATCACACCAGGTACAGCGCAGGGGACAGCCGCTCAGGCGCACGAACACGGTGGGCCGGCCGATATCGCGCGCCTCTCCCTGCAGGGAATGAAAGATTTCGGTGATGCGAAGCGAACTCATGCAGGAGAAAAGGATCGTTTCACTTGTGGGTTGCGATCCTTTCGAGCTGCTCGCGTGCCAGATTGGCCGCAGGTGAATCTGGATGATGCGCAACCACCTGTCCGAAGGCCTTGCGTGCACCTTCGGTATCGCCTTCGGCTGCCAGGATACGTCCGATCTTGTACAGTGCTCCCGGGACCTTGGCGCTGTCCGGGTGCTTGTCGATCAATGTCTGGAAGGCCGCCTTTGCCTCTGCGTTCTTCTGCGAGACATAGTAGGCTTCGCCCAGCCAGTATCGGGCATTTGCCGCTAGCGACACATCCGGGTATTTCTTCAGAAACTCGGTGAAGGCTGCGGCTGCTTCGGTGTAGCGTCGATCGCGTGGGTTGAGCAGAGCGTAGGCTGCCTGGTACTTGGCCTGGACCTGCTGCGGATCCGCCACGGCTGGCTCATCTGTGCCGGCGTTTCCAGCGGGAGTGCCCTTTTCCTTGACATCACTTGTCGCCACTGGCGCTGGTGGTCGTCCCCGCATGTTGGACAGCCGCTGATCGATATCCAGGTACAGGTCACGTTGTCGACGACGAAGCTGCTGCAATTCATGCTGAAGGTGCTCCATTTCGCCCCGCAGTCGGCCGTTTTCCTGACGCAGGGCATCCACTGTCAGTGTCAACTCGGTGATATGTACCGCACGGCGTTCCATGCGTTCCATACGCTGCTCCAGGGTCACTCCTCCGGACCGGGTGGCAGGAAACCCTGCCGACGGCAACACCGCCAGCAGGCTGGCCATCAACACAGCACGCTGACACATCTCAGTAGACGAGCACTGCGCGGCGGTTCTTCGACCAGGCCGCTTCGTTGTGGCCCAGTATATCGGGGCTTTCCTCGCCGTAGCTGATGGTATTCAGCTGTGCAGGATCGACCCCCTCGGCCTCGAGAAAGCGTTTCACCGTATTGGCGCGGCGCTCACCCAGACCGATGTTGTATTCCCGTGAACCGCGCTCGTCACCGTGCCCCTCGATGGTCACCTTGATCAACGGATGGGAGGACAGATACTCGGCGTGTGCACGCAGCAAATCGACGTACCCGGGCTTGATGGTACTCTCGTCGAAATTGAAATAAACCTTGCGCCTGGACAACGGACTGCTGGGATCGTCCAGTGGTTTACCCTGCCAGGTACCTTCCCGTGCTGCGCCGGCAGTCTGCGCACCACTCCCCTTCACGATCTGGACATCTCCCTTGTCGGACACCACCACCGCGGCGCTTTCCTTCCGTGTACCGGTACTGGAACAACCTGCAAACAACAGGGCTGCCGCGATCACGGCCAGCCTGCTCAGATTCTTGTTCATCGATCGGATCCTCTTCGTTGTTGGTGATAAGGTGACCAGGTGGGCTCTCGCACATCCCCCACCTGCGTTGCCAGGCGTTGTCTAACCCGTCCGTCGGTGGATACGGCCCACAGTACGTCCCGACCGTCGTCCCTGCCGGCGTAAATTATCATGCTGCCATTGGGTGCGAAACTCGGTGACTCATCCAGATCGCCTTGGCTGAGCACTTGCAGGTTGCCATTCTCCATATCCAGCAGGCCGATGCGAAAGTTTCCGTTCACCCGTGTGACCAGCGTCAAATATCGCCCGTCCGCTGCCCAGGAGGCGCGCGCGTTGTAATTGCCCTCGAAGGTGATGCGCTCGGGCTCGCCCCCGGAGACCGGCACCCGGTAGATCTGCGGCGTGCCGCCACGATCGGAAGTGAAAACGATACTCTTGCCGTCCGGTGACCAGGCCGGTTCCGTGTCGATGGCCCAGTGACGCGTGAGCTTGCGCAGGCTGCGCCGGCGCAGGTCGAAGATGTAGATGTCCGGATTGCCGTCCTTGGACAGGGTGAGCGCCAGGCGGCGACCATCCGGCGACCAGGCCGGCGCCCCGTTGATCCCCCTGTACGAGGTGATCCGCTCGCGCTTGCCGGTGAATACATCCTGTACCCAGATCGAAGGCTGGTGTTTCTCGAAGGAAACATAGGCGATGCGTTTCCCATCCGGTGACCAGGCCGGTGACATCAGCGGCTCGTCGGAAGCGACGATGGTCTGCGGATTGTCACCGTCGGCATCCGCCACCTTCAGGTGCATTCGATCATGACCCTGACGGTCACGTACTGAGGTGATATAGGCAATGCGCGTGTCGAAGGCCCCACGCTCGCCGATCAGCTCCTCGTAGATCAAGTCGGCGATGTGATGCGCGGTGGAACGCAGGTCGTTCTGGGTGGTGGGGAAGCTGAACCCGGTGATCTGGCCACCGCGGAACACGTCGAACAGGCGGAATTTCACCAGGTAACCAAGCGGCCCGTTGGGCTCGATCTCGCCGATCACCAGGTTCTCGACGCTCACTGCCCGCCAGTCGCGAAAATCCACCGCATCGGTCGTGCTCGGTCGCGCCAGCATGTCGGCCAGTGGCAGCGGCTTGAAACGCCCACTGCGTGCCAGATCGGCCGTGACGACAGCCGCCACGTCCTGCGCCGGCGGGTTGCCGGCACCCCGGTAGGCAAAGGGCACGATGGCGATCGGCAAGGCCCCTTCCACGCCCTCGGTGATCTCGATCTCGAGGGCGTGTGTCGACAGGTTGCCGAGCACGGTCACTAGGCTCAGGATCATCAGCTTCAGGTGTCTCATCATGGGTTCCTGGACGGATCGAATATAAAGGTATGGCTACGAAACTCGTTGCGCGAGCGCAGCGCCGGGTCGTCGGGCATGGGCAGGCTCCGGCTCTTCCACACCGCCGTCTCCACGGAATGGTCGAATGCCGGGTTGCCACTGGACTCCACCACGCTGAACGTCAATACCGAACCGGATGGCCCCAGGCGCACCGAAACCTTGCACTTCAGCCCCTTGTCCAGCGTGCCCGGTGGCTGCTTCCAGTTGCGCGCCACCTTGTCCTGGATGAGGCGTACGATGTGCGCCGCCTCGCGCGCACTCTGTTCGGCCTCGAACTGGGCCTGGAGTTCCCGTTCGCGCGCATCAGCCTCGGCTTTTCGGCGTGCTTCCTCGGCCTTGCGCTTCTTCTCGGCTTCTGCCTTGCGTTGGGCCTC
>JANEMA010000007.1 GCA_024510845.1 Gammaproteobacteria bacterium
CCGATGGTCTTGACGTCACGCCCGAACAACGCCGCCATCTGCTGCCGATTGAGCCAGACGGTCTCCCGCTCCAGCCGCACCTCCACCTGCTGGTCTTCGGTTTCGTAGATCAGAATATCGCCCGTGGCGTCGTCCATCAGGCAACCTCGTTACAATGGATAATGAACAATGGAAAATTGACAATGAGCGCGGCAGCATGGCCCCTGCCACTCAATGACGCTGTACCACCATCCACTGTCAATTCTCCATTGTCCATTCAAACAAGCCGCACCCGGCCAGTGAGAACCTGCTGCATCATGCCCTGCTTGATGGCGCGGGTCTTGTCGCGGCGGGCCTCCAGGGCGGCGATTTCGGCGTCCATGTCGGAAAGAACCTGGGCGATGGCGGTTTGTTCATCGAGTGTAGGGGGCATGCGTATTTCAAAACTCTGGAATGCAGGCAACCTCAACGAGTCTACGGTTGCCTTAACAGTGTTCCTCATGGCATGCGCGCCGAAGTGGTTTGTCATATACAGATATACAAACTTACCAGACACATTGCTGGCAAATTGGGTAATTGCGTAAACACGCTGATGAACATCAAAGCGTCCGTTTATGTAGTGGAAAATACTCCCGATGCCACCTTCACCAGGAACGAGGATTGCCTCGCAGGCATAAGAATAGCTATCTATTCGTTCAACTGTTTCTGATCGCACAAAAAACGGATACTGCCCTCCTTCAACCTTGTCTTGGTTATTCTTGGATCCAGTCTGGATATGCGCAATATCCCCCAACCGCTTCGTTTCCCACTCGCCGCTGAAGCCCGGCAAGCGGGTTTTGCCGGTGAGGAGTTGCTGCATGGCGGCGGTTTTGATGGCGCGCTTTTTGGCGATGAGCTTGTCCAGCGCGGTGATGAGGGCATCGACGTCCGACAGCGCGGTGGCGATGGCGCGCTGTTCTTCGAGAGAGGGCGTTGGAACAAGTGTTTTTTTCGCGCTTTGTATCGTATAGGTTTCAACAGTGGTTCCCATTGAGGAATTCTTGATCTGCTTTACTATTATGTCAGTCAAGAAAACCTGCTTTAGAAACTCTGATGAATAGCCACCTCTACTCTTCAACCAGAGAACACTCGCATCTTTGAAATAAAACATATTATCTGGCGAGACGGTATACACCTTTCCGATGGTTCCGATGCCTGTAACCAATGCATCGCCCACCTTTGGAACACCATATTTAGATTTCAGCGTTAGATATAAATCTTCAGTAATGAAAAGCTCGTTATCAACCACTCCTTTTTCCGCAAGAACCGCAACTTCTCTTGCTCTATAAAATGGGACCCCTCTGGATTTCCAATCTCTCTGAAGTACTCTTTTGCTCGATATAACATCGTAATATTCATCAATACGGGCTACAACCCAATCCTCCGGAATCACCCCCACCTCAGTCCGCTTGTATCCCGACGGCACTTCGTCCAATGGAGAATGGTCAATGGATAATTGATAATCAGCAGTGACCTCACGGCATTGTCCATTGTCAATTACCCATTACCTCCCTGTTTTTCTTCACAATCGCCACCAACAGCTTCAGTATCTCCGTCAAATCCGCGCCAATGGATTCCGCTCCCTTGGCATCGATATAACCAGTTTCTTTCAACAACTGAATCCAGTACTCCGATTCATTCGCTTCCTTGAGCGCAATCGACATCTTGTGCACGAAGTCGGCCCGGCTTTCGGCCTGATCCGCTTCCCGAATCAAGGCGCCAATCGCCGTGCCACTGCGCAACAACTGCTTGCTCAGGACATATTCCCGTCTTTCCTGCTGCACATGCTGGCACAAACGCACCACACGCACCGCAAAGGCAAACGACTTGTCCCGAACCACACTTCCCTTCACAGCTCCCCGCCACCATCCATTGTCAATTATCCATTATCAACTATCCATTGAGGTGAGCCCCATCCGGCGCAGGTGTTCGTCCACCTTCGCCTGCAGGCTCTCCACCTCCTGCATGATCTCCGGCAGCGGCTCGGCGTAGCGCTCCTCCAGCTCCCGGATGCGGGTGGCGAGCTGCTGGGTGACGCGCTCGATCTCACCCTGCACGGCCTGTTCGAGGGCGGCGAGCCATTTGTCGTCCACCACCAGTTCCTTGATCTCGGCCTCGGTGAGTTGGGCGTAGTGCTTGAGCACCGCTTCGTCACGGGCCTTGATGGCCTCCTTGAGCTGCTTGTTGGCGGCGGCCTCGGCGTCGAACAGCGCCAGACAATGTTTCAAAGCCGTCATCTCCTTCGCTGTCCATTGCTCATTGTCCATTGTCAATTGCCGCACCTTGGTCTTGGTGATCTTGCCCTTGTCGGTCTTGGCCTCTTCGAGCAGGCCGTCCTCGCCTGAATGCTCTTCGATGTAGCTCTCCAGTTCCTGCGCGGCGGCGTCGGCCTCGGCCTGGAGCCGGTCGATGTGCTTTTGCTCGTCTGCGAAGTAGCGGGTAACGATGAGCGCGGGGGGGATGAGGTCGGTCTTGTATTTCTTGCGGCCGATGGTGAGGTCCGGGGTCTCCTTGTGCTTCCGACCCTTCTCGGCCACCAGCTCGCGGGGTCTGGCGGCGGCCTGCCAGCCGTCCTGGACGATGGCGTAGACGTCGTCCTGCAGGGTCTCGGCCCAGTAGTCCATGAGGTGCTGGTAGACGGCGTAGGCGTCGATGAGGGGCGCGCCTTCGAATTGTTCAAGCAGGGCCTCGGAGAGTTCGTGGATGAGCGTCTTGGGCTCGGTGTCGCCATTCAGGCCCATGAGGCCGGGCCGGTGCGGATCGCGCCAGGCGTTGAAGCGTTCGAGGATGCGCTCGCGGAAGGCGGCGAACTCGGGGTGTTCGAGGATGGTGGGCTTGATGCGCTCCGGGGGAACCCGGGGGTGGCTGTAGGTTGGGTTAGCGGAGCGTAACCCAACGGGGTCGGTGGGTCGGTCGGGTTGTTGTGCCCTCACCCCCGGCCCCTCTCCCAAAGGGAGAGGGGAGAAAAGCGTCTAGCGCAGGGTTGGGAAGACCTGCCAGTAGTCTTGCAGGGCGTCGATGTCGCGGTTGGGGATGCCGCCGCTCAAGTGGGCGTGGAGGTCGTGCAGGTCCTCGGGCTCGCTGGAATCGATGTAGCGCGGGATGTTGAGGTTGTAGTCGTTGGCCTCGATCTCGCGCAGGGGCGCGAAGCGGGCGTAGCGTGGCAGTTCCTTGCGGCTGGTGAAGACGTCCACGATCTTGTGGATGTCGCGCTCGCGCAGGCGGTTCTTGTTGCCGTCCTTCATGAAGCCCCTGGAGGCGTCGATCATGAAGATGCCGCCCCGCTGGGGATCGGCGTTGGCGGCGGCGTGTTCCTTGTCGATGACCAGGATGCAGGCGGGGATGCCGGTGCCGTAGAACAGGTTGGCGGGCAGGCCGATGATGCCACGAATGAAGCCGCGCCGGACAAGGTTGCGGCGGATATTGGCCTCGGCCCCGCCGCGGAACAGCACGCCGTGGGGCAGGATGACCGCGCCCTTGCCGGTGCTCTTGAGCGACTTGAGGATGTGCAGCAGGAAGGCGTAGTCGCCGTTCTTGACCGGCGGGATGCCGTATTCGAAGCGGCCGTATTCGTCATGCTCGGGATCGAGGCCGTTGCTCCAGGCCTTGTAGGAGAAGGGCGGATTGGCCACGGCGTAGTCGAAGGTCTTGAGGCTGCCGTCCTTCTCCTTCCAGTGCGGGTTGGCCAGGGTGTTGCCCTGCCAGATCTCGGCGGTGGGGGCGTCGTGCAGGATCCTGTTCATGCGCGCCAGGGCGGCGGTGGCGTTGTCCATCTCCTGACCGAAGATGGAGAGTCCTCGCGGGGCCTCGTGGGCCACCTTGAGCAGCAGCGAGCCGGAACCACAGGTGGGGTCGTAGACCGACTGGTCCTGGCGGGTGTCCTTGCCGACGCCGATGACCCTGGCCAGAATCCGCGAAACCTCGGCCGGGGTGTAGAACTGCCCCTTGCTCTTGCCCGACTCGGTGGCGAAGTGGCGCATCAGGTATTCGTAGGCGTCGCCCAGCAGATCATCGCCGTCAGCGCGGTTGGCGCGCAGGTCGATGGTCTCGAAGATGGCGATGAGCTTCGAGAGCCGGTCCACCATCTCCTTGCCCTTGCCGAGCTTGTCCTCATCGTTGAAGTCGGCGACGTCGATGACGCCCTTCAGGTCGTTCTCCTCGGCCAGGCGGCCGATGATCTTGTTGATTCTGTCGCCGATCTCCTTGTCGCCCTTGAGGCGCGCCATGTCGTCGAAGGAGCCGCCCTCGGGCACCAGGATCAGCGCCCTGGGGTCGCCGGCGTACTTGTCGGAAACGTATTTGACGAACAGCAGGGTCAGCACATAGTCCTTGTACTGGGAGGCGTCCATGCCACCGCGCAGCTCGTCGCAGGACTGCCAGAGGGAGGAGTAGAGTTCGGATTTCTTCAGGGCCATGGTGGTTCGATCGTTGGTATGTGGGAAAAGACCGGGTCTGCAGGGCTTCGTCACGCCCGCGCTGAAACCTGGCACGAAACCTCGTGACCACGGCAGCCCGCCATTGCGCGGGGGCTTGCCGGCGCTCCCCTCCTGCGGGGTCATTCCTCTTTGACACGCTGGACCGGTTCGCCGATCCCGCAATCGAAGTATTCGTACAACTCGTCCAGCACATCGGTCGTGGTGTTGTAGCCACCGGTGTTCTGGATCTTCGACAGCATCGTGCGGTGAATGCCCGTCCCCTTCGCAATCTCGTCGGGCGTTACGCGCCGCCCCACGCGAAATGGCCGGTCGGCGATCGGCTCGCGCAGGCGAAATCCCGACATTTCTTCGCGGCGGAGAAGGTGGCAGGCAAGGGAGAAGGATGTCCGGGCCGATGAGCACGCAGGCCTCGCCCCACGCGAGACCGGAGGGTGGACCCGGGGTGTCCCACCTTGTTCGATCCTGGCGTTCTCTTCCCGTCTGTTACGCCGGCAGGATGCGGCAACCAGGTTGGCATCGATGATTCGACCCCTGCGTAACCGGTACGCCGGCAACCAGAACCTGGCATCGAGCCCGGCCAAACAGCTCATCGACAAGATCCGCTTTACTCGATAGCTTCCCGGAACAACCGTCCAATCCGGTTCCTCATCGCGTATTCTCCGGATACACTGGCGCAGGTTGCGGGGAGAGTTCCACACGAAACGACGAAGAATCTGAATTCAGGATTCATTTTCATCGTTAGATATGTCGCTTTGCGATATATACCATTCCGTACCCTACCTCTGGTTCTCCATACAAAAGGATGTCTTCGATTGTCCCTTTCTCCACCTTGAACCACATGATGTTAGGCCAGGGTGGTACATTGTCGTTGACCCAGCCTTGGCTCCAGCTGTCTTCCCGAAGTCCCTTGCGGCTCATCATCAGGCCCCGCGATAAGTTGGGACTACCCGCAATACCAATCCATTCGGCATTGTCCAGGTTTTTGATCCTAGACAGGGATATCCACTGCTCGTTGCACAGATAGATGGGGAATGTTTCGATTCCGAGATTCCTCAGGTCAGGTTCCATCAGAGTCTTTAACGCATCGATCTCAATTTCTGTCTTTCTATTTTCTTTCATTTGTGTCCCCTTCTGTGTTGACAGACCATTGAAAACAACCCGACCTTAGCCCGATTCGCCTGTTTCCAGGCACACCACCCTCCTCGAGCCGGGCCATCGACATGCCGCCGGCCCCGGATTGCGCATCCCAACGATGACCTTGACCCGGCCGAGGCATTCCTCGATCCGCTTGCGGATCGTCTGGCTGATCCTGCAACCGACATGAAGTGCGTCCATCGAAAAGTCAACGAACCAGCGAAACAGCAGGTTGTGGTCGATCTGCTCCAGCGACTGACATTTGCTGCGGAGGGTGTAGAGCACCATCGGCAGCCGGGCTCGCCGCAGCTTCTCCGGCGGGGTAGCGTCATGGCCATGGTCGGAGCAGAGGGCGTTGAACTCTGCATCCAGTTCCTCCGATGCGGCATCGACCATGACACGTATCGGGCGCAACGGGTGATCCCTGGGTACCCACGATTCCTGGCTGACCGGCTGAACAGCGTCTCTTGCTGGATATCCGTGCCTCGCATCAGCAATATCACCCCAATCGATACGTTCAGGTCGATATTGCAGAATTCCAGGGAGGGGTTCAACGACCTGTTACGACAAAGCGTGCGAGAGATCTTGCCCGGGCATGGAGAGCGTTAATCGACGCTCGTGTGCTGGCACTGTCCGGGGCACTTTATCGATAGAGCCGGAATCTCCCTCCTCACCCGGTTTTACCCCACCGTCTGATAGTACAGGTTCTGCGGATGCCTGGCTTCGGCAAAGAAATACCAGCGCTCGGCCAGCAGACCGGTGTACTGGGCAAGAAAGGCCAGTACCGGAAGATAACGGGACTCGAGCGTATTACTGGCCGCGAGCAGCGCTACCGGCACCGCGAACACCATCACCAGGAAGAACAGGCGTACCACCTCCACGACGGAGCTGCTCTTGCCGTGGAAGTATTCCCTGGTATTGAAGGAACCACCCATGAAACCCATAGAACGCTGGGTGATCCTGGCATGACGAATGCCCAGTGCCGAACGCATGTCGCTCTTGTGCTTGATGCGCTGATTGCGCAGCATCGACCAGAAGCGGGAGACAAAGGCCATGATGGTGAACACAACCGCCCAGGTACCGTAGAAGCCCACCAGGTCCACTCTGGTCCAGGCCGAGAAGGCTGCGGTCAGGGTAAAGCCCGAGGCCAGCCCGAAGAGAATGAAGTTCACCACCGTCAGCGGCGAGTACCATTCCTGCAGGAAGCGCAGACTGGCGTAGATCATGGCGGTGGAGATGAACAGCGTGATTGCCATCAGCACACCCAGAGTAGCGATGATCAGGCTGGGGTCGACCGGGATCACACCCTTGATGGTGAACAGGGTGTCTGTCCATCCCATGTCGTGCACCACACCGTAGAGGAACACCAGGAACATAAAGGCCGGCAGGGCGATCAGCTCGCGCGACAGCCAGGAGGTGCGCCACTGGGTGACACCACGCCAGGCGCGGGTGATGAAATAGCCCGGCTTGCCCAGATGGAACACTGCCGCCACCAGTCCTCCACCAAGCAGCAGCAGGGCGATCAGGCTGCCCGCCGCATAGAAGGTGACCGAGTCCTGCGGCTC
Organism: Gammaproteobacteria bacterium; assembly: GCA_024510845.1. Taxonomy (GTDB): domain Bacteria; phylum Pseudomonadota; class Gammaproteobacteria; order Chromatiales; family Chromatiaceae; genus MONJU. The sequence continues at coordinate 7,154 of JANEMA010000007.1, forward strand.
GAGCAGATTGGCCATGGAATACACCTGACCGGTGACCAGAGCCATGAACATGCCCTGGGCCGCACCGATCAGTGTGGTCAGAAAGATCACGGAAAAGGCCGGATGCATTTTCGTTGCCTCTCAACAAAGTTGTCTGAACCGCCAAGGACACCAAGGAACCCGGAGTCCCTCATTGTCTCTACTCCGACAGTCTCCATTCGGCATCGTGACCATCTGGAATCACGACACGCTGTCTCGAATCCGCATTCGGACATGGCCAGGCTCACAAAGGGTCCACAACCCGAACCCTTTGCGTAACCTTCGCGTCCTTTGCGGTCGATAATCACTCAAACTCAGAATGTAACGTCGTCCAGGGTATCGCCCAGTGCCGCTGGCAGCGGGTGCTCCTTGTCGAGCGGGTTGTCCACGCGTTCCAGTTCATCCTCGAAGATCTGGATGCGGGTCTTGTGCCGCGGCAGGTAGTGATTGGCCGGCTGGGTACCCCACTCGGGCATCAGCTGGTAACCACCACGCTCGCGGATCGCCACCGAGACTTCGGAGTCGGAATCGTGTACGTCACCGAACAGGCGTGCACTGGTCGGACAGGCGAGTACACAGGCCGGCTTGCGCTCGGACTCGGGCTTGCTCCGATCGGTGATGCGATCGATACACAGGGTGCATTTCTTCATCACCTTCTGCATCTCGTCGAGTTCACGCACACCGTAGGGACAGGCCCAGGAGCAATACTTGCAGCCGATGCACTTGTCGTAATCGACCAGCACCACGCCGTTGTCCTTGCGCTTGTACGAGGCCCCGGTGGGACAGACGGGCACACAGGGCGGTTCTTCGCAGTGCAGGCAGCTCTTGGGAAAGTGCACCGTCTCGGTGTTCGGATATTCTCCTACCTCGAAGGTCTGCACCCGGTTGAAAAAGGTGCCGGTGGGATCGGCATCATAGGGACGCTGATTCACCATGGGGCCCGCCCAGCCGGAGGTATTCCACTCCTTGCACGAGGTCACACAGGCATGGCAGCCCACACAGACGTTCAGATCGATGACCAAAGCCAGTTGTGTCATGTCTTCTCTCTCCCACCAGGCATCAATCGATGCCTGTCTTCTTGCGGAACATGCCCGCGAAATAGGCCTGCCAGCGGCCGCGTTTGGGATCCATGCCCGGCACCCGGCGCTGCGGCCTGAATTGCGGGAAGGTACGCCTGGGCTCGGATTCGGCAGCCTTGTAGACCTTCACCCGCACGTCGTACCAGGCGGCCTGACCAGTGATCGGATCGGAATTGGAGATGTGTTCACCCGACTTGCAGGGCGGCAGTTCCTCGCTGATCACGTGGTTGAGCAGGAAGCCCTTCTGCGATTCGTTGGCCCTGGGTGAGAGTCCCCAGGCACCGGCGGCCTTGCCGATGGCATTCCAGGTCCAGACCGTGCCCGGCTCGACCGACTCGGAGAAACGCACCATACAGCGCACCTTGCCGTGGGGTGACTCGACCCAGATCCAGTCACCGTCCTCGAAGCCATGGGCCTCGCCCTGCTTCGGGCTGACGTACAGATAGTTGTGGGTATGGATCTGCCGCAGCCAAGCATTCTGGCTGTCCCAGGAGTGATACATGGCCATCGGGCGCTGGGTTACCGCATTGAGTGGAAACTCCTGAGTGTCGATCAGGTTGGTCTCCAGTGTCTCGTGATAGAAAGGCAGCGGGTCCATGAAGGTGATGATGCGCTGCCGCAGCCGCGCCGGTGGCTGCCTTCCCGGGCGCTTGCCCTGGGCCGCCAGACGGAACTTCTGCAACACCTCGGAATAGATGTGTACATTGATCGGCTCGGCGTAGCGGGTCATGCCATGCGACCGCGCCCACTCCAGGTAGCCCTTGTTCCAGTTGCGCATGTACTGGTACGACTTGGGCAGTTCGTAATGGAATACACAGTTGTTCTTGGCGTACATCTCCCACTGACGCGGGTTGGGCTCTCCCTTGAGGAATTTCTCGCCGCCCTTGCCACGCCAGCCGGCGAGGAAGCCGATACCGGAACCGGGCGATGTCTCGAAGTTGACGATGAAATCCGGGTAGTCACGAAACTTGCGACTGCCGTCCTCGTCGACGAACGCCGGCAGCCTGAGCCGCGAACCCAGCTCTACCAACACGTCCTGAAAGGGCTTGCACTCACCCTTCGACGCTACCACCGGGATACGCACTGAATCGACCGGCCCGTCATACTCGGAGATCGGCCGGTCGAGCATGGACATGGCGTCATACCGCTCCAGATAGGTGGTATCCGGCAGCACCAGGTCGGCGAAGGCCACCGTCTCGGAGTGAAAGGCGTCGCACACGATCAGGAAGGGGATCTTGTACTCGCCGTTCTCGTCCTTGTCGATGAGCATCTCGCGCACGTTGGCGGTATTCATCGACGAGTTCCAGGCCATGTTGGCCATGAAGAGCAACAGGGTATCGATCTTGTAGGGATCACCGCGCCAGGCATTGGTGATGGCATTGTGCATCAGACCGTGCACCGACAGGGGGTACTCCCAGGAAAAGGCCTTGTCGATGCGCAGCGGTTCGCCATCTTCGTCCACGAACAGGTCGTTGGGATCGGCCGGCCAGCCCAGCGGCATACCGTTGAGCGGCGTGTTGGGCCGTACGTCCTCACGGCTCTTCGGCGGCTTGGGGCATGGCGGGATGGGCCGCGGGAAGGGTGCCTTGTGACGGAAACCTCCCGGGGTATCGATGGTATTGAGCATGGTCATCAACACGCTCATGGCACGGATGGTCTGGAAACCGTTGGAGTGTGCAGCCAGACCACGCATGGCGTGGAAAGCAACCGGACCGCCCTTCACGCTCTGGTGTTCCTTGCCCCAGACATCGGTCCACTGGATGGGCAGCTCTATCTTCTGATCACGCGCAGTCACACCCATCTCGTGCGCCAGACGGCGGATGGTCTCGGCGGGGATGCCGGTGATACCCTCGGCCCACTCGGGGCTGTACTCGTCCACCCGCTCCTTGAGCAGCTGGAAAGCGGTCTTCACAGGCTTGCCATCGATCTCGTACTCACCGAGCAGGAACGGATCGGCGCTTTCGCTGCGCACGTCCACCGGGCGATTGGTGACACGATCCCACCACAGCTTGTTCTGAGAGTCGAAACACCCGTCTTCCACCGAACGGTCGGTGCGGATGAACATGCCATAGTCGTCCGAGGCCTCGTCCAGGTTGATGAGCTCGGCGGCATTGGTGTAGTTGATGAGGAATTCGCGATCGTACAGGCCCTGGACGATCAACTCGCGGATGATGGCCAGAAACAGAGCGCCGTCGGTGCCCGGACGGATGGGCACCCACTCGTCGGCAATGGCCGAGTAACCGGTGCGCACCGGGTTGATGGAAATAAAGCGCCCGCCACGCCGCTTGAACTTGGAGATGGCGATCTTCATCGGGTTGGAGTGATGGTCCTCGGCGGTACCGATCATCACAAACAACTTGGCGCGGTCGAGATCGGGGCCGCCAAACTCCCAGAAGGAGCCGCCGATACTGTAGATCATGCCGGCAGCCATGTTGACCGAGCAGAAACCGCCGTGCGCTGCGTAGTTGGGCGTACCGAACTGCTTGGCGAACAGACCGGTCAGCGCCTGCATCTGATCACGACCGGTAAAAATGGCAAACTTGCCCGGGTCTGTCTCCCGCAGGTGAGACAGGCGCTCTTCCATGATCCCGAAGGCACGCTCCCAGGAGATGGCCTCGAAATCCGCCCTGCCCCGCTCGGCGCCCTTGCGCCGCAGCAACGGCCTGGTCAGGCGCGCTGGCGAGTACTGCTTCATGATACCCGAGGCACCCTTGGCGCAAATCACCCCCTTGTTGAGCGGATGTTCGGGGTTGCCCTCGATATGGCGCACTTCGTCGTCACGCAAGGTGACACGGATGCCACAACGGCAGGCACACATGTAGCAGGTGGTGTGCTTGACCTCGATGCGGCCAGTCTCACTCTCTTTGTATTCAGTCGGATCCAGCATTCGGGTAGGCCCTGGTTGAAGGAATCTCGGAACGGTTTTACCGGGACGCCACACACGCCCAAAGAGAACATCATAATATTCGCGTTCTCTAATTAATCAAACCCCGACAGGGCTTTCGGGGCCATATTCTACGTAACTCATTGAACAGAAAGATTTTCCTGAGTTTTCAGGGTTTTTGCAGACCGGATACCGAACATCTTTCGGATCACACGGTATCCATCCCGGTCGGACTTTCAGCCCCAGAAATAGGACTGGGCATCACGCAGGCGGCCCCGGCAATCCGTACCGGCCGGCTCGCATGCGTCAGCCAACCAGGAAACAACAGTGGAAGAAAACGGACGACAACAGGCGTGGGCGACCTCCAGGGCTTCGCTCCCTCTATTCGGCCACGGCGGGCAATTCCTGAAGTCAGGGCAAAACGGGATTCAAGGCACCCATGGGATCGGCAATGCGGCGCACATCCTGTCGCATACTCGAGATGTTGCCGGTCATCTGCCTCATGTTCGGCGCGATGGTGCCCACCGCCTGCTGCAGCCGAGTCATGTCCTGGTTGATCTGGTGCATGCTATCAGCCATCGATGACATGTCCTCGCGCATCCCCGGCAGACGCTCGGTCACCTGCACCATGTGCCCGGTGATCGGTGTCATCTGCTGCATGTGGGTCTGAAAAGACACCACGTGCCCAGCTATCAGGTTCATATCGCGATCCACCTGACCCAGTCGACTCACCATGGATTCCATGTTGCCAACGATGCGGTCCAGGTCTTTGTACAACACCCGAACGTAGTAGAGATTGAATACCGCGAGCACAATCAACAGGATGGAAATCACCGCAATCACCGTATCGGTGATGCGAAAGTGATATTCGCGCTCGTCGAAAGTAATCTGGGTCTCGCGTCCAATACGCGCCATCACCTCGACGATGGGACGGCGGGGATCGAGTTCCGGTGGTGGCATCTCCATGGGGCGACTACCTGCTCAGGGGAAGGGGAACATGCGGTTGAACGTCCGTGCCGGCTTGGACAAGCGACGCATTTCGTGGCCCATGATACCCACCTCGCCGTTCATGCTGTGGATGGTGGCGGCAATACCGGCCATCTCGCCCTTGACCGTCGACAATTCGCGCCGCACCCCGGCCACGTCTCCTCGCATGCGCCGCATATGGCCCTGCATCACGGCCATCTCCTGGTCCATCTTTGCCGTCGCCTCACCAACCTGTCCCATCAGGGCCACCTGCTTCTCCATGACACCCATGGCCTGGGTGATGTTGTCCATGCGTATGGTGACCGATTCGAAATGCACGTTCATGGCGACCACCATATCGGACATGCGATTGATCTGCGAGGACAAGGTGAGCAGCAACACCAGGATGGAAACGGCGATGCCACCGAGCAGGATGAGACCGGCACGAATGGTCCAGTTGAGCCGGTTGCCCAACTGGGTCTTCATCTCGATCTGCGCCAGCATGATGCCTTCGAAGGAGCTGAGGGCTCGCAGGTACTGGGCCTGGAGCACGCTCTCGTCGGCACTGGCCTTGAGTTCTGGCAGTTCGGATGCCATGGATGGGTGGATTCCGGGATTATTGTGGTACACAGGCGCGCCCAGCCGAGTGCACGCCCACCGTCACGGGAATGTTCGCCCAAGCATCGTCACGGGTCAAATGGCCAGGGCTTCGCCGCCTGCCATTTCCCGCTCGGCTTCCCTCACGCAATGCCGAGAGGTCCCAGCCACAACGCTTCTCCACCAGGTCGAAGAGATAGTCGTCCGACTTGAGTTTCCAGGTCAGACGCGGATCGGTATCACCCGGCTTGGGGCGCTGATCCCACAACAGGGCGGGTGAGAGGCGGCAGCGCTTGCGATAGTGCGAAGGATAACGGATCTCCGCCAGTTTCTTGCGTCCCCAAACCCTGTCGCGGCGTGGCGCCTCCCCCCGCTGCGCCACCGTGATGACCAGACCTTCGCCACGATAACGGATGCGTGGGCCGTGGCGCGCATGACGGTTGCGATTGAAGTCGATGGGCTGTTCGTCCAGCACACCATCGACAATCTCCGCGGTCGCCGCATCGAACACCACCGATTCGCCGGTTGGCAGGTGCACACGCAGGCGATCGCCCTCGCGCACCAGCGAAGGCAACTGACGGCGTGGAAAGAAATGCAGCTCACGGAACATGTTGTCGTGACTGTAACGCTTGCTGATGCGCACATCGTCCAGCACCGACAGAAAGATTTCCTCACGCGCCCGATCCGGATACTGAAAGAGGAATTCCCGGCGTGCCCCCGTACCTTCGAGGCCCCGCGGATTGATCCGCTGCGACCCCTTGTTTACCAGGGCGAAACCGACCACTTTCTCCTCCCGACAGGGTGAATAGGTATGGAGCTTGATACCAGGTACCCGCCCCATACTGATCGCACGATCGTAACGGTAGGACTCACGCACCAGATCACGCTCGGGCGGCAGATCGCTCTTCAGCTGCTCGAATACCGTATCCACCGGCGGTTTTTGCAACGGTGGATGTGGTGGCTCGGCTTCTGGGACCTTGGGCGGTGTGCCACAGGAAGCAAGAAACAGGGTAAAGGCAAGCAGAACAGCCTTGCGTGGCATATGGTCGATTCTCCATATCGTAGTGATGACCCGAACATCCAACCCTGCCAGGGTGCTCTCCACACCCTAGCAGGCATTCCCACCCAAACCTCATGACGGCTCCGACAGCCTCGCCGTGCACTATTACCACTTGGAGATACCGGAAAAGCATGTTCTTCCTGCGCTGCACCACAAGGCTCGGGAAGATCCTCATTCCAGCTCTTCCCAGCGTGCATAGGCCACCTCCAGGCTCTCCTCCAATGTCTTCAGGCGCTCACCCAATCCGGCGAGTCCGTCGGCGCCCATCTGCTCGTAGACCGCCGGATCGGACAGCTGTTGCTGCACCTCGTCCAGCTCGGCCTCGAGCTGCTCGATGCGATCCGGCAGAACGTCGAGCTCACGCTGCTCCTTGTAGCTGCGCTTGCGCGGACGCCCGGCACGCTCATGCTTCACCTCCCGGACGAGCGTCCCCTGCTCGCTTTCTCCCTTCGTCGACGACGGTACGGGGCGCTGCTGCAACCAGTCGCTGTACCCCCCCACGTATTCACCGATCCGCCCCCCGCCCTCGAATACCAAGGTACTGGTCACCACGTTGTCGAGAAAGTCCCTGTCATGACTGACCAGCAGCAGGGTGCCATCGAATTCCAGCAGACGTTCCTCGAGCAGTTCCAGGGTCTCCAGATCGAGATCGTTGGTCGGCTCATCCATCACCAGAAGATTGAAAGGACGAGTGAACAGGCGAGCCAGCAGCAGGCGGTTGCGCTCGCCACCCGAGAGGGCGCGCACCGACTGGCGCGCCCGCGCTGGCGGGAACAGAAAATCGGCAAGGTAGGAGATCACGTGCTGCTCGCGCCCGTTGACCACCACTTTGTCGCTGCCACCGGCGACGTTGTCCTGAACCGTGCGGTCCAGATCGAGCTGCTCACGCAGCTGATCGAAATAGGCGATCTCCAGGCGGCTACCCTGACGTATCTGCCCACGGTCAGGTTGCAGACGCCCCAGCATCAGGTTGAGCAGGGTACTCTTGCCACAACCGTTGGGGCCGATGATGCCCACCCGGTCACCGCGCAGAATGGTGGTGCCAATGCCACGGATCACCATCCGACCACCCCACGCATAGTCCACGTCTTCCAGCTTGCATACCAGCCGCCCGGAACGCTCGCCGCTGTTGAGCGCGATCCGCGCCGTTCCCTGACGCGCACGCCGCGCCCTCGCCTCCTCGCGCAAGGCCTGCAGGCGCCGCACCCGACCCTCGTTGCGGGTACGGCGCGCCTTGATGCCCTGGCGAATCCAGGCCTCTTCCTGCTTCAGCAGACGCTCCTGGCGCGCGCGCTCCCCTGCCTCGGCGTGGTCCAGCGCCTCACGACGCCGCAAGTAGATGTCGTAGTCGCCGGGAAAGTCGCGCAGGCCTCCCCGGTCCAGTTCCACGATACGTGTCGCCAGACACCGCAGGAAACCCCGATCGTGGGTGATGAAGACCAGCGTGCCGCACCAGCTGAGCAGGAATTCCTCCAGCCAGGCGATGGCCTCGATATCGAGGTGGTTGGTCGGCTCGTCGAGCAGCAGCAGGTCGGGATCACCCGCCAGCGCACGCGCCAGCAACACACGTCGCTTCATGCCACCGGAAAGCGAGGCGAATTCCACCTCGCCATCCAGAGTCATGCGCGAGAGGATGGTCTCGACACGCTGCTGTACCTGCCACCCCCCGAGCTGCTCCAGCGCCTGCTGGGCCTGCGCCAGGCGCGCCAACGCACGCTCATCGACCGCCTCGCCGAGAGCAGCACCCGCCGCATGGTACTCCTTGACCAGATCAGCGATCTCACCCAGGCCATCGGCTACCACCTCGAACACCGTACCCGCCAGGTCTTCGGGCACAGTCTGTTCGAGCCGCGACACTCGCGCCCCGCGACGCAGCACGCACTCGCCCTCGTCGGGTGCCAGTTCGCCGGCAAGAATACGCAACAGGGTGGATTTGCCCTCGCCGTTGCGCCCGATCAGGCAGATGCGCTCGCCGTCCTCGATCGACAGGGAAATACCATCGAGCAAGGGCGGATGAGCAAAGGACAGATGGATATCACGCAGACCGAGCAAACTCATAAAATCGGACACCTCGTTGTGAATCGGTCGCCATGTTCGCATATCCAGACCCCCGGCCTGACATCGGAGAACCCTGCCGACGAAAAAATCACCTCGTGATCGCGAGAGGGCATCGGGCACCCCGTGAAGCATCCTCCACACTCAACAGGCAAAGGAATGCCTGCCATACAGGTACATCAGGGAATTATCACGCGAGGATCAAAAGGGCATCTCACACGAAAACGCGCCTTCGGCAGATGACGATAGGACACGGTTGCGGCAATTTGGCACCCCAGCGTCGTCGGTGCCAACAATGCGGCCAGAGCCGTACTCGGTGGCGGCCCCTCACACGCCAGCCAGGCGGCAACCGCCCCATCCAGCCGCCGATAAGCGACCGCCGCCTCGAAACCACTCACAGGTGAGCAGGCAATTGTTCAATGTACCGAATCGGCGACAACCCCGTGCCGCCCACCTGGCCCACTGTTGCTGCCACCACCATCGGTGACCAGATCACCCTCGTGCAGACGGGACTTGAAATGTGCCAGGTTGCGCAACTTTTCCAGAGGCCCGGTGCGCTTGAGTGCCTTGAACAGGCGCGCACGGCTGGCGCCGGCTACCAGTACCCAGATGCTCAGAGTCGACCCCCTTCTGAGTTTTATGGTCCTCGGGACGATGCCACAGCCCCTCTGGTAGCAGATTTGTGGACCGGCGGAATTGATCCGCAACAAGGGGTACGCAAGATCCGCATCATTGAGCGCACTGTCGAATGCGGTACACTGATACCCGTTCGATCCATTGCACGGAACGCCCCCATGCCCAGCAGGAACAGCCATCTCGCCCTCTCCGCCCTTGGCAAGGACCGTCCCGGCATCATCGACCACCTGACCCGCGCCATTCTCGATGCGGACTGCAACATCCTCGACACCCGCATGGCCGTGCTCAGTGGTGACTTTGCCATCCTGATGTCGATAGAGGCACCCTGGGACAAGCTGGCGCGGCTCGAGAGTCAGATCCCCGAACTGCAACGCGAGCTGGGACTGACCATCATTGTCGACCGCACCGAGCCGGATCCCCGCAAGGTGGACCTGCTGCCCTACGGCGTGGATGTAGTCGCGCTGGATCAACCCGGCATCGTGCACAATCTGGCTGCTTTCTTCTCACAGCGCAGTATCAACATAGAGGACATGACCACCAGCAGCTATGCCGCGGCGCACACCGGCACACCCATGTTCGCCGTGCGCATGACCGTGGGCATCCCTGCGACCATGCACATCACCAGCCTGCGTGAGGAATTCATGGACTTCTGCGATCAGCTGAATCTCGATGCCGTACTCGAACCCGTCAAGGGATAAGAATCAAGAGGACGACCCCATGTCTGTCGCCGTGAACGAACCCGTACCCGATGTCGAACTCCTGCTCACCGGTGGCCGCCGGGCACCTCTTTCCAACTATCGAGAAAAATCACTGGTACTGTACTTCTACCCCAGGGCCAACACCCCCGGCTGTACCCGGGAAGGCCAGGACTTCGCCGAACACATCCACACGTTCCGCCGCCAGTCCTGCCACATCCTCGGCGCCTCGCGCGACAGTCTGAAAGCACAGGAAAACTTCAGGGCAAAGTTCGGCTTTCCCTTCGACTTGGTCGCCGACCCCGATGAGGTGTTGTGCGAATCCTTCGGCGTGATCAAGCCGAAGAATATGTACGGCAGGCAAGTACGCGGCATCGAGCGCAGCACCTTCCTTATCGATGCGGAGGGCGTGCTACGCCACGAGTGGCGCGGGGTGAAGGTCAATGGCCATGTGGAGGAAGTGCTCGAAGCAATCAAGGCCCTGAACCGGAACTGAACCGTAGGCATCGGGTCGCATCCCGCCAAGAGGATCTTCGGGCTCGACACCAGTGTACCGATACACGCCCCACCACGCGGTTTCGCCTTGAAGAGAAACGGAAGGTGCCGGATCAGGCAACTCCCCAGAGGTAATCGCGGATCAGGGATTCGGGAAAGCCCCGGTATTGAAGAAAGCGCGCCTGTTTCGCCTGGATGCGCCGGTCGGCGGTGCGTTCGTCTCCGAAGCGTCTCCTGGCAACCTCGCGCAGACACTCGCACCAAGCACCATCTTCCAGATCCAGCCAGGCTTCGATCAGATCCCCGTCGATGCCACGCTCACGCAGTTCTGCGCGGATGCGCAACGGGCCAAAGCCCTTGCGTATACGACTGGCGACATAGTGCTCCGTGAAGCGTTCGTCGGATACCAGGCCACACTCGACCAGTTGGTCGAGCACGGCCTGGACCGTATCTCGGTCGAAGCCACGCCCCAGCTTGTTGTGCAACTCGTGCCGACTGTGCTCGCGAACGGCGAGCAGGCGGACGGCCACCGCCTCAATCTCCACCGAGGGGTCGACCGTTTCCTCGTCATCACCGAAAGGCAGATCTCTTTCCGCGCGCATGGCCGATCAGCCCCTGGCCGGAGCCTCTGCGCTCTCTTCGCTGCCCTCGGCCTTGGGGAACAAGACCTCGCGGATCTGGGTCTCGACGGACTGCGCGATCTTGGGATTTTCCTTGAGGAAATTGCGCACGTTCTCACGCCCCTGGCCGATGCGGTTGCCACCATGGCTGTACCAGGCACCGGATTTCTCGATGAGTCCCATAGCCACACCCAGCTCAATGAGCTCGCCCTCGCGCGAGATGCCCTCGCCATAGAGGATCTCGAAGGTCACCTGCTTGAAGGGCGGCGCGACCTTGTTCTTGACCACCTTGACGCGAGTCTCGCTACCGACCACCTCGTCGCCCTTCTTGATGGCACCGATACGGCGGATGTCCAGGCGCACCGACGAGTAGAACTTGAGCGCGTTGCCGCCGGTAGTGGTCTCGGGACTACCGAACATGACCCCGATCTTCATGCGGATCTGGTTGATGAAGATAACGATGGCGTTGGACTTCTTGATGTTGGCGGTGAGCTTGCGCAGCGCCTGCGACATGAGGCGCGCCTGCAGGCCGACGTGCGAGTCGCCCATCTCGCCCTCGATCTCGGCCTTGGGGGTGAGTGCGGCGACCGAGTCGACCACGATCAGCTCCACTGCGCCGGAACGCACCAGCATATCGGTGATCTCCAGGGCCTGCTCGCCTGTGTCGGGCTGGGAGACCAGCAGCTCGTCGGTGTCCACACCAAGCTTTTCGGCATAGGAAGGATCAAGCGCGTGCTCGGCATCGACGAAGGCGCAGGTACCACCAGCCTTCTGGGCCTCGGCGATACAATGCAGGGTGAGCGTGGTCTTGCCCGATGACTCGGGACCGTAGATCTCGATGATGCGACCACGCGGCAGACCACCGATGCCGAGCGCAGCATCGAGATTCAGCGAACCGGTGGAGACTACGTCGATGTTGCGCACCGCGCTGCCGTCGCCCATGCGCATCACCGAACCCTTGCCGAACTGCTTTTCGATCTGTGCCAGCGCGGCGACCAGCGCCTTCTTGCGATTTGCGTCCATCAGAACTCTCCCCGAATCATTGCCCACGGAATTTATGTGTACAGTGTAGTTTGTTCTCTTTTTGTTTTCTAGCCTTTTCGCCACTGCCCCCTGTAATCGGTCCGGCGTCGAAAAATACCAACACGCCAAGGATGATATAGCGGCCATGTACCGAGACGAGACTCCAGCAACGCCCATTCACCGGCCTGCCAGTCGGCCAGCTGACCACGCACTCTCTCATCTGGCCACAAGGCAAAAAACAGACGGCTCACAGGCGTTCGAGCAGTCCGCGCAGGGCTGCGACCACGGAAGCAGCACGCACTTGTTCGCGGTCACCGAAAAAATGCGTGCAGAGGGCCGACACGCCTGCAGGCATCCCCCAGGCCAGCCAGAGCGTGCCGACCGGTTTGCCCGACGAGCCCCCGCCCGGTCCGGCAATCCCGCTCACCGCGATGCTGTAGCTCGCCGCGCTGCGCGTCAGGGCACCCGCCGCCATGGCCTCGACCACCGGCTGACTGACCGCACCGTGCTGTGCGATCAACACCTCGGGCACCCCCAACAGTTCATGCTTGGCGGCATTGCTGTAGGTGACGAAACCGCGATCGAACCAGGTACTGGAACCCGCCCTGTCGGTACACACCTTGGCGATCCATCCACCGGTGCAGGACTCGGCGGTGACCAGCAAGGCCTCACGCACGACCAGCCCTTCAGCCACATCGGCCACCAGCGCGGAAATGTCGGCATCAATGGTGTTCATGGCCCTGTTTTATCACAGACACAGCCCCTCCGGACCTACGACTGTCCACACCCCGGCCCCGCGAGCGACGCATACCCCTGCTTACGGGTTAAAATCCGGCATTCCTGTCATCGACCAACGGAATCACCGCCATGTCCGACAACAATATTCTGCTCGAACGCAATCCATCTCCCGCCAAGCTCGAGGTGCTGGGGGTGTACGACTGGCCGATCTGGCGCAAGAAGGCCTGTACCTTCGACTGGACCTATGCCGATCACGAGATCTGCTACATCCTGGAGGGCCGCTTCCGGGTCACACCCGAGGGCAACGAACCGCAGGAGTTCCGACGTGGCGACCTGATCACATTCCCCGCCGGCATGAAGTGCGTGTGGGAGATCCTCGAAGACGTCGAGAAACACTATAACTTCGGCTGATCGGGCCATTTCCGGCCACCACGGATCACGACCTGCGCACCCTCTCCCCACATGAGCAGGACCAAGGCACAACACACTCCTGATGAACAGGTGCTACAACGTAGTCTTGTGAGGATATTCTGAATGACAGCAGCATAAAAGCCGTACCAAACCGCCTGACTCGAAGTACTGGTCCAGATTTCCAAATGTATTCGAGAGAAGCATGGCAAGCCCGTCAAAACGGCCTTCGCGGATATCCGCAAACGCATCGAGGAAAGCACCGGGTGACACGCTGTCGCGTCCGGGTTTCATGAAGAAGCGGAACAGGACCTGATCGACTCGGCGTGACGAATTACCGGAAGGTTCACTTCAAGCCGTATCGTGCCGTCTACGAGGTCATCGGGCGGGACATCTTTGTTCATTGCGTCCTGAATGGGGGGAGAAACAGCTGGTCACGCTGGACTCTGGACGGCAGCCTGTCAGGATTGAGCTCGCGCGTCTTGTGCTCATGAGATCAGGTGGACGCGACAATCTGCAGCTGCCGGCAGATTGGCTCAACCCCGTGCGCATCACGCACAGGTATCGACGAGAGATACCATCATTGAACCCACCCGATCCCGACGACAGGGACGAAGACTGAACCCTCGACAGCGGACGCAACCGGGAATTCCTGATTGAAGACCGGCAGACCGCGTTCCCGAAGATAGCGGTTGATCTCTCCCATGACGGTGATGCCCTTGGTCGGTGGCGAACCGGTGCTCACAGCACCCCCGTGCATCGGGGGAACAGACGGGGATCATCTCAACTCCGAGCGTGGCCATGGACAGGCCGAACAGATTTCTTCGAGTCGCATTTCCAGATCTCCTGTAACCGTTCTGTCCATCTTGTGGCGAACCTCTCCGGTGAGCAGGAAACCCGACAAATCACGTGCTACGAATCCAGACGGCTTACTTGGCTCCTGAACGCGCAGTGCAGCTGGTGCCCACCGCGCCGCTCGGGTAGTCTGATGCGTTCCCGGTTATGGACGCGCGCGCCCCGCAATGTATGCCTTGTACACCCTTCTGCTGACCCTGACACTGCCGTTTGAGCTGTTATGCCTGCTCTGGCGCGGCCGTCGTGCACCAGCCTATCGATATCGGCTGCGCGAACGTTTCGGTCGCACCAAAATCTCGCCCGCTGCTGGAGGGACCTGGATCCATGCTGTATCAGTGGGCGAGGTGCAGGCCATCGCGCCGCTGGTCCACCTGCTGCTGGAAGCCCACCCGGAGCAGGCGATCACCTTCACCACCACCACCACCACCGGCTCGGACCAGGTTCGCAGACTGTTCGGTAACCAGGTACTGCATGCCTATATACCCTGGGACTTGCCGTCCTTTCTGACGCGTTTTCTCGACAGGGTCAGACCTGCTCGCCTGTTGATGGTCGAAACCGAGATCTGGCCCAATCTGCTGCGCCTGTGCCGTGCACGGGGTATCGAGACGATACTGGCCAACGGCCGACTGTCGGAGCGCTCCCTTCGAGGCTATCAGCGGCTCGGCGGTTTCGCGCGCAGGGTGTTCGCCGATGTTGATCGGGTGACGGCACAGACCGAGGATGACGCTCGGCGTTTTCGTCAGGCCGGGGTGCCTGGAGAACGGATCCGGGTGACCGGTAGTGTCAAGTTCGACATAACCATCGCCGCCAGCGTGGTCGAACAGGTGGAGGTAATGCGCCGTCACTGGGCCAGGCGGCCAGTGTGGATTGCTGCCAGCACCCATGAAGGCGAGGAAGAGATCGCTCTGGCCGCGCATGCACGATTGCTGCGCCACCTGCCACAGACCCTGCTGATCCTGGTACCGCGCCATCCGGAACGTTTTGACCGCGTGGTCTCCCAGATCATTCGTGCCGGGCACCTGCCGGTTCGACGTTCTACCGGGCAGCTGCCGGGCATGGACGACCCCATCTATCTGGCCGATACCATGGGCGAACTGCCGATACTGATCGGAGCGGCGGACGCCGCCTTCATCGGAGGCAGCCTGGCACGGACCGGAGGGCACAACATGCTTGAGGCCGCGGTACAGGGTGTGCCGGTCTGCTTCGGGCCGCATACCTTCAACTTTGCGATGATCAGCCAAATGCTGCTCGAAGCCGGGGCCGCGCGCGAGATCGGTAATGCCGTGGCGCTGGCGGAAGTGATTGGTGACTGGCTGTCCGACGCCAGCGCACGCGCGGCGGCCGGGGAGGCCGGACATGCCCTGGTCGAGCACAACCGGGGAGCCTTGCAAAAACTGTATGCCTTGTTGGAACCGAACGATCCGGAGCGAGGGAGCATCCCCTGATTGGGAGGCCCGTCCCTGAGCTGAAAGATCTCTCGATCAAGTTGCCATCTGTGAGTCGACCTCGCGCGCCCAACCCCCGGCACCACCGACAAGATCGATGACGTGGCGAGAGCCCGGCTCTCCAGACAGCTCACCACTCGGCGGCTGTGGATGCCATGGTGACGATCACCACGATATCCTGCCCGGGATCAGCAGTTTCAGCCCAAGCCCGGATTCCATTCAAGATGACCGATGGCATGTTCCCAGGGTTCTCTCACGCCGAGCAACCATGGCCGGACATTCATGCAGCCAGACGACCAGTTTTCACGAGGAGCGAGATTTCTCAAAAGACGAAATGCTCCGGCTGTGGGGCATTTTTCAACGGCGGCAACAGAGTCTCGCACAATCCCTTGCGCAGCAGGGTGCCGTCTTCAGCGCGTGTCACCAGAATGGCACACATCACCGGTGGCTCCCCTTTGACCTGGAACATTCGGCCACCGGGTGCGAGCAGGCGTTCGAGTCTTTCGCTGAGTTGGGGCAACGAACCGGTAACCGCAATCACATCGAAGCCACCCTCGGGCAGGTCGGTGGCGAAGATGTCGTCGGTCACCAGTTCGGCATCGATACCCAGCTCGGCCAGGCGCTCGGTGGCACGGATGCCCTGTTCGGAATCGATCTCGTAACTGGTGACCTTGCTTCCGAGATGGACGAGGCAGGCAGTGACGAAGCCACTGCCAGTGCCGATCTCGAGCGCCCGATCGCCCGGCTGCACGTCCAGCGCCTGCAACATGATGCCTTCCTGCAGCGGTTTCATCATGACCTCGCCATTGGGCAACGGCAGATGAGTGTCGGCGAAAGCCAGGGGGCGCTGCTCCTCATCCACGAAATGCTCACGGGGAATGATCTTGAAGGCCTCGAGTACCCGCTCATCAATGACATCGCACGGGCGGATCTGTTGTTCCACCATGTTGAAACGGGCCTTGTCGGTGTTCGGTGCCAGCATGCCTATCTCCCGGTGCAGTTGTAGTGAAATCGCGCCAAGCCTACAGGGAAATCCCGACAGCGGGCAAGCAAAGGGGGGCAACACCCGCCCCAGGGACGTACATTTGCAGCAGCAATGGTGTCTCTGGGGAAGATTGTATGGCCCGGAACGGAATCGCCCTTCTCCATGTCTCTGTGATACGTGTTCACGGTGGACGATGGACTATGTCGCGCAGGCAATTCCGAGTAGACTTCCCGGGAAAGCAGCCAGGGGCGCCCAGCGGACCGGCCGGTCCTCGGGCTGAGAGGCACCCTCGGAACCTGATCCAGTCAATACTGGCGTAGGGAGGCTGAATCGGCGGGCAACGTGCTCCCGGTCTCCCCGCCAACGGAGATCCGTCATGAGCGCCATCCCGGAAGATTTTCTCAAGAAGACCGCTGAACTCTCCGAAGAGGTCACCCTGCCTTTTCCCGGTTCACGCAAGATCTATGTGCAGGGTTCGCGTCCGGACATCTGCGTGCCGATGCGCGAGGTGTCCCAGTCACCGACCCCGGCCAGCTTCGGCACTGAGGAGAATCCGCCGATCTATATCTATGACACATCCGGTCCCTATACCGACCCCGAGGTCGCGATCGACCTGTTGCACGGACTGCCCGAGCTGCGCCGAACCTGGATCGGGGAGCGTGGAGACACCGAGCAACTCGATGGACCCACTTCCGAATACGGGCATTCACGCCAAACCGACCCGCACACCGCGCACCTGCGCTTCGAGCATGCGCGCACACCACGCCGGGCGAAGGTGGGGTGCAATGTCACCCAGATGCACTATGCCCGCCAAGGTATCATCACTCCCGAGATGGAATACGTGGCGATCCGCGAGAACATGAGGCTCGACGAGTTGCGCCACGATCCACGCTACACGAAGCTGTTGCAGCAGCACCCCGGGCAGTCCTGGGGTTCGAATCTGCCCGAGGAGGTCACTCCCGGGTTCGTGTGTGACGAAATCGCTGCCGGACGCGCCATCATTCCGGCCAATATCAATCACCCGGAGCTGGAACCGATGATCATCGGTCGTAACTTCCGGGTGAAGATCAACACCAATATCGGCAATTCAGCGGTGACCTCGGGTATTGCCGAAGAAGTGGAGAAAATGGTCTGGTCGGCACGCTGGGGCGGCGACACCCTGATGGACCTGTCCACCGGCAAGCATATCCACGAGACCAGGGAATGGATTCTGCGCAACGCACCCATGCCCATCGGTACCGTGCCCATCTACCAAGCGTTGGAGAAGGTCGGGGGCAAGGCCGAGGAACTCACCTGGGAGATCTTCCGCGACACACTGATCGAGCAGGCCGAACAGGGGGTGGACTACTTCACCATCCACGCTGGAGTACTGCTGCGCTATGTACCACTTACTGCGAAGCGGGTCACCGGCATCGTCTCGCGCGGCGGCTCCATCATGGCCAAGTGGTGCCTGGCTCACCACAAGGAGAACTTCCTCTACACCCACTTCGGGGAAATCTGCGAGATCATGAAGGCCTATGACGTCTCCTTCAGTCTCGGCGACGGCTTGCGCCCCGGCTCCATCGCGGATGCCAACGACGCGGCCCAATTCGGTGAGCTGGAGACCTTGGGCGAGCTGACCCGTATCGCCTGGGAGCACGACGTACAGGTGATGATCGAGGGGCCAGGGCATGTCCCCATGCAGATGATCAAGGAAAACGTGGACAAGGAGCTGCATGACTGCTTCGAGGCACCCTTCTACACCTTGGGGCCGCTGACCACCGACATCGCGCCGGGTTATGACCACATCACCTCCGGTATCGGTGCGGCCAATATCGGCTGGTACGGCACCGCCATGCTTTGTTATGTCACCCCAAAAGAACACCTGGGCTTGCCCAACAAGGACGACGTGCGCGAGGGCATCATTACCTACGAGCTGGCGGCACATGCTGCCGATCTGGCCAAGGGGCTGCCGGGGGCGCAGATCCGTGACAATGCTCTGTCCAAGGCACGCTTCGAGTTCCGCTGGGAAGACCAGTTCAATCTCGGCCTGGACCCGGAAAGGGCGCGTGAATACCATGACGAAACCCTGCCCAAGGACTCCGCCAAGGTGGCCCACTTCTGCTCCATGTGCGGACCCCACTTCTGCTCCATGAAGATCACCCAGGATGTGCGCGAGTACGCCGAACGGCACAAGTTCAAGGACGTGACCGTGGCGGTGGAAGAAGGTATGAAGGAGAAGGCCGAGGAGTTCCGCCGCCAGGGTGCGGAGATCTACAAGTCGGTGTGACGGCTGTTTGAGGAACACCTGATACTCTGCCCAACCGACCTGCTGTACATGCCGCACAGCCAGTTCACCCGCACGCGCCACGAAGCCAGGCGAGACCTGAGGACAGGGAAATCGTGAAGGGCACAAAGATTTTCCGGACCAGCCAGGCACTGACGTGATCAGCGCGCACGGACCGCAGCAGATGACCCAGATCAGGGTCTGTTCGATGTCGGTGGTCTTGGATGGACTGGTGATCAGTAAAACATTGGTGGGCAGACCTTGTACCAGACTCAGGGCACGGATTGCTGTCGCCAGGTCGGCATGCAAATGTACGGCATCCAGTCAGTACGATGTGCAATGGTTGCACCAACGACAGCGGCCGGGGACTTCTCGGGGCCGGGCCAGATGGTCAGGCTGCCGGTCGCAGCAATCGCTCCCCTGCAACCGGTGATACGGTCATCGGTCGGGCGTCAGGCGATGACGCAGTCGAGTGAAGGCCTTCTGCAACTGGCGCAGAGCCTGGGCGCTGGCGTCGGCGTCCAGGCCACTGCCAATGATGATGTCGCTCAGCTCACGGGCGAAGGACTCCATTGCCTGTTCCAGCTGCTCCAGCGGAAGCGAAACAGGGCCTGGCGGTGGGATGCCGGGTGCGGATGCGGTCTCCAGTGGCTCGATTATGGCCGAGCGAGGTACCAGTCGCCGTTTCCCGCCCTCGACAGGGTCGGCTTGCAGCGGCATGGATTTCACCCAGGTCCGCCCCTGCCATGCAAGGCATTGTCCAATGACGAGTTGCGAGAATTTCATGGTGATATTGTAGTCGGCGGGTTTGTGCGGGCGCTATGCTTGCACGCCATGAACAGCTCCCCATTCAGCAAGTTAATCCGTCTCGATCGCCTGCTGGCGTAAGCCATCGGTTTGACGCGGTGTGCCCGGACTGCAACCATCGACAGATTCGGAAGGGTGAGAGAGGTCGTTGTGACGAGAACCTTGTTACTCCTGGGGGGCGTGCTGTTGCTGGGGCTGGCCGGTTTTTTTGGTGCACGGTATCTGTCGGTGCCTGAAGCGGCGCCACGCATCGGGCAGATGCTGGCCTGCAATCTTTCGGATGGACCCTGCCGGCATGCGTTGCCTGATGGTGCAGTGCTGACACTGACACTGACGCCCAACCCCGTGCCATTGATGCAGCCAATGCATGTGATGGTGACCATCGACCAGAGTGACTGGCGACCGCTGGCCGGCGATATCACCGGGCTGAACATGACAATGGCCCCCAATCACGTGCGACTGGAGTCTGCGGGACTGGGGCGCTGGGAAGGCGAAACTATCCTGCCGGTATGCAGTCGAGGACAGATGCATTGGCAATTCTCCCTGCGTCTCGAAGGTGGTGGGCGAAACTGGCGAATTCTCGACGATTTTCATACCCGACGTTGATCAACTGGGAAGCGAGACTCTTGACAAGCTGGCGGAGAAAGCGGAATGGACAAGCTACTCATCGCGATGATCTGTGCCGTCCTGTTGGCTCGCGCAAACCATGCCAGCGCAGCGGATCTGGCCGTGGGCAAGACGTACTTCGTGGTCTGTTCAGGTTGCCACGGGCCGGATGGGGCGGGCAACGCCGCCTTGGGGTATCCACCACTTGCCGGCCGCGACGCGGGCTATGTCGCCGAACAACTACGGGCCTTCAAGTCCGGCAAGCGTGACAACGCCACCATGCGTGCCATGGCCAGGGGCCTGAGCGATACCGACATCGACAACCTTGCGACTTATGTCGCCACCCTCCAGTAGAAGGTCCTTGAGGTGAACAGACCGACGTATGGCGTGCGCGAGATCACGTGTGGATTGGCAGTTACATCAGAACTTCCTTATAATTACAGGATGATCTGCCAATCCGGTTTTTTGATTTTGTGGGGAAAGCCATGAAAAAACTATTGTTCGTCGTATCCATGATCTCTTGTGTGGTCGCCGCACCGGCCATGTCCGCAGGTGACGCCACTGCCGGTCAGGCCAAGTCCGGCACCTGTGCCGGCTGTCACGGCACGGACGGAAACAGCGTGGCGCCCAATTTCCCCAAGCTCGCAGGTCAGCACGAAAACTACCTGTTCAAGCAGTTGCATGACTTCAAGAACGGCAAGCGCAAGGATCCCACCATGGCAGCCATGGTGGCACCACTAAGCGAACAGGACATGACCAACCTGGCTGCCTATTTCTCCAGCCAGAAGGTCAAGCCGGGCGAGACCGCCGAAGACAGGCTGGAGCTGGGTCAGACGATCTATCGCGCCGGCAACGCCACCTCCGGCGTGGCAGCCTGCACAGCCTGTCATTCGCCCACCGGGGCCGGCAACCCGCAAGCGAAGTTTCCCGCGCTGAAGGGTCAGCATGCCGGTTATGTGGTGAAACAGCTCAAGGACTTCCGCAGTGGTACGCGCAGCAACGATGCCGGTTCCATGATGCGCGGTATAGCCAGCAAGCTGACCGACACGGAGATCGAAGCAGTCGCCCAGTACGTCCAGGGCCTGCAGTGATCCGGCGATCCACTCACATCACGCTGAGTTGAAGAGGCGGCCTCTAGGCCGCCTTTTTTGTGTGAGCGGCCAGAGATGGCTGGAACTCCGGGCGGGACCGGGGTTCCAAGGCAATGATCCGCCCCGGAAAGCCGGCTAAACTTGGTCGGCAGGATCCTGGAACGGGCAACGAGAACCGAAATTAGGGAGTCGAAAACGTGAAACATCTGGCAAAGCTTCTGTTCGCATCCACGCTACTGTTTCTGGCATCGCTTGCCATGGCAGTCGAGTTCGAGGAGAACACCCACTACGAGGCGCTGCTGCCCGAACCACCAGTGGGCAAGCCCGGTGACAAGATCGAGATCATCGAGTTCTTCATGTGGACCTGCCCCCACTGCTATCACTTCGAACCCTTCATCAGGGATTGGTTGCCCAACAAGCCCGATGGCGTGGAATTCATGCGCGTGCCTGCCATGTTCGGTGGCATCGCCAATCTGCATGCCAAGGTCTACTATGCCTTGCAGGCCATGGGAGAACTGGATCGGGTACATGTCGCCTTTTTCAACGAGATCCACGAAAAACGCAACCGCCTCGAGGACCAGGATGCCATCGAGGCCTTCCTTCGCGGACAGAAGGTGGATATCGACAAGTTTCGTCAAGCCATGAACTCCTTTGCTGTGGCCACGCGCACCAACCGGGCGGCTGCGCTGATGCGTCGTTACGGGGTGCGTGCTGTACCTTCGCTGGTGATCGACGGCCGTTACCGCAGTGGACGTGGACTGGACTTTGAAGGAATGATCAAGCTGGCCGATTTCCTGGTGGATCGCGTTCACAGGGAACGCCAGGAAGAAAGTGAATGACATAGATGAACAGACCGGAAACCGTCAGTATCGACATGCCTTCCAGCCTGAGCGCTGGTCAGCGCCTGCGTCTGCTGAGTTACAACATCCAGGCCGGGATCGATACCAGCCAGTTTCGGGACTATCTGACCAAGGGCTGGCGACATGTGCTGCCCAGCCGGCATCGCATCCACAATCTGGACAGGATCGCACAGATGCTGCGTGGTTACGATCTGGTGGGGCTCCAGGAAGTCGATGCCGGCAGTCTGCGCAGTGGGTTTCTCGACATGACCGAGTATCTGGCGAACCATGCCGGCTATCCCTACTGGTATCGGCAGGTCAACCGCGACATCGGTATGATCGCACAGAATAGCAACGGCTTTCTGAGCCGTCTGGCGCCGACCCGGGTCAGCAAGTATCGCCTGCCTCCTGGCAATGGCCGTGGTGCCATGGTGCTGGAATTCGGCGAGGGTGACGATGCCTTGCATGTCTGCACCTTGCACTTGGCGCTGACGCGGCGGCACCGAAGACGCCAGCTCGACTTTGTGGCCAAACGTCTGCGTCATGCCGAACACGTGGTGGTGATGGGAGATCTCAACACCAGTTGTGATACCACCGAATTCCGGTATTTCGTCGAGCACAACGGCCTGCGCGAACCGGGGTGCAGCAAGCCGACCTTCCCCAGCTGGCGTCCGGTGCGACGTATCGACCATATCCTGGTCTCCGGTTCCCTGCAGGTGCTCAATGCCCGGGTACTCGACTACCCGCTAAGTGACCACCTCCCCGTGTGTGTGGAGTTGCTGATCCCCGAACGTATCCATCTGGCTGCCTGAGGTTGCCATGAGTGATCAGGAAAAAATGGCGTGATCACCTGCCATCTGCGGCTGGCCGAGCAGATCGATGACGAAAATGAAGCGCCGCCAGGAGGCCAAGTGCGAACTGTTGCACCTGGTCTCGCACCTGTGCGTGGCCACCGCAGGCCTCGACCCACGTCATGGTGGCCATCCATGCATCGCGATATCGAAGACTTCAGCGTCTTCCCGGCCCAGCTCAGCGAGTGTCTTGAGACATTGGAATACTGTATGGTCGGCAACAGCGAGCGCCGCCGCGCTTCGCGCGAGAACGGGATGCGTCTGGAGCACGCAGTGAACAGCGAGGTCCGGGGCTATCTGCCAAGCATGGGGGAAAGCCAAGGGCTGTCGCAGCCAGGTGAACAGGTCGAGCAGTTGTTCGAACGTGCGGGTTAGGCCATGTACCAAACCAAGCACACCGGCAAGAACCGCTGTGTGTTGGCCGATCCACCAGCTGGTACGAAGTACGCAGCGCCTGAATCAGGGCGCTTCGCTCATGGCTGCCCAACCGTAGCGCCAATCGCTTCCTGTGGCCTCGCGCAGTACCGAGAGCAGCCGGTCGCTGGGTGTGGCCTCACCGGGGAACACGTTGCGCAACTCCACCAGCAGTCGCCCGATCGCGGTCTGTTTCCGCCAATCGAGATCGATAGCCCGGCAGGTCACCTCGCAGGCAGGGCATGGTTGTGCCGAGAGAGGCGCAGTAGCGCGCACGCGCCAGTCATCGAGGCGGGTACGACAACTCGGGCAACGTGGCCAGCCAGTCCGGGAACCGGTGAAAAGACGGGGGGCCGGCAGTGGACCGTGCAGGACGAGGTGGCAGAAGTCGCGATCATCGGTGTGTGTGGGTTCGAAGCGCAAGTGTGGCGAGCAGCCAGCGAAGATCACCTCGCGCACAAAGCCATCGCCGGCATGAAATACCCTCTTGTCCAGCGCCTCGGTCAGTGGTTTTCCGGCGATTTGCAGTGCCTCGATAACGCCAAGCACCGGGGCCAAGTCGGGCGCATCCTCGGGAAGGACGGGAAACAGGTACAGGCTACCGTTCATGTGCACATTCTACTGCAGGTAGAATGTGCACATGAAATGCTTTCTCATCGCGCTGGTGCGCATCTACCAGCTGTTGATCAGCCCGATACTGGGCAACAACTGCCGTTACTACCCGAGTTGCTCGGCCTACACCATCGAGGCAATGGAAAAATGGGGATCATTGCATGGCCTGTGGCTGGGCATCCGCCGTGTCGCGCGTTGCCACCCGTGGCGCGAAGGTGGAGTGGATCCGGTACCCGAACCGCCGGAGAAGGCACATCGCCATGATTGATCTGCCGGCGTTCTGGCGGGATTGCGCCGTCTTTACTGAGGTCTTCGGCAACGGGCTGGAGTGCATGCCGACAAGTCAGGGGCTGGAGGATCTTCATCCTGGTGTTGGCCGATACCACCCATGAACCGGCCTTGCACGAGCGCCTGTGACAAGCATCGGCGACACGTTTCGTACAGCATCGCCACGTACTGCGTGGGACGCTGGCGGATGGCGCGCGTCCGGTGAATGCCGAGGACGACGTGGCGGTGTTCCTGCGCCTTACCCTGTTGAACTCAATACCTTGGCCCGTGACCAAATCGCGTGCGACAGGTCCCTGACGGCTACAATACAACCTGCTGCGTTGCCTGTGCCCATCACGCATGGCTGATGCCGTGATCGACAGCCTGCAAAAGCCCGTCGATCCGGTGGGTTTCCATTTCGACCAACCCTTTCTGCGCAGGGAAATCCTCCGGGAAGGCCAGCTGGAGGGGCAATCCTTCCGCCTGCTCCACAACAAGTTTCCTTTTGCGCCGCTGCATGGTCTCGGAGGCCCATCAGAGCAGGCGTTCGAGCGCAGCAATGCGGTCCCCGACAGGTGGATGGCTGGCGAACAGTTCGCGTACCCTGCCGCCCGCGATACCGAAGGCAGCCATCTCGTCGGGCAGAGGCGCAGTATGCGCCTGTTGCAGGCGGCGTAGTGCCGAGATCATCTTGAACTTGCCGGCCAATCGCGCAGCGCCGGCATCGGCGCGGTATTCGCGCCAGCGCGAGAACCACATCACTATCATCGAAGCGAGGATGCCCAGCACCACCTGGGCCACCATAGAGGTGATGAAGAAGCCGATACCATGACCGCGTTCGTTCTTGAGGATCACCCGATCGACGACATGGCCAACCACTCGTGATAGAAACACGACGAAGGTGTTGACCACACCCTGGATCAGGGTGAGGGTAACCATGTCACCATTGGTCACGTGGCTGATCTCGTGTGCCAGCACCGCCTCGATCTCGTCGCGGTTCATGGTCTCGAGCAGGCCGGTGGAGACGGCTACCAGAGCATCGTCCTTGTTCCAGCCGGTGGCGAAGGCGTTCGGCAGTCCTTCGAAGACACCAACCTCTGGCATGCCGATGCCCACCCTCTGAGCCTGCCGGGCAACGGTATCCACCAGCCAATGCTCGACCTCGTTGACAGGCTGCTCGATGATCTGCACACCCATGCCCTGCTTGGCCATAAACTTGGACATGAACAGAGAGATCAGCGAACCCGAAAAACCGATGATGGCCGAGTAGATCAGCAGGGCGTTGAGATCGAGATCGACCCGGTTGGCGACCAGAAGGTCATTGATGCCGAGCAGGCGGAACACCAGACTGATGACCACCAACACGGCCACGTTGGTCACAAGAAACAGAAGCACACGCACGTCGTTTTCTCCGAATGTGAAGTTGCGCCCAATGTGCGGTTTCAGGGAGCGAAGTTCAAGTGGGTCGCGAGACCTCCATCACCGGCAGGCGGTCGATGTGGCAGACGTCCCCCTGGCAGGCAAAGGCCACCGGGCCGAACAGAACGTCGGTAATTGTCCAGGACAGGACCATGGTGCCCCAGGCAACACGCTTGGCGCGGGCAGGCTGATGTTCCTCTCAACAACGCATCGGGTATCCAAAGCCGAGCCTAGCAGGCTGTTGAAATTCGCCGACTGAAGGGGGAAATACCGGTAAGGCAGGAAGAAGGACAAGCGACACGACGCGAGGCCCGGATATTCAGCAAGATTCCCCGTTTGGCACGGTCAGCCCGGAATCACGGGTGCCGAAGGACCCTCCATTGCGCCCGATTCGCACCATGGTCGATGCGGCATTGAGCAAACCCGATGCAGACTTCAATGCCATCTACTCCAATTACTATGGCCGTGACTCCATCCTGCCGGAGAAGCTCCTGCGTGCCCAATTGCTGATGGCGTTCTACACCCTTCAGGTGGAGGCCGTAATCCCGATACCGACTTTCACGGAGAGAATCGCCGTCGGGATACACACGAATCCAAGACTGACAAGGATGCCCTGCTGTTCAGAAAGAGCCAGGGCACAGCAGCGAAGCTGGCCTGTCTGGGGCATTTGCTGATGGAAAACCGGAATGACCCGGTCGTGGATGCCCAGGTCACGCAGGCAACGGGCATCGCATGTCGCACAGAACACGAGCAACCGTTCATCGGTCGTCGATGGACGCACCACCCGCCATTCGGGCTATGCCATGAGTCAACGGTTCCGCAAGCGGATCGAGGAATGCCTCGGCTGGGCCAGGGTCATCGGCGGGATGCGCAAAAGCCGCCTTGTGGGACGAGAGAAGCTGGACTTCCCGTTCGTGCTGAGCATGGCCGCTGAAAACGGGGCGAAATCGGAGCTATTTTCAACAGCCTGTTAACTGCTTGAGCTTGAAACGAGGCCAGAAAAAATGAGGCTGCAGCAATTCTGGGATAACCCATGTGTTTTTCCTATAATTCTCCCTGTTTACACATAATGGGGTACTAGACTGAACCCCGGTACATCGTGATAGACGGACGCCTTCCATCACAGCTCATTCTCCCCTCTATCGATCGCCGTTTTCTTCGTTTCTTGTCTGTTGCATGGGATTCACTTTCTGAAGATACGTCTTTCCCCGGCACGGCTGGAATCTGCATGAATGGAGAAAAAATCCCTTTGACTCCATTGTTGATTACGCCAACACCACACCCATTCGCTGACCACAGACGCCCTGATCCGGGCTGACACCTCGTGTTTCACGGGACCCCGTTCCCCACCCAGTCTATCGGTGGTACGCACACTGCCTGCTTCTGGCGATAGACGGCATCTGCCGCCATCGTAACAGACAGATTCTGTCTATTACGATATTGCGGGACGGGCTGGAAATCGCGTTCCCTTGGCCGAACCTGTCCGTGACGTGAAGACGCACATCCGCACCTGCCGGCACATTGGCGAGACTTTCGGCCCTATAGCGCGAAGTGTCTTCCGAGAGATTGCCTGTTGTGGCCAGCGATCGGCAAGGAGGATATCGATAGCAGGAAGATCCAGGGCAGGCGCAGAGTGCTGCCGGACACGTTCGAGGTGTCCCTGCGATTTCCATTTCGCGATGTTCCCTCGCGTCATGAGCCGAATCTCCATCCCCGGGAGACGGACCAGTCTGTCGCCCCACGCCCTGGCATGCAAACAGCTCTCGTGCTTTGCGTCCTTTCGGAAATCCTCCAGTGAATGGACAGGAGAAGGAGAATATGCCCATCCCAACCTCCCCCACTGGCGTGGGGGAGGAGATCGTGATCAGGCTACAGCTCCTCCAGGAAGGCACGTGCGATCTGGGGGTCGCGGGTACGCGCGAAGTCGGGCATGGCCGCCAGGAAGGTGTGGCCGTAGGACTTCTTCAGCAGCCGGGGGTCGCAGACTACCAGCACGCCACGGTCGTTGGCATCACGGATCAGGCGGCCGGCGCCCTGTTTCAGTGCGATGGCGGCCTGCGGTACCTGGTAGTGCATGAAGGGGTTGCCGCCGCGTGCGCGGATGGCATCCAGCCGTGCCTGCAGTACCGGATCACCCGGCGAGGCGAAGGGCAACTTGTCGATGATGACCAGCGAGAGGGCGTCGCCGCGCACGTCCACACCTTCCCAGAAGCTGGCAGTACCCAGCAGCACCGCGTTGCCGTATTCGACGAAGCGGCGCAACAGCTCGGCCTTGGGCTGATCGCCCTGCACCAGCAGCGGGTAATCCAGTTCCTGCTCTTCCAGCCAGTCAGCTGCTTCGTCGAGTGCACGATGGCTGGTGAACAGCAGGAAGGCGCGGCCTCGCGCCGCGCGAATCAGGGGAAGCGCCTCACTCATAATCGCCTGTATATAGTCGCGATCGCTGGGCGGCGGCAGGCCACGCGGCACATACCACAGGGCCTGTTGCTGAAAGTCGAAGGGACTGTCCCAACGCGCGGTACGCGTCTCGAACAGACCGAGCTGGTGCTGGAAGTGGGTGAAACTGTCACCCACCGCCAAGGTGGCCGAAGTGAAGATCCAGGTGGCTGAGCGCTGGCTCACCTGCCCACTGAACACCTCGGCGATGTCGATGGGTGTACTGTTGAGCCGCAGGCTGTGGCCAAACACCTCGAACCAGCGCACCACCTGCTCGGGCATCTCGGGCTCACGCAGACCGGCCAGGGTCTGCAATTGCAGGGCACAGCGTGCCTGGCAGGCATCCAGCCCCTTGCCACGCCCTTCGATGGTCACGAGCAGGCCGTGCAGGGTCTCCAGCTCGCGTGCCAGAGTGTCGAGGGCCGTGCCGATCTCGGCATCGTCCTCGATCTCGGCCCAGGCATCCCGTCCCGGGCGTCCCTCGAAGGCCAGACGCAGGTCCTTTGCCGCCTTGTCCAGACAGTCGAGCTGGTCGAGGATCTTCGGCAGGTCGCCGGCCTCGCGGTGGTACTCGGCACGGGTATCGCTCACCAGTTCGGTGATCTGGCGGGTGCTCAGGGTCTCGCCGAAGAAATTGCTCGCCACCTCGGGCAGCTGGTGTGCCTCGTCGATGATGAACACATCGGCCGCGGGCAGCAGCTCACCGAAGCCCGTGTCGCGGATGGCAAAATCAGCGCACAGCAGGTGGTGGTTGATGACCACCAGGTCGGCCTCCTGGGCCTGCCGCCGCGCCTCGACCAGGTGACACTTGCTCCACGACGGGCAGTCCTGTCCCAGACAATTGTCGGTGGTCGAGGTGACCAGCGGCCAGATGAGTGCGTCCTCGGGCACGTCACGGATCTCACCGATGTCGCCACGCTCGGTGTGCAGCGACCAGTCACGCACCTTGAGCAGCCAGCGTAACTGGTCCCTGGGGTGGCCGCGCGCGTCCTGCAGGGTCAGGTCCAGGCGATGCAGGCACAGGTAGTTGGCGCGCCCCTTGAGCAGGGCCACCTTCGCCGGGCTGGCCATCACCTCGCGCAACCACGGCAGGTCGCGCAGAAAGAGCTGGTCCTGCAGGTTGCGAGTGCCGGTGGAGATCACCACCTTGCGCCCCGACAGCAGGACCGGCACCAGATAGGCGTAGGTCTTGCCGGTGCCGGTGCCGGCCTCGGCGATCAGGTGCTCGCCCTCTTCGATCGCCTCGGCCACCGCCTCGGCCATGGCCAGTTGTTGCGGACGATGCGCAAAGCCCTCGATGGCACGCGAGAGCAGGCCATCGGCCCCCAGCACCTCCTCGATATCGGACAACACCTCAGTCTTCGCCGTCTTCCGCACGCCCACCGGCCTCGCCTTCCGGTCGCGGCTCGAGCGCCAGCAGGCGGGTGGCATCGTGCTCGGCGATCTCGCTGCTCACCCCGGGCAGCGGCTTGCCCATGGTGCGACGATACCCGGCGGCCAGGGACCACACCTGAGCGATCAGCTTGTCCGGGGCACAGGACGTGGCCACGACGGAGTTACTTCTGTGGCGGTTCCCAGTAACCAAAGGCATCGCCCGCGGGCGGGCGCGGAGGCTGCTGCTGTTGGGCCTGCACGTCGCGGTACACGCGGTCGGCAAATTCGCACAGCTGCTTGAAATAGGTCTCCTTCTCTTCCGCCGGCAGGTTACGCTCGCTGCCCAGCAGGTAGCCGGTTACAGCGGCCAGGTATTGCAGCACCAGGCCATTGTCGGCCCCGGGGTGCTGCCGGTCCACCGCCTGCATGATGTCCTGAAAGAGTTCGTTGGATAACTGGATCTCGGCCATGTGGCCCTCCTCGGTCATTGAATGGTACGCGCCCTGCGACGCGCCTGTTCGGCCCCGTTCCGGTCACCCAGCACCTCGCGCGTGGTGGCAATCAACTGCCAGTTGTCAGCCCGCAGGATGGGATCACTGCCGGCCAGTGCATTGGACTTGGCGGCAAAGGATTCGACCCGGACGTACTGGCCCTGGTCGGCATACAGATGCGCCAGGCGGTTCCACAGGCGCGGGTTGCGCGACTCGATGCGCAATGCGCGCTCGATGCTGGCCTGAGCAGCAGCATAGTCGCCGGCACGCCGCTGTGCCGCCGCCTTGCGCAACAGCTTGCGCACTGCCGGCGAGGCCATCGGGCGTACCCGCGCCACCTCCACTGGCGGGCGATAGGGGTGGACCTCGGTGCCACTCCCGGCCGGGACCATGGCGGGATCGGCCGGCCGCTGTCCGCCCACCGACTCCACGGGAGCCGGCGGAGCATTCAGACGGTAGGGCGAACCGCAGGCCCCCAGCAGCAGACACGCCATGGCGATCGACAAACACTTGAGAGGCATGGCCAGTCCTTGCGTACAGTAACGATGCGGGCATTGTAATGGAATTACCGAACCGTGATAGGCGGCACAGCGGCATCGTGCCATTGCTTCGGGCCCTGCACTTTCAATCCGCCTGAAACCCTGCCATATTGGTACATTCGATACCCATGCGCCGAGCCATCCCCGCAGAAAAGAACCTGCCGCGCTCTTGCTACAAAATCAAGGAGATGTACCATGCTGGTCAAAGACGTCATGTCCACCTCACTCAAGACCGTCACCCCCGATACACCGCTGACGGAAGTCGTCACCACCATGTGCCTGTTCCGCATCAGCGGTATCCCGGTGATCGAGGAGGACAATCGTCTGGTCGGTATCATCGCCGAAAAGGACGTACTCGACTCGCTGTTCCCCACCGTCGAAGAGGTGATGACCGAGAGTGGTACGGCCACGATGGACCTGGAAACTGCGCTCAACAAGTACGCCGATATGACCACCAAGAAGGTCGCTGACCTGATGGCCCCGGGGGTGATCAGCGTGTCGCCGGACATGGAGATCCTGAAGGCCGCCGCACGCATGGTCGGCCGCCGCTTCCGCCGCATCCCGGTGGCCGAGGGTGAACGTCTGGTTGGCATGCTCAGCCTTGGCGACGTGCACAAGGCCATCTACCGCGAACACGCCAAGCGGCGGCTCTGAGCCGCAGCTCCTGCACGTTCACCGCTCCAATAACCAGTCCGGCATCCCCTGCCCACCCCGCTCGCCACAGGCGGAGCGCAGGTGCGGCTGCGAGCCAGTGGCAAAGGGCAGGCGGATCGCACCCTTGCAGCCTTCGGCCGAGAGCATGCCACTGTCGTCCTCGATCCAGTGATACTCGACGCCTGTGGGTGGCAATGTATCGAGCGCTTGCAGATGCAGCGAACGCATCGCGCGGCCAAACAGGGGCAACGCGCCGCGCGAGCCGGTCAGCCCGGTCGGCCGGTTGTCGTCCCGGCCCACCCATACCACGGCCACACGATCGGCACCGAAGCCGGCAAACCAGCTGTCACGCAAGTCATCGGTGGTGCCGGTCTTGCCAGCCACCACGAGGCTCTCGCCCAGCCAGCGTCGCAGAGATCTTGCCGTACCCTCGCGCACTACTTCCTGAAGGGCCTCGCTCACCAGGAAGGTGGCCACCGGGTCGACCGTGCGGCGCACCACCAGCGGGTAACGCTGTAGGGGCCGCCCGTCGGTGTCGAGCACCTCTCGGATGGCGCGCAGCGGCGCGCGGAAGCCACTGGCGGCGATGGTCTGGTAAATCTGTGCGACTTCGATCGGCGCCAACGGCAGAGCCCCCAGCAATACCGAGGGGTAAGGTGGGACCTCGCGTTCCATGCCCAGCGCGTGCAGGGTGTCGACCACCCGTTGCACGCCGATGTCCATGCCGACATGCACCGCTGCCAGGTTGTAGGACTGCGCCAACACCCGGTGCAACGGCACCCGACCATGCGCCTGGTGATCGAAGTTGTCGGGTGTCCAGATGTCGCCATTTGGCAGCTCGATGCGTAGCGGGCTGTCACCCACCAGTGTCGCCAGGGTATAGCGCTGCGGCTCGGACAGTGCCGCCAGATACAATGCCGGCTTGACCAACGAACCGATGGGCCGGTGCGCATCCAGTGCCCGGTTGAAACCCGCATAATTGGCGCGGCGCCCGCCAATCAGAACGCGCACCTCGCCCTGATCAGGCGTCACCATCACCATCGCTGCCTGCAGGCTGCCTGCGGACAGGTGGCGCGTCTTCTCGATGCGCCGCAGTCCCTTCGCCACGGCCTCGGCCGCGACCTTTTGCACCCAGGGGCCCAGCGTGGTGAAGATATGCAGCCCCTCGGAAGTCAGATCTTCCTCGCGATAGTCTCGCACCAACTGCCGGCGTACCAGCTGTATGAAGGCGGGGTAACGATGCTGCGGACCTTGCCCATGCGCAGTCACGCCCAGCGGCTTGCGCCGATAGGTTCGCAGTGCGCGCTCGTCGAGAAAGCCCAGTGCATGCATCTGATCGAGTACCAGATTGCGACGCTTGCGCGCTCGCTCTGGATGGCGCCGTGGATTGTAGTAGGACGCTCCCTTGACCAGTCCTGCCAGTAGCGCGGTCTCGTGTACCTGCAGCTCGGTGAGCGGGCGATTGAAATAGAACCGGGCTGCCAGGCCAAAGCCGTGAATGGCACGATCACCGTCCTGTCCCAGGAAGATCTCGTTGGCATAGGCCTCGAGAATCTCATCCTTGCTGTAGTACTTCTCGACGATCAGCGCCATCAACGCCTCGTTGAGCTTGCGCCACAGTCTACGCTCGGAGGTTAGAAAGAAGTTCTTCACCAACTGCTGTGTGAGTGTGCTACCACCCTGCACCGCGCGCCCCGCACGCAGATTGGCCCACAAAGCCCGGGCGATACCGCGCAGATCGACCCCGTGGTGCCCAAAGAACCGCCGATCTTCTACCGCCAGCAGGGCCTGTACCAAATGTTCGGGCAGGTCCTCGCGACGCACCAAAATACGGTCTTCCTTGTGCGCGGGATAGATGCTGCCGATCTCCGCCGGTTCCAGGCGCACCAAGTCCAGCGGACGACCGACAACATCACTCAAACCGATCACCCGGCCGGAAGCGATACGCACCATCAGGCGGCGGGCAGGCTGTTCACCATCCCAGAACACGAAGGGCCGGGTATGAATGAGGAAACGCCCCCGTGCCTGGCTCCATTCCGCACCTTTGCTCGGGTGACGTACCTTGCGATAGCCCAGCACTGTCAATTCATAGCGCAACTGCGCCACCGATACCGGCGCACCTTCGTAGAGTTCCAGTGGCCGTGCATAGACCCGCGCAGGCACTGTCCAGCGCTTGCCCTCGAAGGCCAGGCGGACCTGTTGCGACAGGTAGAGCAGGTAGCCACCGGACAGCAACACACCCAACACCAGGGTGCCGGACAGCCAGCGCCACCCAATGTGCCAACGGAGAGCACGGGCACTCATCTTGCGCCGATGTGCAGACTTTTTTCGGGTGGCCGGCTTCCGCCGGCGCTTGGATTGTCTGGCCATTCAGAAATCTCGTGACTTTCAGCAAAAAGCAGAGCATCCAGGTTCGCAGCAAGTATGCCGTGCCCCGTGGGAGGCCCCTCTCCGAACCGAACATTCGGATGAGGCACCCCTTACATTTCGAGCAGCATACCGTCGATCTTCCGGAAACCACGCGGCAGCTTGTTGCCGCGCTGTCCGCGCTCGCCTTCGTAGATGTTGAGATTGGCGGCCCTGAGCGTGAGATGGCGCTTGCCCGAGAGCACGCGTACCCTGCCACCTTCCGGCACCACCAGTACTCCCATCAGGTACTCGGAACGCTCAGCCACAGCACTGGACGGGATGCCGATGATCTTGTTGCCCTTGCCACGTGCCATTGCCGGCAGTTCGCTGACCGGGATCACCAGCATGCGTCCCGTGCTGGTCACTGCCACCAGGCGATCGGTATCCGGGTCGTGCAAGGGGCTGGGCTTGAGCACCCACGCACCCTCGGGCAACCGAAGCACCGCTTTACCGCCCTTCTTGTTGGCGATGAGGTCCCTGGCCTGCACCCGGAAACCGTAGCCGGCATCGGAGGCCAACAGCCACCAGCACTCGGATTTGCCACCGATCACCGCGCGAAAGACCGAGCCCGCCGGCGGCGAGAAGCGCCCGGTGAGCGGCTCGCCCTGGCCGCGCGCGGTCGGCAGAGTGTGCGCCAGCAGAGAATAGCTGCGCCCGGTGCTGTCGAGAAAGATCGCTGGCTGATTGGAACGCACCCGCACCGAGTCGAGGTAGGCATCGCCAGCCTTGTAGTTGAGTCCGGCCGGGTCGATTTCATGCCCCTTGGCAGCGCGCACCCATCCCTTCTCGGAGAGCACCACGGTGACCGGTTCGGAGGGAGTCAGCTCGGTCTCGTCCATGGCCTCGGCCGGTGGCCGGGTGACGATAGGCGAATGCCGCGCATCGCCGTACTGCTCGGCATCGACGGCCAATTCCTCACGGATCAGGGTCTTCATGCGCACCCTCGATCCCAACGTCTTCTCCAGCCTGGCGTGTTCATGGTCCAGCTTCTGCTGCTCGGCGCGGATCTTTATCTCTTCCAGCCGCGCCAGGTGGCGCAGGCGGGTGTTGAGGATGTATTCGGCCTGCACATCGGTGAGATCGAAACGGCACATCAACACCGACTTGGGTTCGTCTTCGCTGCGAATGATGCGGATCACTTCGTCCAGATTCAGGAAGGCGATCAGCAGGCCATCGAGCAGGTGCAGACGGTCGTTGACCTTGTCCAGACGGTATTGCAGGCGCCGGCGTACCGTTTCGAAGCGGAAATCCAGCCATTCACATAGCAGGCTGCGCAGGTCCTTGACCTCGGGCCGGCCCGAAAGCCCGATCATGTTCATGTTCACCCGATAGCTGCGCTCCAGATCGGTGGTGGCACAGAGGTGACGCATCAGCCGTTCCAGATCAACGCGGTTGGAGCGCGGCACGATCACCAGCCGGGTCGGATTCTCATGGTCGGACTCGTCACGCAGATCTTCCACCCAGGGCAGCTTCTTCGCCTGCATCTGCTGGGCGATCTGCTCGAGAATCCGTGCACCCGACACCTGATATGGCAAAGCCGTGATCACCAGACAGCCGGCTTCAACCTCCCAGCGAGCGCGCACCCTGACCGAGCCCTGCCCGGTCTCGTAGAGACGCAACAAGTCTTCCTGCGCGGAAACGATCTCGGCTTCGGTGGGAAAATCCGGTCCCGGGATGTGCTCGCACAACTCGACCACCGTGGCCTTCGGCTGTTCGATCAGACGGATGCAGGCCGCCGCCACTTCGCGCAGATTGTGCGGCGGGATGTCGGTCGCCATGCCCACGGCAATGCCTGTGCTCCCATTGAGCAGTACGTTCGGCAGGCGTACCGGCAGGGCCTTCGGTTCCTCGAGAGTACCATCGAAGTTGGGTTGCCATTCCACTGTTCCCTGCCCCAGCTCGGCGAGCAATACCTGAGCATAGGGAGTGAGCCGTGCCTCGGTGTAACGCATGGCGGCGAAGGACCTGGGATCGTCGGGCGAGCCCCAGTTACCCTGCCCGTCGATCAGCGGGTAGCGGTAGGAGAAGTCCTGCGCCATCAGCACCATGGCCTCGTAACAGGCCGAATCGCCATGCGGGTGGAACTTGCCCAGCACGTCGCCCACGGTACGCGCCGACTTCTTGAACTTGGACGCGGCCGACAGGCCCAGCTCGGACATGGCATAGACGATGCGCCGCTGCACCGGTTTGAGGCCGTCGCCGATGAAGGGCAAGGCCCGGTCGAGGATGACATACATGGAATAGTCCAGGTACGCCTTTTCGGTAAAGCGCGCGAGCGACAGGCGCTCGGTGCCATCGGGGTTGTATTCGATTTCCTGGTCCATTGGCGGAGTGCTTCCGGAACGACTGCGAAGGCGGGAATTCTACACCGCCGTCACCCCACCGGGCCCGCCCTATCTCGCCGCCTGCAATGCACCGCCATCCAGGGCTGCCACGGGTCCACCCGCTGCCTTCTGCACGTCGGCGAAGATAGAGAGGATATCGTTCTTCCAGCGGTGGAACGGGATGACCATCCCGGGGGCCTCGGCGAAATAACTCTCCAGTGTGGTCGGATTGACCATCATCATCAGGGTCTCGTCACGCTCCGCCTCGACCGCGATTTTCAGTGGCAGGTAGGGGGTGAACTCCGGATGTTCATGGCTGATACGCCGGACCTCGTCGATCTTGCCGAAGAACAGCACCCGATAGGTATCGGAATGGAAACCGAAACCGGCCAAACCACTGTCACATTTCTGGATGTGCGACAGCACATAGCCGTGCTCCTCGATTGCGGCCTTGAGATATTCGATCGCCAGATCGGCCTTCATGGCCACCCGTGTCATGAGCATGCCATCGGCCAGCACAGTGCCCGCCGACAACAACAATAACAATGCCAGTACATGCTTCACAGGGTCACCTCGTCTATGATCTCGGCGAAAGTCTCTTCCATGTGATCCCACAGACGGATCAGCTGATCGTTATTGAACCAACGTGCGATCACGCGCAGGTTGGGGATCACCAACATCACCTTGCCGTCGGGGCGTTCCAGAATGGTGACACGACAGGGCAACACCACCCCCAGGCGCGGTTCGATATTGAGCATGCTATAGAGCTCGTTGAAGTTGCAGAAACGGATGCCCACCTGCCGCTGATCGACGCTGAACTCATCGGTCAGCCCCTGTTCGAGGAAACGGTCGGGGAAGATGCGGAAATTGTTACCTGCCAGCGCTTGCTTCACGTTACGCACCGTGGTTTCAAAATCATAGGGAGACTCGAAAACATGCGAGGGCTCTTCGTTGAAATCCAACGCCTCACGCGGCGGCACCCGGCGGCCCAGTTCACGCACCCAGGCGACGATGTCGGTGACCTGCTCCTGCGACAACTGCCTGCCGAAGGCGGGCATTCCCGACTGAGGACGCCCCACGGTAACGATGCGGCGAATCATCCGGTCGGTCGCCGCCTTCTGGAATCCGTGATTGGCGATCGCTGCGGGCATCACCAGAAAGGAGCGCTTGCGCGCTACACTCACCCCCGTACCCTTGCCTACACCCATACCGTCGGTTGCATGGCAAGCCACGCAATGCTTTTCGTAGAGCACCTTGCCACGCTGGGGAGCGCCCGCGAGCGGAGCTGGATCGTAACGGCGATCCCGGGTGTCCGTCCGCTTGCGCAAAAAGCGCACGATGGCGCTCACCTGCGCCTCACTCAACTCCTGGAAGGCAGGCATGATGCGTCCGGGCCGGCCGTTGCGAATGGTCTTCACCAGGTAGTCGTCACTGTAGTCGACGAACTTCTCGGTAGTCAGGGGCAGGCCAATGCCACCCGATCCCTCGAATTGATGGCAGGCAGCGCAGTGGCCTGTATAGAGCTGACGGCCATCCGGAAGCGCGCTGACCTGAACGGACAGCAACAACAGCCACATCCCCAGCAGGTGATGGATTCGCATCATGTTTCCTCGCAGCAATGCGGATTTAAACAGAATATTATCATATTCTAATTAATATGGATTGACCAAGATCAAGCTCGATAGAACATGTCAGGCGCGAGAAGAAGACAATACCGAATGGATCACACCTCGGCCGAGTCTCCCTTCTGCTGCAACCAAGTCTTTCGATCGGCGGCACGGCGCTTGGCCAGCAGCATGTCGAGCAGGCTGTGGGTATCGTTGCCCGGCTCCAGTACCAGTTGCACCAGGCGCCGGGTATCGGGATGGATGGTGGTCTCGCGCAACTGCGCCGGGTTCATCTCGCCCAGACCCTTGAATCGCTGGATAGTGACTTTGCCGCGCAGCTTCTCGGTGGCGATGCGATCGAGGATGCCTTGTCGCTCATGCTCATCCAGAGCGTAGAAGACCAGCTTGCCCACATCGATACGGTACAACGGTGGCATGGCCACGTACACATGACCCTCGCTCACCAGGCGCGGGAAATGACGCACGAACAGGGCACACAGCAAGGTGGCGATGTGCGCCCCATCGGAATCGGCGTCGGCGAGAATGCAGACCCTGCCGAAGCGCAGACGCGACAGATCATCCAGGCCCGGATCGACACCGATAGCCACCGAAATATCGTGCACCTCCCGCGAGGCCAGCACCTCGGTCGAGTCCACCTCCCAAGTGTTCAGGATCTTGCCACGCAACGGCATGATGGCCTGGAAGTTGCGGTC
Organism: Gammaproteobacteria bacterium; assembly: GCA_024510845.1. Classification (GTDB taxonomy): domain Bacteria; phylum Pseudomonadota; class Gammaproteobacteria; order Chromatiales; family Chromatiaceae; genus MONJU. Next base: position 45,432 of record JANEMA010000007.1, read on the forward strand.
GCGCGCCTGCTTGGCCGAGCCACCGGCAGAATCGCCTTCCACCAGAAACAGCTCGGTACGTTCAGGATCGTCGAGCAGGCAGTCGGCCAGTTTGCCTGGCAGGGCCGGGCCCTGAGTGACCTTCTTGCGCACCACCCTGCGCCCCGCGCGCTGGCGTGCCTGCGCCGCGCTGATCGCCAGCTCGGCGATGCGCTCCCCAATCCCGACGTGCTGGTTGAGCCAGAGTCCGAAGGCATCCTTGACCACACCGGAGACGAAGGCCGCGCACTCGCGCGAGGACAGCCGCTCCTTGACCTGTCCCGAAAACTGCGGATCGGCCAGCTTGACCGACAGAATGTAGCTGACGTAGGCCCAGACATCATCCGGTACCAACTTGACGCCGCGCGGCAGCAGGTTGCGAAACTCGCAGAACTCGCGTACTGCCTCGGTGAGCCCGGTACGCAAGCCGTTGACGTGGGTGCCACCCTGCGCGGTGGGAATCAGATTGACGTAGCTCTCGGCCACCACCTCACCGCCTTCGGGCAGCCACAGCACAGCCCACTCCACCGCCTCTTCGTTGCCTGCCATACTGCCGGTGAAGGGCTCCTCTGGCAGCAAAGGGGTATCGCCCAAGGCATCGAGCAGATAGTCCCGCAGACCATCTTCGTAATACCAATCTTCGGACTCACTCTCACCTTCCAGGGAAAAGTGGACACGCAGCCCCGGACACAACACCGCCTTGGCGCGCAGCACATGACGCAACTGGTATACGCTGAACTTCGCCCTGTCGAAGAACTGTGCATCGGGCCAGAAGCGGATGCGCGTACCAGTGTTGTTGCGGCCGACTTTGCCGACCACCTGCAGATCGGAGACCTTTTCGCCGTTCTCGAAGGCAATATGGTATTCCTTGCCATCGCGCTTGACCCACACATCCAGCCGCTTCGACAGGGCATTGACCACCGACACCCCCACGCCGTGCAGGCCACCGGAGAACTGGTAGCTCTTGTTGGAGAACTTGCCGCCGGCATGCAGCCGGGTGAGGATCACCTCGACCCCGGGCACCCCCTCCTCCGGGTGGATGTCCACCGGCATGCCACGCCCGTCATCGATCACCCCCAGCGAACCGTCACAGTACAGGTAGACATCGATGCGCTTTGCGAAGCCCTCCATCGCCTCGTCCACGCTATTGTCGATGACCTCCTGCGCCAGGTGGTTGGGTCGGTCGGTATTGGTGTACATACCGGGGCGCTTGCGCACCGGCTGCAGGCCGCTGAGGACCTCGATGGAGGAAGCGTCGTACTGGCTCATGAAGGCAAGTGCCGGCTCATTCGTAGGGCGATTGATAATCGGCCGCATCTGGTTGGGGACGCAGCCGCACGCTGTCGGGATTTCGCGGACTGGTGCCTGAGCACAGAGTTTCGCGCGCCAGCTCGGCCCGCCAACTCCTCGGACGAACGACTCGCCAGCGCGGCAGGTTCACTACCCGCAAGGGCTTCGATCGACGGGAATTGTAATAGGCGTAGACCTTATATTCACCGGTGGCACAGCGATATCCCTCGAAGGTCGTGTTCTCGGCACCACGTGCCGAGCGTACCACCAGCCACAGGCGGCTGACATGATCGCGTAGATCGAGCACCAGATGTTCGAGATCGGCAAACAGGCGCATGCCCGGCGGCAGGTTCTGGTTCTCCAGCTCGATCAGTGCTTTTTTATCTGGCTCTTTCTGCACATGAGTCTCGATCTCCACCCAGGGGACGTCCAGACTCTCGTTGTAATCATCCTGGGACTGGAAGCGCGCATAGGGATCGGCCACATCGGTGGCCGCCGATGCCAGCCAGGGACACCAGGCCAACAGAAAAACGAGTTTGCGCATCGATGCCATCCTGCCTATTGGTTGGGAACGAACCAGCCGGGAGTTTACCGTTTTCGGCGACAGACCGTTAGAATGGTGAAAACCTCAAGAGACGACAATCGTGAGCAAGGCAGACGGAAGCGATACATCACTCGAACAGGCGCTGGGCAAACTCGAGGCACTGATCGAACGCATGGAATCGGGCGAACTCTCGCTGGAAGAGTCCCTGGCCTCGTTCGAGCAGGGAGTTACCCTGACCCGCCGCTGCCATCAGGCACTGGAGCAAGCCGAGCAGAAGGTCAAGATTCTCACTGCCAACACGCCTGACCTCGCCACGGAACCCTTCGACGGTGACTGAGCCCCCGCTGGTAGCCTTTATCGAACAGGTGGTCCAGCGCACCGACCGGGCGTTGCATGCCTGCCTGCCCGCCGCCCGCATCACCCCCGTGCGCCTGCACGAGGCCATGCGCTACGCGGTGCTGGGCGATGGCAAGCGTTTCCGCCCCATCCTGCTACATGCCGCCGGCAAACTGCTGGGAGTGCCTGCCGAATGTCTCGACGTGCCCGCTTGTGCCATCGAGCTGATCCATGCCTACTCCCTGGTGCACGACGACTTGCCGGCGATGGACGACGACGATCTGCGCCGTGGTCGACCCACCTGCCACAAAGCCTATGACGAGGCCACGGCTATCCTGGTCGGCGATGCCCTGCAGACCCTGGCCTTCCAACTCATCGCCGAAGACCCGCGACTGGACACCGTACCCACGACCACGCGGCTGCGCATGCTCGCCGAACTGTCTCGTGCCGCCGGCTCGCGCGGCATGGTCGGTGGTCAGGCGCTGGACATCGACGCAGTAGGCCATGAATTGAGCCTGGCCGATCTGGAGAACATACACATCCACAAGACCGGCGCACTGATCCGGATCAGCGTGCGCCTGGGTGCCTTCTGCGCCGACACGGTGGGAGGGGCACAACTGCACGCCCTCGATCACTACGCCAAGTGTGTCGGGCTGGCCTTCCAGATCCGCGATGACATCCTGGATGTGGAGGGCGACACCGCCGACATCGGCAAGACCCGGGGCAAGGACGCGGCCAACGACAAACCCACCTATCCCGCCCTGGTTGGCCTGGAGGAGGCACACGAGATGGCCGACCACCTGCTCGAGGACGCAATGGACAGCCTCTCACCCTTTGGCAAGCGCGCGGCTACCCTGCGCGCCCTGGCCCACTACGTGGTAGATCGACAGCGCTAGGAGCCCGTCGAACTTTAAGGGTATATCGGTTGCCTTGCGCAAACTGATGAGCAGAATCAACGCAATGTTTCGAAGTGGTGAGCCTTGTCGCGTTCTCCAGGCCAATCAGCCGATTTCGAGAACATAGTTGCTGCTGCTAACGCAAGTGGCGGTGATGGGTTACCATCCCCACCTCTTCCTTGTCCGATCGATGCTTGGAGTCCGGCGATGTCGTTCCTGCTCAAGACCGAAGCCACAATCGGTCGATTTTCGACCTGGATCGGTCACTTCTCCGCTGTACTGCTGATCCTGCTGGTGAGCAACGTCTTCTACGACGTGATCATGCGCTACCTGTTCAATGACGTATCCATCGGCATGCAGGAACTGGAGTGGCATCTGTTCTCCATGATCTTCCTGTTCGGCATGGCCTATGCACTGCAGACCGACGACCATGTGCGGGTAGACATCCTCTATGAAAAGACCAGTTCGCACACGCGCGCACTGATCGACATCTTTGGTACGCTGGTCTTTCTCTGGCCTTTCTGCTTTCTGGTCGCCGACTATGGCTTCGGTTTCGCACGCGAGGCCTGGGAGATCAACGAAATGAGCGGCGATCCGGGTGGCCTGCCGCACCGCTGGATCATCAAGGGTATGATCTCCCTCTCGCTCGCCTGCGTGCTGATCAGCAGCCTGGGGTTTCTTCTCGGAGCGATCCATAGACTGCTGGGCCTGAAGACCCGGCAACATCGCGAAACGGAAATCTAGGAGCGACACAGTGGTTGGCATCATCATGTTCGGCGTGGCCCTGCTGTTGCTCCTGCTCGGGTTTCCTGTCGCCTTCACCTTCGGCGGTATCGCTCTGATCTTCGGCGTCTTGGCCGAAGGCTGGGACCTGTTCGCCTTCATGCCCTTTCGCATCTACAACATCATGCAGAACGTGGTGCTGATGGCAGTGCCTCTGTTCATCTTCATGGGTCTGGTGTTGCAGAAGACACAACTGGCCGAACAACTGCTCGAATCCATGGGCCGCCTGTTCGGCACGGTACGCGGCGGACTGGCAGTTTCGAGCATTCTGGTCGGCTCCCTGCTGGCCGCCTCCACCGGCGTGGTCGGTGCCAGCGTGGTGGCGATGGGAGTCATTTCGCTGCCGGTGATGCTCAAGTACGGTTACAACAAGGGGCTGGCCTGCGGTACCATCTGCAGCGCCGGCACCCTGGGACAGATCATCCCACCCTCGATCATCCTCATCATTCTGGGTGACGTACTGGGCCTGCCGGTGGGCGACCTGTTCCAGGCCGCCATCATTCCCGGACTGGTACTGATAGGCATCTACATCTTCTACGTCCTGAGCATTGCCTGGGCACGTCCCGCCGCCGCTCCGCCGATACTCTTCGAGGATGACAGCAGAACGCAGACCCAGCACTACTTGGCCGCACTGAGGGCCATCCTGCCGCCACTGGCACTGATCATCGTGGTGCTGGGCTCGATCTTTGCCGGCATCGCCACCCCGACCGAGTCTTCGGCGCTGGGCAGCGTGGGTGCCATCCTGCTGGCAGCGCTGTATCGCAAGTTCAGCTGGCACTTGGTGTTCGACAGTGCCCTGGAAACGATCAAGATCACCGCCATGGTGTTCGCCATCCTGCTCGGTGCCACCGCCTTTTCGATGACCTTCACCTATACCGGCGGCGACACCATCATCGAGGACTTCATGCTGCAACTGCCCGGCGAGAAATGGGGCTTCCTCACCCTGTCGATGCTGATCATACTGCTCCTGGGTTTCTTCATCGACTTCGTCGAGATCTCCTTCATCGTGGTGCCCATCCTCTCCCCCATCGCCGAATCGCTGGGCATCAACATGCTGTGGTTCGCAATTCTCGTCGCCATGAATCTGCAGACCTCCTTCCTGACCCCACCCTTCGGATTCAGCCTGTTCTATCTCAAGGGTGTAGCACCACCCTCGGTACGTACCGTGGACATCTATCGCGGCGTGGTGCCATTCGTCCTGATTCAAATGGGTGTGGTCGTCTCCATTCTCGTCTATCCAAGATTGTATGGACTGGAATGAAACGCATGAGCGAGTCGAAAGAGATGCTGGTAGCCCGTTTCCTGCGTCTTGCGGCCGACTATGAGCAAGTGATAGCCAGTAATCGACCTCGACGACGCCATCGTACGCTACCACGATAAGGACGAGGCCCTGACCCCCGCGCGGTCTGGGCAAGCTCCATCCACAAGCCTACAGCGCCCCTGCCGGTGCGTATTCGAAGCTCTCTGGACTGAGCCACCACAAAGTCCGACCCTCAGCGTATTCCCGGCCACCAACCGACAAGTCTGGCCAGCGCCTCGGCGCCGGCCACACCGATGTGATTGGCCAGACGTTGCAGTAGATCATCTTTGGTGGTGAAATCGACCACCTCCTCGATGCCGACCACATCGCGTGCGACGTGCCCCAGATCGCCCAGTTCATCCGCCAGCCCTAGGTCGATGGCGCGTTGGCCGCTCCAGAACAGACCACTGAACAGGGTATCGTCGTCGGCCAGACGATCACCACGTCCATCCTTTACAGCTCCGATGAAGTGATCGTGGATCTCGGAGAGCATCTTGCGCGCATGTGCCTCGTCGAAGGGCTTGATCGGGCTGAAGGGGTCGAGCATACCTTTGTGCTTGCCTGCGGTGAGCAAGCGACGGTCGATGCCCAGCTTGTCGAGAGTGCCGGTGAAACCGAAACCATCTATCAGCACGCCAATGGAGCCAACGATACTGGAACGGTTGACGAAGATCTTGTCTGCTGCTGAGGCCACAAAATAACCACCTGATGCGCACATGTCACCGACCACCACATAGAGCGGGATGTCCTTGTGCTTGGCGCGCAGGCGACGGATCTCGTCGTAGATCAGACTGGCCTGCACCGGGGTACCACCCGGGCTGTTGATCCGCAGAACCACGGCCTTCGTGTGGCTGTCACGGAAAGCCTTGCGCAACCCCTTGTTGATCCGGTCGGCGCTGGCTGGGCCATCGGGACCAATCATGCCCTCGAGTTCGACCAGGGCCACGTGATCCTTGCCCGTGGCCTGATCGATATCGATCTCCCCGCTGCTGTTGAGCAGGTAGAAGACCACTCCGAGGCAGAGGAAGGTCAGCAGCTTGAAGAAGATACCCCAGCGACGTGCACGACGTTTTTCTCTCAGGGCCTCAGTGGCCAGAGTCTCCACCAGCTCACGTTCCCAGCCGGCATCGACCACCTGATTCTCTTCCCTTTCGTTCACCCTCTCGACTCCCTCATTTCGTAGACTCCATTCAGCCACACCGGCAGCGATCCAAGCGCATCCAGTACCGCCAGAGCCCCGCTCTGGAGCAGATGGTCGGTCTCATGCACCCCATGCGCAATGCCCAGGGCATCCACTTGCGCATTGGTGGCCATCAGCATGTCATATTCACTATCGCCGATCATCAGGACCCGATCGGGCGGTGTGTGCAGGTCGGTGAAGATATCCTCGAGCATCTGCGGATGCGGTTTGGAATGCGCCTCATCGGCGCAGCGTGTCATATCGAAACAATCTGTTAAGGAAGTTTCTTCAAGTACTTTATCCAATCCACGCCGGCTCTTTCCGGTCGCCACTGCGAGCAGATAGCCGGTCTCGCGCACCCAGCGAACCACCGTTTCGGCCCCGGGAAACAAGGATGAGGCCGGAATCTCGTCACTCAGCCAGTGGGTTCGATAAGCCTCGATGATGTCGTCGATCTCACGCGTCCCGGCCTCCGGCCACAGCCGTGCCACAACCTCGTGCATACCCAGACCGATAATCTCGCGCACAGCAGCATGGTCGGGCACCGGGTGGCCGGCGTCCAGTGCCGCCCGCTGCATGCAGGTGACAATGCGGTGTACCGAATCCATCAGGGTGCCGTCCCAGTCGAACACCAGCAGATCATAGGGCCTCATTTCAGTCTATCCACCACGGTTTGCAATTCGGCAGGCAACGGTGCTTCCAGGCAGCATCCACCTTTCCTGCCCTCCCAGGGGAATTTCAGTCGCCAGGCGTGAAGGAACAGGCGTTTCAGACCAGCCTTCTGAGCCAGCATCTCGGCGTTCGCATCTCTGTATTTGGCATCGCCCAGAACAGGGTTGCCCAGATAGGCGGCATGCACCCGGATCTGATGAGTGCGTCCAGTCTCCAGGCGTGCCTCCACCAGCATGGCGTTTCGCAGACGTTGACGCACCCGGAAATGAGTCACCGCATCCTTGCCGGCAGGATCCACACGCACGACGCGTTCGCCACTGCGCAGGGTGTTCTTCCGCAACGGAACATCCGCCGTCTTGCGATCCTGCCGCCAGTGTCCGGCCAGCAGGGCCAGGTAGCGTTTTTCGACCCGCCCGGCAAGTTGGAGTTCCTGCAATTGCACCAAGGCGGAACGGCGCTTGGCGATCAACAGCAGGCCGGAAGTATCGCGATCGAGCCGATGTGCCAATTCCAGATAGCGTGCCTGTGGACGCAGGGCACGCAGGATCTCGATCACGCCAAACGATACACCGCTGCCACCGTGTACCGCAATACCCGAGGGCTTGACGATCACCAGCAGATCATCGTCCTCATGCACGATGGCCTGTTCGATCCGCCGGCGTGCGATGACACCAGGTCCTGGAGACGGCACCGATTCCGTGAGCCGCAATGGCGGTATACGTACCTGATCGCCGATGTGCAACCGCTGCCTGGGTTTGACCCGCCCCTTGTTGACCCGTACCTCGCCACGACGCAGCACCCGATACACCCAGGAGCGCGGCACGCCCTTGAGTCGGTTGAGCAGAAAATTGTCGACGCGCTGGCCGTCGGCCTCCTCGCCGACCGCCAGGTATCGCACCCTGGAACCGTTGTCGCTATCGTTCAAGATCCGCTCGTCAATTCAGTACGGCTGGCCACAGATGCCGGCCAGTATACCCGGGGACGAGCAGGTCAGGCAGGCTCGACCCAGATTCCCTGAGTAAAGGGGAAGTGGTTAGCAAGACAGCGTTCCGGCATTGCCTCCCGAATTCTCTCCGCATAATGAGACCAGGATCAAACCAGAAAGGTATCAGGGATGCATCTCATCGCAATTTGTTGTATTTTCAGCACATGGTGGTTGGCGGAAGCTGTGGCCTGCTGCCAGCGTTCGAATGGGCGCCCAGGCACCCACAATCGTTTTATTCTGTGCCCGGCCAAGGTCCAGCAGACCTGGCGACCCGATCGCATCGTTGGGCACCGAAATAAAACCTGAAAGACAATTGCCCGTGCCAGCCATTCAGATACCCCATTGCCACACCGGAATGCGGTCTCTGCCTGACTTGGCCCGTTGAAACTGAATTTATCCTGGTGCGCGCGCCAGTCCCGCCCGCTGTCGGCCATGCGCCTCAAGAATCGGCTGCAGGCCCTGGACAGGAACGACCGGGGTCCGCCGCACGGGACCACAACGAGATACCGACAATTATGAAACGCATGCTGATCAACGCAACTCAGCCAGAGGAGTTGCGCGTCGCCATCGTGGATGGCCAGAAACTCTACAATCTCGATATCGAAGTCCCCGGCCGCGAACTCAAAAAGGCCAACATCTACAAGGGACGTATCACCCGCATTGAGCCCAGCCTGGAGGCCGCCTTCGTCGACTATGGCGCCGAACGTCATGGTTTCCTTCCGATGAAGGAGATTGCACGCAGCTACTTCAGCGAAGAAGCACAGGCATCGAGACGGCGCCCGAGCATCAGGGAGGCGCTCAAGGAAGGCCAGGAGCTCATCGTTCAAGTCGAAAAGGAAGAGCGCGGCAACAAGGGCGCGGCGCTCACCACCTTTCTCTCCCTGGCCGGTCGCTACCTGGTGCTGATGCCCAACAACCCACGCGCCGGTGGCGTGTCACGACGCATCGAGGGACAGGAGCGCGCCGAGCTGCGAGAGGCCATGTCGCAGCTCGAGATCCCCGAGGGTATGGGCCTGATCGTGCGCACCGCCGGCATCGGCAAACAGGTCGAGGAACTGCAGTGGGATCTCGACTACCTGCTGCAACTGTGGCGAGCCATCGAGGAGTCGGCCGGAAAGCGTCCCGCCCCCTTTCTCATCTATCAGGAAAGCAACGTCATCATCCGCTCCATCCGGGATCACCTGCGGGCGGATATCGGTGAGATTCTGATCGACAACGAGGAGACATTCAGCCAGGCACGGCAATTCATCCGCCAGGTGATGCCACACAACGAGCGCAAGCTAAAACTGTACGAGGACAAGGTTCCCTTGTTCTCGCGCTACCAGATCGAATTGCAGATCGAGTCGGCCTTCCAGCGCGAAGTCCGCCTGCCATCCGGCGGATCCATCGTCATCGATCACACCGAGGCACTGACCTCCATCGACATCAACTCCTCGCGTGCCACCAAGGGCGCCGATATCGAGGAGACCGCGCTCAATACCAACCTCGAGGCGGCTGACGAGATCGCCCGGCAACTGCGTCTGCGAGACCTGGGCGGTCTGTTCGTGATCGACTTCATCGACATGACGCCCCAACGTCACCAGCGTGAGGTAGAGAACCGCCTGCGCGAGGCCATGAAGGAAGACCGTGCACGGGTGCAGATCGGCCGTATCTCGCGCTTCGGTCTGCTGGAGATGTCGCGCCAGCGCATCCGGCCCTCGCTCGGCGATTCGTCCGCCCAGATATGCCCGCGCTGCCAGGGCAGGGGCCTGATTCGCAGCATCGATTCGCTATCGCTCTCTGTCTTGCGCATCATCGAGGAAGAGGCTATCAAAGAAGGTACCGGCCGAGTCAACGCCCAGTTGCCGGTCGAAATCGCCACCTACCTGCTCAACGAGAAGCGTCGTCAGATTGCCGACATAGAGGCACGCCATGGTGTCGAGATGATCCTCATCCCCAACAAGTACATGGACACTCCGCATTACGAGATCGAGCGTGTCCGCCACCAGGACATGCGCCAGGACGACAAACCGAGTTGGCAGAACGTGGCTCCCGAGCCTCAACCCGATCTGCCACCCAGAGCTGCACCACCGGCGCGCAACGAAGAGCCGGCGGTCAAGCAGATCACGCCGGCTGCGCCAGTCCCTACCCCGGCCCCTCGGCAGGAAAAGGAAACTCCGACCGAATCGTCATCCGGCAGCAATGGTGGCAGCCTGATCAAGCGCATCATCAGCAGCATCTTCACCCCACGCACCACACCATTCGAAGGGCCGGAAGCGCCGATCGAGGAAGAAAAGCCAGCCCGGCGCGAGACTCATCCCCGCAGAGGGCGCGGTGGAAACCGTAATGGCAACGGACGCAACCGCAACCGGGGTGGACGCAGCCGCAGTGGACAGTCACGGGCACGCAAGGGGCAGGTGTCAGAGAAGGCCGGTGAGACCAGCGCATCAGCAGCGACGCCGACTGGAAGTGACAAGCCCCAGGAAGACAGTGCCAGCGAAACCCCGAAGCGGAGCTCGCGCCGCGGTCGGCGTGGCGGACGTCGGCGCCGCGAAGGCGGTGACACGGGCACCCCCGACAATACTGGCGCACAGAAGACAGATGCTGGCTCCCCGGCGGCGGCTGAACCACGTGGACAGGGTGAACAGGAGGACAAGCCAGCATCGCGCAACCACCACCCATCGCTGGCGTCGGCAGACATACGCGAGGCCGGCAATCCAGGCACTCCCCCGGTACCCGGGCGGAAAGACACGAAACCTGTGGAGTCCGGCATCACATCGGCATCGGCAGGCGATACGGACAGACCTGTGGAACCCAGGAACAGTCCCATCGCTCCCAAGACGGCGTCTCCGGTCGAAGCACCGGCTCGGCAGAGGAAAGTGTCTGCCGCACAAAAACCGGATACGCCGAGCAAAATCATGGCCCCGATGCAGAAAAAAGCCGAGGCTCCCAGGTCAGAACCCCCGTCGACCAAGGCCAAGAAATCTTCCGCTCGAGCGGAAAAACCGGCCACGCCACCGTCGGACGCTCCGAACGATGCCAGGGCGACACCAGCGCATGCAGAAAAAGCCACTGTGCCAGGGACACCCGCACCACGAGCAGAAACGCCTGTGACTCCCACCAAGGCAGGAAAGTCGACCAAGCGGGAGAGCGCCTCATCGAACGACGTGCCACCACCACGCAAAGAACAAAACGACGGGGGCTGACACTTTACTTGCCCGAGACCTCGACCACCCTCCTGGCGAGTGCTACCAAAAAGTCTTCCAGACTGGCATGGCCAACAGGGCTTGTCTGGCTGGGTGCCAGATTTCCTGGGTGAAATGACCTGCCGGAACGGTATCATTCCCCAGCACGGACGTGCCGCCTGTGTTACTCCCTCGTAACGCTCTGTCTTGTCTCTGCCTCCCGGCTGCTATCTGCCAGCCTCTCGCGCACGTGTGCCAGCAAGCCCTCGGCGGCATCTTGCACCAAGTCGAACACGTATTCGAAGCCCTGTGCCCCTCCATAGTAGGGGTCTGGCACCTCACATTCGCTGCGTTGCGGGGCAAACTCCAACAACAGACGAACCTTACAGGCATGCTGGGGCTGGCACTGCGATCGCAGGGTGGCTAGGTTGTCCTCATCCATCGCCAAGATATAGTCGAAATACTCGAAGTCCTCTTTCTCGACCTGTCGGGCACACAGATCGGACAGATCGATACCACGTGTCACCGCAGTGGCATGGGCACGCCGATCGGGGGAATTGCCCACGTGATAGGCATGGGTGCCAGCCGAATCGATGACGATACGGTCTTCCAGTCCCTCACGACGGACCAGCTCGCGGAAGACCCCATGAGCCGTAGGGGATCGACAGATATTGCCCATGCAGACGAACAGAACCTTTACCATTGATTTCACTCTCAGTTTCCAGAACCACTCATCGGGATCACATCATGACCTCACCCCTGCACCGCAATCTACGCAAGCTGATCGGCCGGCGGTACCGTTATCTGTCGGACAACTGTATCCTCATCGACATACTGGGCGACGAAGACTGCGTGGTGCTGCAACGTCTGCCGGGCAGCACATCCGAGCCATTGCAGACTGATCAGTACGGCATGGCGCGACGTCACGTGCCAGATACCCTCACCCTGCCCATCTCCAGCGCGGACGATCCCGACACCTATTCGGAAGAGCTGTTGCTACTGTTCAACCAGGACGACTGAACTCGGCACAGATACGTTCGTAGTCATCCCGGCTGTCCACGCCGGCCGGCGGCGGCTCATCCACGATCCCCACCGCGATACGCTCCCCTGCCCACAATACGCGCAGCTGTTCCAGTGCCTCGTCCTGTTCGATGGGGGCAGGCAACCAATCCAGGTAACGCTGCAGAAATCCCGCCCGGTAGGCATAGATTCCCAGGTGGCGATACATGCCTTCCGGGCTGGCCTCGCCCTGTTCGAAGCAGCCTCGCTTCCAGGGTATGGGTGCGCGGCTGAAATACAGTGCCATGCCATGTCGGTCGGTAACCAACTTGACTACATTGCTGTCGAATACATCCTCGGCGCACAAAGGCACGCCCAGGGTAGCCATTACCGCATTGGGATGGGCATGCAGGGTGTCTGCCACACGATCGAGCAACGCCGGTGGCATCAGCGGTTCGTCGCCTTGCAGATTGACCACCAGGGTGCCCTCGTCCCAAGCCATGCACTCGACCACCTCGGCGATGCGATCGGTACCACTCTGATGGTCCGTCGCGGTCAGACAGACCTCACCACCGAAAGCATGAACGGCCTCGGCAATACGTGGATCGTCTGTAGCCACCACCACGCGGGCCGCAGCACTCTGCCGGGCTCGCTCCCAAGCGTGACGGATCATCGGCTGCCCGGCTATCTTCAACAAGGGCTTGCCCGGCAAGCGCGTCGAGGCGAAACGTGCCGGGATCACCACATGGTACTTCATGGTCAACCTTCGACCTCTTCGTCAGCCGGAAGCTCGCATGCCTCATCGATCAGCATCACCGGAATGTCGTCTCGGATCGGAAAGGCCAGGCGGTCGGCCTTGCAGATCAGTTCCGCGGCCTCCTTGCGATAGACCAACTTGCCCTTACACAGCGGGCAGACCAGAATTTCCAACAGTTTCTTGTCCATGGGATTCCTCGGGCCGGCAGTACGGCGAAAACGGGAGTGTGTGTCAGCGGCCAGCCGGTTCGTATCGTACCGGCAATGCATTGAGCAGCGCTTCCAGGCGCAGGATGAAGGCCGCTTCCGGCACCGCCTCGATACGCACCACCCAGACATCATCACGGTGGATCAGACGCTGGCATTTTACGGCATCCTTCTCCGTCATCAGCAAAGGCAGATCGTCCTCGAAAGCCAGATCGGCAGCACTGAAGTCGTGGTGATCGGGAAAAGCCACTGCCTCAACCAGCAGCCACTGACGGCGCAACATGTCGAAAAAGCGTTCGGGCCGCCCGATGCCGGCAATGGCACGCACCCGACGTCCACGCCACGCATCGAGCGCTTGGGCCTGACATTCATCGTTCAGGGCTACCATCCCAGTCGGGCGCATGCGCATCGCATGCGCCCCAGCTCGGTGTTCACCATTGCAGACCACCAAGTCCACCGAGCGCAAACGCGAGACCGGTTCACGCAGCGGCCCGGCAGGCAACATCAGCCCGTTGCCCAAGCCTCCCTGCCCGTCAATCACCACAATCTCGATGTCACGTGCCAGAGCATAATGCTGCAAGCCGTCGTCCGCGATCACGATGTCGCAATCGGTGTGTCTCAGCAATGCCTCCACTGCCGCACCCCGATTCGGCCCCACGCACACCGGGCAGTTGGAGTGGTGTGCCAGCAGGACAGCCTCGTCGCCGACCACTCGGGGGTCACTGTCGGGCCGAACCTGCTGCGGCCAATGTCGGGCACAGCCGCCATAGCCGCGCGAGACGATACCCGGACACCAGCCCTGCCCATGGAGCCATTGTGCCAACCACAACACCAGCGGAGTCTTGCCACTGCCACCAACGGTGAGGTTGCCAACCACGATCACCGGGCAGCGCGCACGGTAGCTGCGCCGCAGGCCAAAGTGCCAGACAACGCGCCGCAATGCGACCAGCAGGCGAAACAATAAAGCAATGGGAAACCCGAGCACAGCCAGCAGCCCGATGCGCTGCCATTGTGATTCGATCCAGTGTTGCAGGAAGCGGGCCAAACTCAGGGTTGCACCTTGCTGTCCGGTGATCCGCTGGCAGTCACACTCAGCTTGCTCATGCCGAGCTGGGCGGCCACGTCCATGACGGTGATCATCGCCTGCAGGGGCGCCTTGCGATCACCGGTAACGATCACTGGAATATCGAGATGCCCATCGGTGCTCTTTTCCAGAGCACGCCGCAGAGTTGCCACATCGTGTGAGACCAGCTCATGCTCATTGACGTAGAAATATCCCTTGGCATCAATGGTGACCTCGACCCTGTCCGGTTGCACCGGTTTCTGTTCCACCGCCTCGGCCGAGGGCAAGTTCACTTTCAATTGCGACTGCTTGTCGAAAGTGGTCGAGACCATAAAGAAAATCAGCATCAGGAACACTACGTCGATCAGTGGTGTGATGTCGACACGCGGCGACTCGGGGCGGCGAGGACGCATGTTCATGAATCAGCTCTCCCGTTCGCCCTGCATGACCTCGATCATCTCCATGGCTTTGGCCTCCATGCCGATCACCAATTGATCGACCCGACCACTGAGATAGCGATGGAAGATCAGTGCCGGGATGGCCACGCTCAGACCGACCGCGGTGGTGATCAGTGCCTCGGAGATGCCGCCGGCCAATACGGCCGGATTACCCACTCCGGCGGTGGTGATGGCAGCGAAGACCTTGATCATACCGATCACGGTACCCAGCAGGCCCAGCAGCGGCGCAATGGCAGAAATGGTACCCAGCGTATTGAGATAACATTCCAGCTCGTGCACTACCTGGCGGCCTTCTTCTTCAATGGCCTCCTTCATCACCTCGCGCGCATGCTGGCGGTTGATCAGCCCGGCGGCAAGCACCCGCCCCAGTGGCGAACTATCGCGAACGGTCGTGATAAACGCCGTATCGAGTTTTCCCTTCTTTTCGATCTGCCAGATCTGTGCAACCAGGTTCTTGGGGATGACCCTGGCGGTACGCAAGGCCCAGAGCCGCTCGCCGACGATCGCCATGGCGATCACCGAACAGGCAATGATGGGCCATATCAGCAAACCGCCGGCCTTTACCAGCTCGAACACGTGCCTTTCCTCATCGTGGTGAATTGCATTGGCATGAATCATACTGGATAGAAGGAGCAGCCCCAAGACCAAGCATCGGCAATATTGGGTATCCGCGTACTGGATCACCCGGGTAACTCAGGGCTGTGACAAGCGGCAAGCCACATCCTGTACCTGCCAGTAATGGCGATTTTTCTCGATGTACGGCGTGACCGTCATGGTATGAGCATCGATACGGATGTGCAGGCTGCCGCAACCGTCGGTTCTCCAGCGCACGGCCCCAGCTGCGGCCCAACGCCGATCGACCTCAGGACGAGGGAAACGATACCGGTTGCGATAGCCGGCGGCATAGACTACGTTTCGTGCGGCCACCGCCTTCACGAAGGCATCCGAAGATGAAGTCGTGCTGCCATGATGACCGGCAACCACAAAATCGTAGGGGGCATGGGAACGCACCCAAGGCAGCAATGCCCGTTCGACGGTGGCTTCGGCGTCACCCATCAGCAACACCCGCCCGCCCTTCCCCTCGATGGCGAGCACGCAGGATGTGTTGTTGCCGTGCTGCCGCGCGGTCCAGGATGGTTGCACGAAGCGAAAACGCACTCCGTCCCAGCTCCAGTGTTCACCGGCAATGCAACGGCGCGCCGGAATGGAGACCCGATACGGCTCACCGCTGAGCACATCGCCAACCCGGATGCCACGGATCAGGGCAGCCGCAGCACCCGCATGATCACGATCACCATGACTGAGCACCAGGCGGTCGATTGTCATCACCCCATGATGCCGCAACCAGGGCAGGATCACCGCATCGGCCAGATTGAAGCCTCCCGAATAGGCCGGACCTGTGTCATAAATCAGCCGGTGTCCTGCCGTACGTACCATCACACTCAGACCCTGTCCCACATCGAGCACGTCGATCTCGAAGTCGCCGTTGGCCAGATCGGACGCGCGCGGCAGGTGCAATGCCAGCAACAACAACAGACCGAGCCGCCGCAGCCGCCAGCCAGGTGGGGCCAGCAGTGCCAGTACCGCCAGGGACAACAGCGCGATCATCGCCGGCTCGCCCGGCAGTCGTGGAAAGGTTGTGGCCAGCGCTGCAGCCTGTTGCAGGGCTGCCCAGAGCCATTCGAGCAAGGTCTGCACGCCGAGCAGCGGCAGGTCGGTCCAGCCCGACAATCCCAAGGAGAGCAACAGCGCGGGCATCAACAGCAGGCTGAACAAGGGCACCAGCAACAGGTTCACCGGCACCGACAGAACCGCCGGTGGCATGTCGAATGCCAGCAATACCGGATACAACGCCAGCATGATCCCGAATTGCAGACCCAGCCATCGCTGCCAGAGTGGCCTGCCCCGCAGGTGTGGCAGCAAAGTCAGAATCGCCGCCACCGCAACGAAAGACAGCCAGAAACCGGCATCGAGCAGGGCGGTTGGCTCACTGGCGAGCACCACCAGCAGCACCACCGAAAAGGCATCCGGCAGAGTCATGCGCTCCCGCCGCCAAAGCAACCAGGCGCTCACTGCCAACATCAGCAGAGCACGGCGGGCAGGCACACCAAACCCCGAGACCAGGGCATAAGCGCCAGCAAATGCCAATCCAAAGGCCACAGCCACGAGGCGCGCCGGGATACGCCGGCAGGCCGGCGTGCATCGCCAGATCCAGCCGGCCAACCCGCCGGCCAACGCCGCGATCAGACCGATATGCAGACCAGAAATAGCCAACAGATGACTGGTGCCGGTCTGTTGCAGTACCTGGCGCATGGTATTGTCGACCCTGCTGCGGTCACCAAGTGTCAGCGCCAGCAACAGTGCCTGCCCTGCCCCTTCGCGAGTCTGCGAGAACAGCGCGTCACGCCACCCCTGGCGCAGGCGCTCCAACCAACAACAGGCTTCCTCATCCAGCAATTGCCGTTCGCCGCGGGACACATATCCCCGATAACGAATGCCCTGCCGGTACAGCCAGCCGGCATAATCCCAGCTGCCAGCATTACGATAACTGTGTACGGGGCGCAAGCGTAGCGTCGTGTGCCAGCGTTGCCCCACCTTCAGGGAAGGTGCTCCGCGCCACGACAGACGCACACGCCACTCCCCGTACCTCGTCTCGCCCTGCCGCTCGAGGCGCTCGATGCGCACCACCAGCCGGGTGATGCCCTGACGCACCACCGGCAGACGCTCGATCACCCACTCGGCCTGCCAGTCGGCACGCTCCACCGGCCAGGGCAAGGCAGGCGGCCATGTCAACAGAGCGTGTGTCGCGGCAATCGACCAGCCCACCAATACCCACGGCAGCCTTGCGAGGCGCTTTCGGTCACGCAGCATCACGACGAGCAACAGCGCCAGCATGGCGATCAGCGCCACGATATTCCCGTTCGGCAATACGGGGGTCCGTTGCAGCCACCAACAACCCAGTAGAAAGAATCCAGCCTTTCCTGGCATCGGACAGACTCGGTCGATCGGATTTCTGCCCGATTCTACTACCAAGAAGCCTGGAGCAGGACTTCGGTACCGCTCGCACGCAACTGTTATGCCGAGCGCATGCTGGACCTATGACACCTCCCACAATAACGGGCGGGCGACGAACAGGCCAACCCACGCCCCCATGCAGCAATTCCCCGTCGCCGGCGGCGAGTTGCAAGTCGGTGGCATGCCGTTGCGTGGGCTGACCGAACAGGTCGGGCACACACCCTTCTATGCCTACGACCGGCGTGTGATCGACGAGCAGGTGACACTGCTGCGACACTGCCTGCCCAGGACCGCGCCCGACAACGGACTGCGCTCGGTGCGCGAGGAGGCCGAGCGGCAGCGTATCCGTGAGGCCCTGCAGATCCACCAGAGACAGATGACCCGCACCGCCCGCACCCTGGGCATCAGCCACAAGACCCTGCGGGAGAAAATGAAGAAGCTGGGCATCGACAAGGACACCCCCTGAGCCACCCGATGCAGGCCGTCAGCCCCGTTCTCCCACTGGAGGCAAGGGCAACGACAACAGCAGAGCGAGCGCCACGAACCCGGCCGACCACCAGAGACAGCCGTCCAGGCCCTGGTGCTGATAGGCCCAACCAGAGAGCACCGTGCCGGCCAGGCGCCCGCCAGCGTTGGCCATGTAGTAGAAACCCACATTCATCGAGACCTGCTCGGCCTCCGAACAGGCCAGGATCAGGTAGGAATGCACCGCTGAGTTGATGGCGAACACGACACCAAACACCACTAGCCCGGCGATCAACACCGGCGCCGGATCGCCCCCCTGCTCCAGCACCAGAGCAAGCCCCGCCGGCACCAGCATCAACACCATCGCCATCTGCCGCACGGTGCCGCCACCGGGCCCCTGTCCATGGTGGCGCTTGCGAATCAGCCTCGGTGCCGCCGCCTGCACGAAGCCGTAGCCGATCATCCATAGCGCCAGGAAGCCACCCACGGCCATGAAATCCCAGCCCAGCACATCGTTCAGGAATACCGGAAGCGCCACCACGAACCACACATCGCGGGAGCCGAACAGAAAGAATCGCGCCGCCGACAACCAGTTGATCGCCGGGGTGTTGGAGAAGACCTGGGTGAACTTGGGCTTGGACTGCATCTGCCCGACGCCCGAAGGCAACAGGATGGCGGTGACCAGTAGCACCATTGCCAGCGCGCCGGCCAGCAGATACAGCGCGCCGCGAAAACCCAGCCACTGCAACAGTACCGCGCCAAC
This sequence comes from Gammaproteobacteria bacterium, assembly GCA_024510845.1. Lineage (GTDB taxonomy): Bacteria > Pseudomonadota > Gammaproteobacteria > Chromatiales > Chromatiaceae > MONJU. The sequence continues at coordinate 64,326 of JANEMA010000007.1, forward strand.
AAAGAAGCCGCCCCCCTTGAGGGCGTTCTTCGATCCGGTGAGCAGCGCCACCCACTTGAACAGCTTCGACTCCTGGCCGTCGCCGGCGAGGACCTTCACGCTCGCCTTGGCCGACATCTTGTTCAGGTCCTTGGCGATACCGGACAGCGCCTGCGCCGCCATCACATAGGGCACTGACAACCAGGCATCGGGCACCGTCAGCATCAGCAGGGCCACCACCTGCATCGCCATACCGATGTGCATGGTCAGATTGAGGCCGATGCGCGCCCCCAGCCAGCCACCCACCAGGTTGGTAACGATGCCGAAGAACTCGTAGAAGAGAAATAGCATCGCCACTTCGAAGGGCGAATAGCCGAGCTGGTGGAAATACAACACCACCAGCATACGAATGGCGCCGTCGGTGAGGGTGAAGGCCCAGTAGCCGCCCGTGACGACCAGGTAGTTTCTCAGTGATGCATTCATCGGATGCGGTAAGCCCATGTGTCGGACAAGACTCCGATCTACAAAAATACTTTCAGAGCCTTTCTGCCACCATGCCAACAATATCCATCATGCGATTCACGTAACCCCATTCGTTGTCATACCGGGCACAGACCTTCACTTGGGTGTCATCGATCACCAGGGTAGACGGGGCATCCACGATTGAGGAGTGCAGGAGGCGGCGGTCAACAAGTGGTGGACCTGCGGATCGCATTCATGGTGGTTGACGCCATAGACGATGTTCAAGGCACCCTCGGTGGGCACCACCACCTTCTTCACGCCCTGGTCGAAATGGGCTTGCAGCCGTTCCGGCTGCTTGTGGTGCTTGCCGGTGGCCTCGACCACGATATCGCAGTCCGACCAGTCGGTGGCCGCGATGTCGAAGTTCCGGGCATCGGCCGGCTCGCGGCCTTCCATGAGCAGCCAGTCGCCCTCGCCGGCGATCTCACGTTCCCTGCGGCCATGCACCGAGTCGAACATCAGCAGGTAGCGGAGCCCGCTGCATCCGCGGCGATCTCGTTGATGCTCACGATCTCGAAGCCGGGACGGCCCCAGCCACAACGAAAACCCAACCGCCCCATGCGGCCGAAACCATTGATACCGACCTTGACGGTCATCTTCTCTCTCCCTGGATTTCAATGAATCCGATAAGCTGAGTGGCAGGCAACACACTGTGCCATCACCTCGGACAGTGCCCCGAAGGCGCGCGACAACCCACCTTCAACCTCGGCACTGCGCGCGGCCACGGCAAAGCGGCTGGCGGCCTGATGCATGGCGGTGCCGGCGGCGCGCATGCCCTCGGGCATGTAGGGCGCCATGTGCGAGGCGCCGTGGCTCTGTATTGAGCTCATACCCAGGCGCTGCTCGGCGATATCGGCCGCGGCATCATATTCACCATCGGACAGCTGCCGGGTAATGGTCTGGAGTGCCAGCAGGTGATCACGCATGTTGCGCATCATATGGTCACGCATCATCTCCGGCAGTTGTACGAACTGGCGTTTGTCTGCGGCGTGGGAAGATGTCACGAGCATGAGCAGGGCAGCGGCGAAGGCAAGGGTGATTTTCATTGATAATGGTCTCCTAGTCTGTTCATGCCGGAAGATAAATTTTCCAGCCACAAAGGATTGTCAAACGGGCTCGGCTCAGCCACAGCAACCGCCGCCGCTGCCACCCTCGCAACACACACCGCCGGACTCTCCGCCCAACCAGTGGTTGATGGCTTCCTTTGTTGGAATGCCGCCGGCATGTACCACTTGACCGTCGATCACCACGCCGGGAGTGGACATCATGCCGTAGCTCATGATCTGCGGCAAATCCTCGATCTTTTCCAGTTCAATCTCGACACCCTTGGCCTTCGCTGCCTCATCGATCAGCTTGAGGGTAGTCTGACAATTGGCACAGCCGGTACCGAGCACTTTGATGTTTTTCATGGTGGTTGCTCCAGTTCGTGGGTTGATTTTCAACAGCAACGCTGTCCACTCGATGTGGAGGAGCAGCAACTGCTTTTGGTTTCGGTTTTCAGTTTCGGCATCACGGGTTTTTCAGGTTCCGATGCCGCATGGGGCAAGGCGATCCCGGCCCTCTCATCGAAGGCGGTATCCAGTTTCCGCGACGCTTCGTCGCGGATGTGGCGCGCGATTTCGATCACGGTGGCGATCTGCTCATCAGGGATGCCCATGGCGCGCAGCTTTTCCAGCTGACACAGGCCCATGTCGGGGTGCTTGCTGGCGATGCCGGAGGCAAGTGAGGCCAGGGCGACGATGGATGAATGCAGTTCTGGGGCAGACATGGGTTCCTCCACTTACAGGATGACGTTGAACAGATAGCCGACCAGCAGGATACCGGTGCCCACCACTCCCACGAAGGTGGCGATCAAAGGCAGCTTGAGAACCTTGCGCAGGATCAGCATCTCGGGCAATGACAAGGCGATCACGCTCATCATGAAGGCAAGGGTGGTGCCCAGGGCCGCACCCTTGCCGATCAGGGCCTCCACGATAGGAATGATCCCGGCGGCGTTGGTGTACATGGGGATGCCGAGCACCACCGCGCCCGGGACCGACCACCAGGCATCCTTGCCCATGATGGAGGCCATGAAGTCCTGCGGCACATAGCCATGAATGGCGGCTCCCACTGCGATGCCGACGATGATGTAGGGCCAGACCTTGCCGACGATTTCCTGTACATGGCGCAGGCCGGCGCAGAAGCGTTTGTCCCAGCTCATTTCATCGCCGATCACGGGGGCGGCATTGCCGGCATGGATGTCCCGTACCCAGTCCTGCAGGTGGCGTTCCATGCGCAGCCTGCCGATGACCAGGCCGGTGAGGATGGCCACTGACAGGCCCAGACCCAGGTACATTGCGGCGACCTGCCAGCCAAACAGGCCGAGCAGCAACGCCAGGGCAATCTCGTTGACCATGGGTGCCGAGATCAGGAAGGAGAAGGTCACCCCCAGTGGCACCCCGGCGGAGAGGAAGCCGATGAATAGCGGCACCGCCGAGCAGGAGCAGAAGGGGGTGACGATCCCCAGCAGCGCGGCCAGCGTATTGCCCAGCCCCAGGCGCCTGCCGGTCAGCAGGGCGCGGGTACGCTCCGGTGAAAAGAAGGTCTGGATCACGCCGATCAGGTACACCACGCCGGCCAGCAGCAGGAATACCTTGGGTGTGTCGTAGGCAAAGAAGTACACCGCCTCGCCCAGGCGGGTGTCTCGGGTCAGGCCCAGTAGGCCAATCGCCCAGCTGGCAAAGTCTTCCAGGTGCCAGTAGGCCAGGAACCAGGCCAGCGCGGCCAGGGGTAGGCCGATCAGCCAAGACGTCAGGCCGGACGACCGGATATTGATGGCTTCGGTGGATGTATCCATTTCGGTCTCGCTGTGGGGTTTGGTTTGTCAGGTTGACGTCGGTAAGGCGAAAAGGATGCAGGATCCCTTCCCCCCCTCCTCACAAACGGGGAGGGGGCAGTTTTTCCCCGCTTGCAGGGGACAGAGGTGGAACCTGCAATTCATCCGAACAGCCGCGCCCACCAGCGCTTGCGGTTGTTGGGCGCAGGGGCCCCATCCTCGATCTTCTCGGGCTTCTGCAGGCTGAGGATCCAGCGGGGTGGCATCCGGTAGCCGCAGCTGCCGCAGGACGAGCCCAGATTGTTGGGGTCGTACACCTTCACCAGGGTGGGGTTTTCCGGGTCGTCGGCATACACGATGCCGCAATAGTCATACATCGAGCTGGTCCCCGCGCAGGATGCCGACCAACCTGCCATCCGGCCGCTGGGAGAAAGAGGACGTCTGCCGGTCCATTGGGTTATGATTCCTGCGCGAAAGGTTTGGGGGCGTAGCAGCAGATGCTGCCCGATTCGTCATAGCGGATCTGGCAACGTGCCTGCAGGGCCTGCTTCAGGTGTTTG
>JANEMA010000072.1 GCA_024510845.1 Gammaproteobacteria bacterium
ATCAGCGCCTCAACCAGGCTCCTTCCAGGCAGTCGGCTACGCCGCCACCGGCGATGCGCGGCATCCCGGCTACGCTGTCCCGGGCGTACGATCTCCACACCGGGCCACCCGACTTCTGGCCGACGGCGCTCACGCAGGCATCCCCTCATCCGAATCCGCGGAGGCCTCGGTCCCCTCGTCGGTGAACAGGCGAATGTAGGGCGCATAGCGAAAGCGCCGGTTGCGCGCCTGGCCGGTGATCTCCTCCAGCAACCCGAGTCCTTCCAGCCGTTTCACCAGCTGGTTGGCGGCTGCATACGTAGTGCCAGTGATGCCCTCCACATCCTTTACGGAGACGATGGGCCGCTCGAACAGCGTCTCCAGCACCCGATGGCCATTTCCCGCCGCATAACCCATGTTCTCGGCAATGGCGCTGCGATGCTCTTCGCGCATCTGCAGGATGCGCCGGGCCGTTTCGGTGGCCTGCTCGCTAACCTCGGTCACGCCTCGGAGGAAAAAGGTCAACCAACCTTCCCAGTCCCCACTGTCACGCACCGCCTGCAGGTGATCGTAATAAGTCTGCCGATGGCGCTTGAAATAATAAGAGAGATAGAGCACTGGTTTGTGCAAAATATCCTGACTGCACAGCAAGAACGTGATGAGCAGGCGCCCCACGCGACCGTTGCCGTCCAGAAAGGGGTGGATGGTCTCGAACTGGGCATGGATCAGCCCGATTTTGATCAAAGCGGGCAGGTCATCCTGCTGGTGCAGAAAACGCTCCAGATCCGAGAGCAGTTCCGGCGCCATCTCGGGCGGGGGCGGAACGAAGCTCGCATCGTTCAGAGTGCAACCCGCCGGTCCAATCCAGTTCTGGCTGGTGCGAAGCTCACCCGGCGCCAGGCGCCCGCCCCGTACCCCACATAGCAGATGCTCGTGGATCTCGCGGATCAGACGCACCGATACCGGCAGTTCCCGCAGACGCTCCAGGCCATAGCGCATGGCATCGATGTAATTAAGGACCTCTCGCACGTCGCTCGGACGCTCTCGGTCGAAAAGCCGCGCCTCGGCTGCCAGTACGTCTTGCAGGGAACTCTGGGTCCCTTCGATTTGACTGGATAGCACCGCCTCCTTGCGCACATACATGAAGACGAACAGGTCTGGGTTGGGCAGAGTTAACACCGACCCGTCCAGCCGCCCCAAGGCCCGATCGGCGCGGGATAGCAAATCCTGTAGGCCCGCCATGGCCACCGGCGGCTCCGGGGGTAAAGGCGCGGGGATGAAGGCCCGGTAGCCGGAGGATTGGCGGATATACCGTCCAGAGCGGGGAATCGTCTGTTCCATGGTGAAGGCCGGCTTTTCTATGGGGTTCAAAACAGGCCTTATTATAGTCTGGCTTTAATATAAAACCAGTGCTCGCCTATGTTAAAGCCCGCCTTACCCATGAGAGGATAGGTTGAGCAGATCCTTGATGGGTTGAGCGCAGCGAAACCCATCAAAACAAACTCATGCCGCCTTACCCTGATCATCCAGCAGATTCATGATCAGCCGAATCAGCACCTCCTTCTGTTTCGGGTCCGATTCCGCCACCAGCAGGGTGAGCGCCGCCAGCCCGGTATCGTTGACGACGGGCTGTCCGTCCGCATCGAACAGCCTGCCGTTGCGG
>JANEMA010000063.1 GCA_024510845.1 Gammaproteobacteria bacterium
GGTCCTGTTCTCCTGAACATAGATTTGGTGAGGTTTTGATTCGACGGTGCTGCTGTCGATGTGAAACAGTATATAAGCATTTACTTAAATGTCAATATGCTTTTTTGCGATGGTGGCGAGGCGTCCCGGGCCGGAGCTTTCTGTGCGGGACAGAGCGCCGGTCATGGTGGGGCGCGCCGATTGATGCGGCGGTATCGTGGCTGCTATAGTTTTGCCCCCGGCCTCAAGTCGCGTGGGAGAGACCGCCGCAAGGCGGCGCCGAAGGCGCAAGTTCCGCCCGGAATCGCTCAGGCAAAAGGACTGCGACAGGCGGAACCTCTTGTTCGGGCCGGGCTCTGGAGAGCGGCGCGCGCGCGGGCGACGTCCACCGACGGGGTAAACTCTCAGGTGTCCGGACAGAGGGGTGGATGGTAGTGACTGCCGAAAGTGCGTGGTGACGGCCATCTGCCTTTTTTGTTGACCGGAGGGTTGCGATGTCTGCTGAAAAGAAGACCGTGCTGAATGCCGTGCACCGCGAGATGGGGGCACGCATGGTGCCCTTCGGTGGCTGGGACATGCCGGTGCACTACGGTTCGCAGATCGAAGAGCACCATGCGGTGCGCCGCGATGCGGGCATGTTCGATATTTGCCACATGACGGTGGTGGATCTGCATGGCGAGCGGGTGCGCGCCTGCCTGCGCCATCTGCTGGCCAACGATGTGAACAAGCTCGAGACTCCCGGGCGTGCCTTGTATTCCTGCATGCTCAATCCCGAGGGCGGGGTGATCGATGATCTGATCACCTGTTACCTGGCCGACGATCACTTTCGCATGGTAGTCAATGCGGGCACCACCGGGAAGGATATTGCCTGGCTGCGTGAACAGGCCCCGGCCTTCGGAGTGCGGGTCGAACCGCGTTTCGATCTGGGCATGATTGCGGTGCAGGGCCCGAATGCCCGCGAGAAGGCCGGCCCCCTGCTGCCCGAGGAATTGCGCGAGGCTGCCGCTGCGCTCGAGCCTTTCCATGCGGCAGCCCAGGGCGAGTGGTTTGTGGGGCGCACGGGCTACACCGGAGAGGATGGTTACGAGATCGTGCTGCCCGAGGCGCAGACCGAGGCACTGTGGCGGGCGCTGGCCCAGGCCGGGGTGAGACCCTGCGGGCTGGGTGCGCGTGACACCCTGCGCCTGGAAGCGGGCATGAATCTCTACGGACAGGACATGGACGAGAGCATCAGCCCGCTGGCTGCCGGCCTGGGCTGGACAGTGGCGATGGATGACGACCGCGACTTCATCGGCTGTGCCGTGCTGGAGGCACAGAAGGCCGCCGGAGGTATTTCGCGTTTCGTCGGGGTAGTGTTGGAGGGACGAGGCGTCTTGCGCGGCCACCAGAAGCTGTTCGACGGTGAGCGCGAGGTCGGCGAGATCACATCCGGCGGCTTTTCGCCCACCCTGGCGCGTTCCATCGGTTTCGCGCGCATCACCTGCGATGCCGGTGAGGCATTGACCGTCGAGATTCGCGGAAAACGGTTATCCTTGCGGGTGGTGAAGCCGCCCTTTGTGCGCCACGGCCAGGCGCAGATCGAGATTTGACCCCGCCGAACGCGGGACAACCAGAGGTCCGAAGACATGAGCAACATCTCCAGTGATTACCGTTACACCAAGACCCACGAATGGGTGCGTGACGAGGGTGGCAGTGTAGTGGTCGTGGGTATCTCGGATCCTGCCCAGGAGTTGCTGGGCGACCTGGTGTTCGTGGAGATGCCCGAGGTGGGTGCCGAGCTGACCGCCGGCGATGAATGTGCTGTGGTCGAGTCGGTAAAGGCCGCATCCGATGTCTATTGCCCGGTCACCGGTGTGGTGCTGGAGATCAACGAGGCATTGGTCGATGCCCCCGAGACCATCAACAGCGATCCCTACGATAAAGGCTGGATGTTCCGGCTCAGGGTGATCGACCAAGGCGAGGCCGATGGCCTGATGGATGCCGAGGCCTACGCCAGGCATTGCGAGAACGAAAAACACTGACTGCCGCGTCGGTCGAGGTAGCGCCATGCCCTTCATACCGCACACCGAGGATGATGTGCGCCGGATGCTTCAGGTCATTGGCGTGGACAGTATCGACGCGCTGTTCGACGAAATCCCCGAACACCTGCGTGCTGGCGGTCTGCCGGGCATCTCCGATGGGATGAGTGAGATGGAAGTGGCCGCGCTGGCTGCTTCGCGTGCGCGCCGCGATGGTCAGGCCCTGTGTTTCATCGGCGCCGGTGCCTACGACCACCACGTGCCGGCAGCCGTGTGGCAGATTGCCACCCGGGGCGAGTTCTACACGGCTTACACCCCTTACCAGGCCGAGGCCAGTCAGGGCACGTTGCAACTGCTCTATGAATACCAGAGCATGATGGCCTCCTTGATGGCCATGGACGTGTCCAACACCTCGCTCTACGATGGCGCCTCGGCGGTGGCCGAGGCGGTGCTGATGGCAGTGCGCGCCAACCGCAAGTCGAAGTCGAAGCGGATCCTGGTGCCACGCAGCCTGCATCCGGCCTATCGCAAGGTGACGCACAGCATCGTGCGCAACCAGGGTATCGAACTGGTGGAACTGCCTTTCGATACCACCACTGGCACTACCGATACGAGTGCCCTGGATGCCTGTGCGGGGGAAGATTTTGCCGCGCTGCTGATTCCCCAGCCCAATTTCTTCGGCATGCTCGAACCGGCCGACGTGCTGACCGACCTTGCTCACGCCAACGGCATGCTTGCCGTGGCGGTGGTCAACCCGCTGGCCATGGTCCTGCTCGAGCCGCCAGGCCGCTGGGGGGAGAAGGGCGTGGACATCGTCGCCGGCGAAGGCCAGCCGCTGGGTGCGCCGCTGTCCTCGGGTGGACCCTATTTCGGTATTCTGTGCTGTCGCCAGGCGCTGGTGCGCCAGATGCCCGGGCGTCTGGTCGGTCGCACCGTGGACCTCGACGGCAAGCCCGGTTTCACACTCACCCTGCAGGCCCGTGAGCAGCATATCCGTCGATCCAGGGCGACATCCAACATCTGCACCAACCAGGGCCTGCTGGTGACCGCCGCGACCATCCACATGGCCCTGCTTGGTGCCGAGGGGTTGCGCCGGGTGGCCGTGGCCAGTCACGCCAACACCCGCAGTCTGGTCGGGTGTCTGAGCCACATCGCCGGGGTCGAACCGATCTTTGGTGGCCCCTTCTTCCACGAACGGGTGTTGCGCCTGCCGCTGCCGGCACGGGATGCCCTCAAGACTCTGGCCGCACACAATGTACTCGGAGGCTTCGACCTTGCGGACGATTACCCCGAACTGGGCGATGCCATCCTGGTGTGTGCCACCGAACAGCGTACTGTCGAGGACATCGGGCACTACGCCACCCGCCTGGAGCGGGTGGTTACCACCCGGGGTCGGGCAAAGTGCCCGATCGAACCGAATTTTCGATAACAGACAAATCTGAGGAGAGAGCGCCATGGCCGAGATCACCCTGCAGGGCAACCCCGTTCACACCAGTGGTGAATTGCCGGCGATCGGCAGTCCCGCCCCCGATTTTTCGCTGACGGACGGGGAGCTCAACGACGTGAGTCTGAAAGACTTTGCCGGCAAGAAGAAAGTGCTGAGCATTGTGCCCAGCCTGGATACCGGAGTGTGTGCCACCTCGACCAAGGTGTTCAACGATCGTCTCGGCGGCCGTGATGATGTGGTGGTGCTGGTCATCTCGGCCGACCTGCCGTTCGCCCAGGCGCGCTTCTGCTCGGCCGAGGGCACCGACCGGGTGAAGACCCTGTCGATGATGCGCGACAAGCACTTTGCCAGGGACTACGGGGTGCTCATCAGCGACGGCCCGCTGGCCGGCATCACCGCGCGTGCGGTGATGGTGCTCGACGAGAACGACCGTGTACTGCACGCCCAGCTGGTGCCCGAGATTGCGCAGGAACCCGACTACGACGCAGCCATCGCCGCTCTGGGTTGAACCTTGGCCTGATATCACGTTCGCTCTTCTCGACACGGCGGACGCTTTACCCCCTGGCGAAGGTTTCAGTCGGGAGCAGGCCCGCCTGGCCTGGGGGCCTGCCACGGTCGTGCCGAGTGCTTGTTCCCCGTTTCGATCGGCTGGCAGAGACTGTTCTGCCAGCCGTGCGATGTGCTTCAGCTGGCTGCGCTGCAGGCAGCCTCGTTTTGCTGCAGAGCGTCACCGGTCGCAGGCTGGTTCACTGAATCCCGGGCTGGTCGTGGGCAATGGGGTGGCGCCAGAAGTGCCTCTCGCTCGACCACGAGTCGGGTGCGTGCTAGTATTTTCGCTTACTGTAATTTCTGGAGGTGGATGATGAAACTGGCGATCTTGGGGGTTGGGGCGGTTCTGGCGGCACCTGTGGCATGGTCTGGTACATACCTGGATGCAGACTGGGCCGCGAAGGTTTGTGATGCCTGGAACAAGAGCGAGACGTTGACGAGCAAACTGGCCGGAGACTGGATGGCCAACGACGGCGACAGGGGCTACAAGACCATTCGCATATACCGTGATGAGTGCGGTTCCGATTCGGCAGTGGAACTGACCATTTCATCATCGAAAGACGGCAAGCTGGCAGAGTGTGTGTATGGTGGAAAGCCGACTGACAAGGATCTCGACGGCAGCATGGATTATCTGATGCATGCCACTTATGCCGACTGGCAATGCATGGGCAGGGGTGATTGGGGTTGCGGCGCCATGGGTGCCATGATGTCTGGCAAACTCAAATTCGAGGGTCCCAAGATGGAGGCGATGAGCGTGATGGCCCCGTTCGATGCCTTCCTCCAGTTGATGGATGACATCCCGGGTGATGCCGACCGCTGCCCCACGCTGCCCGCCAAGGAGAGCGAAGCGAAGGCGGAGTAGCCGGCTGTCGGGGATCGCTTGAATTCCTGGGGCTGGGGTTCCCTGAGGTTCTGAATGAAGACTTGTTACCTGGTGTGTACAAAGCCTGGCAATGCGGACCGATCCGGTTTGGATGGTTCCGTGACACGACCGACGACCCACCATATCACCCTGGGGAGTTTACCCATGTTGCGTAATTGGTTTCTGCTTTCCGTACTGCTCTTCCTCGTCTCGAACGCACCTGCTGGCTGGGACCCGGCCGAACGCCGGGAGCTGACGCAAGAGGCCTCCGTCACCGTTCAGCAATTCAAGCGCAAGGACCCTTCCCTCAAGCGCTTTTTCGACAACGCCGTGGGTTGGGCAATCTATCCCACGGTCGGCAAGGCCGGCTTCTGGGTGGGCGGCGCCTATGGCAAGGGCGTGGTCTATCGGCGTGGCCAGGCCATCGGCTTCAGCGAATTGCGCCAGGTCAGCATCGGCTTCCAGTTCGGCGGTCAGGCCTACAGCGAAATCATCTTCTTCGGTGATCAGGCGGCGCTGGATCGCTTCAAGCGTGAAAAACTCGAATTCGATGCCCGGGTATCGGCTGTGGTGGCCGACAAGGGGGCTGCGCTCGATGCCGACTACCACGGCGGTGTCGCGGTATTCACCCTGCCCAAGGGGGGGCTGATGGCCGAGGCCTCGGTGGGCGGTCAGCAATTCACCTTCGAGCCGCGCTGAGGCTCAGTCATGTCGTGGATGACCGGAGACCACGATCGGTGTCGGGCGGCGTTCGTGGTCTCTGATTTCCAATGATTGTTGCAAAAATACAACGCCACGCAGGTGGTGTATCTTTTTTTCAAAAACTGCTTGCTGTGTGCTCCGGATTGGGCTAAGGTCGCTACCGCAAACGCAACCAACTCAACCAACTTCAGGGTTTATACGTTATGAACAAAAAGCTTATTGCGGCTGCCATCGCAGCAGCTGTAGCCGCTCCAGTGGCCAGCGCGGCCGACACCACGCTGTACGGCAAGGCGCA
>JANEMA010000008.1 GCA_024510845.1 Gammaproteobacteria bacterium
ATAACGGCGGGGGCGGATTGAAATCTCGAATAAATCCAACCGTATTAATGACTCCTCGCGTTACCCGACCTGCAACCGAATCGGTCGATGACTGGGACGGCCCATTCCCGCTCCGAACCTGTCCTGCCAACAAGCCTCCGATACGGGACCGCAACGACACGAGACTACAAAAGGGTGGGGGTGTTGCACCCTGCATATCACTCAACCAGGCGACCAACCCATCTGCCGGCCACCTAGCAGGTGCAGGTGGATGTGGAATACGGTCTGGCCACCCTCGGCATTGCAGTTCATCACCGTGCGGTAGCCACGTTCGGCTAGTCCCTCGTCGCCGGCAATCCTGGCCGCGACATGGGACATGTGACCAACCAGCGCCTCATCGACAGTGGTCAGATCGTTGAGGGTGGCGATGTGACGGCGCGGGATCACTAGTACGTGCACCGGCGCCTGGGGATTGAGATCACGGAAAGCCACCACCTGATCGTCTTCGTAGACTTTCTCCGCCGAAATCTCTCCGGTGGAAATCTTGCAGAAGATGCAGTTGTTCATGGGTTGTTCTCCATCAATCGGCGGCGCCCGGCAAAGGCGTGTGCCAGGGTTCCGCTGTCCACGTATTCGAGCTCGCCACCCAGGGGAACACCATGGGCGATGCGCGTAACCTGGATGCCCAGCCCCATGGCCAGCTCGCCGATATAGTGTGCCGTGGCCTCGCCCTCAACCGTGGTGGTGGTGGCAAGGATCAGTTCACGCACCTGATCGACGCGAAGGCGCTCGCGCAGGTCATCGAGTCCCAGTTCGGCGGGGCCAACCCCATCGAGCGGCGAGAGTCGTCCACCAAGCACGAAATACAATCCACCGAAGCTGGTCGCCTGATCAATGACTATCACATCGGTCGGATTCTCGACTACACACAACTGTCCGGGGTCGCGCTGCGAGTTGGCGCACAGACGGCAGACTTCACATTCGGTCAGCGTGCGGCAGCGGGAGCAATGCCCGATCCGCTCCACTGCCTGCTCGAGCAACCGCGCCAGACGCAGCCCCCCTTCCCGGTCGCGCTCCAGGATATGAAAGGCCATCCGCTGCGCCGACTTGGGGCCAACCCCTGGCAGGCAGCGCAGGGCATCGACCAGCTGTTGCAGCAGAGGCATCTCACTCACCCGACCAGCCTCAGAAGGGCAGCTTCATGCCCGGTGGCAGATTGATACCGGCGGTAACCCCTGCCATGCGCTCCTTGGTATGTTCTTCGAGACGATGCACTGCGTCGTTCATGGCGGCAGCAATCAGATCCTCGAGCATCTCGCGATCATCCCCCATCAGGGAATCGTCGATCTCCATCCGACGCACCTCGTGACGACCATTGATAGTGATCTTCACCAAACCACCACCGGACTGCCCCTGGACCTCGACCCGAGCCAGTTCTTCCTGCGCCTTCTGCAGTCCTTCCTGCATCTTCTGCGCCTGTTTCATCAGGTTGCCAATACCACCTTTCATATGCGTTCTCTCTCATGAATGAAATCAATGCTCGACCAAACGGCTCGAGTCTTCGACCAGTTCGGCATCGAAACCGTCCTGCAGGGCCTGCACGAGAGGAGCGGCGGCGATATCTTCGCGCGCCTGTCGATCACGCTGCCTGCGAGCCTGCTGCTGTCGCTGCGCCGGGGTGTCGACTACCTCCTCAGTGTGCCAGCACAGCCGCAATTCACCAGCGCATCGGCGCAGTGCATCCAGAAGACGCTGCTCGGCCAACGAACCGAGCAGTGAGGCACAGCTGGCATCGACCGCCAAGGTGAGGGTGCGGCTATTCCAGTCGCGTACCTCCGAGTGCGCCGCAAGCTCGGCGGCCATACCACTCAGACCCAATCGCGGCAACAGGGCATGCCAGTCATCAAAGGGGTTGCTCCCTTCCCCTGCAAACGGTTCCTCTGCCACTGAAAGCGATTCCTCCCGTCTCTCGGCTGCGGGTGATGCACTGGCTCCCGCAACCGGGACCGAAGGGGCTGGCGCCGTGCGCATCGGCGCCGATACACGTTGACTCCCGGGGCCGTCATACGGGCGAAATGCCAGCATGCGCAACAGGATCATCTCGAAACCAGATTGCGCATCCGGTGCCAACGGTAAATCGCGCTGGCCAACCAGGGCGATCTGGTAGTGTAGCTGGACCTCCTCGGGCGAAAGCGCAGCGGCCAGGGCTTCGAAGCACTCACGCTCACCCCAGCTCGCCGACCAGGCCTCGGACGTGGCCTGCAACAGGGCGACACGGTGCAGCAGTAACAGCAGATCCTTGAGCAGGGCAGCGAAGTCCGGGGACTTCTCGGCCAGGGCACGGACACCTTCCAGTATCCCGGCAGCATCGCCCTGCTGCACACGCTCGAGCAGCTCGGGCAACAGGTCCGAGGCGCTCACACCAAGCATGTCGCGCACCGCCTCGTAGTCCACCCGGCCACCACCGAAGGCAATGGCCTGATCGAGTAAGCTCAAGCCATCGCGCATGCTGCCATCGGCGGTACGCGCCAACAGGTAGAGTGCACGCGCATCGTGTTCCATGCCCTCCTCGTCCAGGATGTGCTCGAGCTGTCCCTGGATCTGCTCGATGGGCAGGCGGTTGAGGCTGAATTGCAGACAACGCGACAGCACCGTGACCGGCACTTTTTGTGGATCGGTAGTCGCCAGCAGAAACTTGACGTGCGGCGGTGGCTCCTCGAGCGTCTTAAGCAGGGCATTGAAACTGTGGTTGGAGAACATGTGTACCTCATCGATGAGATACACCTTGTAGCGCCCCCGCACCGGAGCGTAGGGCACATTCTCGAGCAGCTCACGGGTATCGTCCACACCGGTCTTGGAAGCGGCATCCACCTCGATCAGATCGACAAAGCGCCCTTCGTCCACATCTCGGCAGATACTGCACTCACCACAGGGCTGTGCCGTCACCCCCTGCTCGCAGTTGAGCGACTTGGCGAGAATGCGTGCGATGGTGGTCTTGCCCACGCCTCGCGTACCGGTGAACAGATAGGCATGGTGCAGACGGTCGTTCTCCAGCGCATTGCTCAGCGCACGCACCACATGGGCCTGTCCAACCAGTTCCGAGAATGTCTTGGGACGCCAGCGACGCGCCAGTACCTGATAGGGCATATCACGGATACCTGCAGAAAGCGGATTGGCAATTTAACCAAGCATCAGACGCATGGGAGGGAAAAGGGCGGCGACCCTGCCAGCGATTCCCGGCGCACGCGCCAGCTGCTATGGCTGCTCCCTTCCGGGCCTGACCAAGTTTACAGCCCAGCGTCGCGGGAGACCAACAGGGTCACCATCGAGTGGCGAATTATGCCAGAAAAAGGATCGATGCGAGAAAGGCCATGAAGAATACGAAGATTCACTTGGAAACACTGCAAACAGAAATCCTTCGCGCTCTCTGTGTACCAAGCAGGTCCTTCGATCTCGTGAAAGATTTTGGGACATCCCAATTCCCAAAGCCGACTCGATCTTCGACTGCCATTGAGGCAACGGACGCTCAGCTGATTTACAGCACATGGCGACTCCCGCAAATGGCTCGACACCGCGTTCGAATGCTCACCTTGTTTCCCCTTCGGGCACACAAGCACACACTGGGCAAACCGTCTCTCCTCGCGCTTACCGGTGACTACCCACCTTCAGCTTCGCTCTGCCCAGGCAGATAGCATTTGTGGTAAATCATCACGCATGGCCTGGAAACATCCGCGCCCCAGCAACCTTTGCGTCCTTTGCGATTTTCTCCCCTAACCTGTCGGTACTTGCAGCAGGGGCCCGGCTTCTTCGCCATGAAGATAATCGAGGAAGGCTTTGGCGATAGGCGGCAAACGCTTACCCTGGCGATAGACCACATGCCAATGACGCAGGATGGGGAAATCCTCGACATTCAGCACCACCAGGGTCCCTGCCTCGAGTTCCAGTTCCAGAGTGTGAACAGATACCAGCCCCAGTCCGAGACCGGCCTCTACCGCATTCTTTATCGCCGAGTTGGAGGTGGTCTCGATACCAGTGCGCAACTGCATGCCGCGCTCGCGGAAGAAGCGTTCCATGGCGATACGCGTACCCGATTCACACTCGCGCACCACGAAGGTTTCCGACTGGATGCGCTGCAGGGGGACGGGACCCGGCTCGGCGGCAAGGGAATGATCGGGCCGGGCGATTACCACCAGCGGGTTTTCCATGAAGGCCTGCACCTCCAGGTCCAGCCCATCGGGCGGCTTGCCCATGATGACGATATCGGTCTGATTCTCGGCCAGTTGATCGAGCAAGGCCTTGCGGTTGGTCACGTCCAGCGAATAGGTGCTCTCAGGATAACACTGGGCAAAGGCACCGAGGATGCGAGTCGCAAAGGAATTGGCCGTGGTCGCCACACTCAGGCGCAGGTGGCCGCGACGCACACCCTTGAGCGCGGCCATCACCTCGTCGAGCTCGCGCAACTGCTCACCGATATGACGACAGTAACTGTACATCTCGCGCCCAGCCTCGGTCAGATGGATACGCTTGCCCAGTTTTTCGAACAGGGGCAGACCCGCGGCATCCTCAAGCTGGCGCACCTGCATGGACACCGCTGGCTGGCTCAGATGCAGCTCCTCGGCGGCACGAGTGAAACTCAGGTGGCGGGCAACCGCCTCGAACAAGGTGAGCTGACGCAATGTGAGATGGATGTCGAATGCCCTCTTGCCTGTACTTGGCCCACCCACTTGTGGGGCCACAAATATGCACTCCTGATCCAGAATTCAGCACATCATCCGGCACGAAAGAACCAACATGCCGCAAACCGTGATCCCGAAATCGACATCTTGGATTGAGTCCTGGATACCGGCAAGCTGCTTCAATCGAGCCCGGCTGCCGCAACCGCGTCGAAGAGGATCACTGGCATTCGGCCTGCCCGACCTGTCGGGATACCAGCATGGTGCTGTGCCGGCAGCCAGTAGTCTACACCCTGTCAGGCCATCGACTGTACAGCCACACGGTGATCCACCGTATCGATCAGACCGCGACAACGCCGCCACCTTCCGCAGAGTGCACTCATGGGCTTCCCCCCTGCCCATAAGCATAAGGATTACATTATGGTAACGATAAATAAATCAGCATTCCCTTATGGCCTGCAACCCTCTAGACTGTATGTCTGTTTGTAAGTTACAGGGGCTTGCTCTCGCGCTCTCTGTGTTTCCTGTGCCCACGGGCACCTCCACTATGATTATCAGCCGAGGATATCTACATGGCTCTCGATCAATCCAGTCGTTATTCCGATCTCAGCCTGAAGGAAGAGGATCTCATCGCCGGCGGGCGACATATCCTGGTCGCCTACAAGATGAAACCCAAGCCCGGCCATGGCTACTTGGAAGCTGCCGCCCACTTTGCTGCCGAGTCATCCACCGGCACCAACGTCGAGGTCTGTACCACCGACGAGTTCACCAAGGGCGTGGACGCATTGGTGTACCACATCGACGAGGCCAACGAGGACATGCGCATCGCCTATCCGCTCGATCTGTTCGATCGGAACGTCACCGACGGCCGCATGATGATGGTCTCCTTCCTCACCCTGACCATCGGCAACAACCAGGGCATGGGCGACATCGAATACGGCAAGATGATCGACTTCTACATGCCCCGCCGCGCCATAGAACTGTTCGACGGGCCGTCCAAGGACATCTCCGACATGTGGCGTATCCTTGGCCGGCCCATCATCGATGGCGGCTACATCGCCGGCACCATCATCAAGCCCAAGCTGGGCCTGCGTCCCGAACCCTTCGCCGAGGCGGCCTACCAGTTCTGGCTGGGCGGCGACTTCATCAAGAACGACGAACCCCAGGGCAACCAGGTGTTCGCACCGCTGAAAAAGGTGATACCGCTGGTGGCCGACGCCATGAAGCGCGCCCAGGACGAGACCGGCGAGGCCAAGCTGTTCTCGGCCAACATCACCGCCGACGACCACAGCGAGATGATCGCCCGCGGCGAGTTCGTCCTGGAGACCTTCGGCGAGTTTGCCGATCACGTGGCCTTTCTGGTGGATGGCTTCGTCGGCGGCCCGGGCATGATCACCACCGCCCGCCGCTGGTTCCCCAACCAGTACCTGCACTACCACCGCGCAGGCCACGGCATGATCACCTCGCCCTCTGCCAAGCGCGGCTACACCGCCTACGTTCTGGCCAAGATGTCCCGCCTGCAGGGTGCCTCCGGCATCCATGTCGGCACCATGGGCTATGGCAAGATGGAAGGTGACAGGGATGACCGCATCATCGCCTACATGATCGAGCGCGACAGCGTGGACGGCCCGGTGTACCACCAGGAGTGGTACGGCATGAAGCCCACCACCCCCATCATCTCCGGCGGCATGAACGCCCTGCGCCTGCCCGGCTTCTTCGAGAACCTGGGCCACGGCAACGTGATCAACACCGCGGGTGGTGGCTCCTATGGTCACATCGACAGCCCGGCCGCCGGTGCGATCTCCCTGCGTCAGGCCTACGAGTGCTGGAAGGCCGGCGCCGACCCCATCGAGTGGGCCAAGGAACACAAGGAATTCGCCCGTGCCTTCGAATCCTTCCCGCACGATGCCGATGCCCTGTACTCGGGCTGGCGCGACAAGTTGGGCGTGAGCGCTGCTCACAAATAAGCTCGGCTTGTTCCCAAACAGGCAACAGCCCCCTTCGCGGGGGCTTTTTCTTCATGCCTCCACGGTGACATGAAGAAAAGGCAATCACCCGAATACGGATACCGACCATGAGCGATACCGACCAGTACCTGATCCGTCAGGAACCCTTCTATCAGCCACAGGCCGATGAAGTGCTGCTCTATGAGGCCGCCTATGCCGGGCGCCTGCCGGTGATGATCAAGGGGCCAACCGGCTGCGGCAAGTCGCGCTTCATCGAATACATGGCATGGAAGCTGGGCCGACCACTGATCACCGTGGCCTGCAACGAAGACATGACCGCCTCCGACCTGGTAGGCCGCTATCTGCTGGACGCCGACGGTACCCGTTGGCTGGACGGCCCGCTCACCGTGGCCGCGCGTATCGGTGCCATCTGCTACCTGGACGAGATCGTCGAGGCCAGGCAGGACACCACCGTGGTGATCCACCCGCTCACCGACCACCGCCGCACCCTGCCGCTGGACAAGAAGGGTGAGCTGATCGATGCCCATCCTGAATTCCAGCTGGTCATCTCCTACAACCCGGGCTATCAGTCGTTGATGAAAGACCTCAAGCAGTCCACCAAGCAGCGCTTCTCGGCCATGACCTTCGACTATCCCGAGGCCAACCTGGAGGCCGAGATCGTGGCCAGCGAAACCGACACCGACGGCCAGGTCACAGAAAAACTGGTGCAGATTGCACATATCGCGCGCAACCTCAAGGGACATGGTCTGGACGAAGGCATCTCCACCCGCCTGCTGGTCTATGCCGCCCGCCTGATCGCGCGCGGCATCGCACCCGTGCGCGCCTGCCGCATGGCGCTGGTCGATCCGATCACCGACGATGAGGACATCCGTTCGACCCTGCACCACGCCATCGACACCGTCTTTACCTGATTTCTTTCTTCACCACAAAGGACATAGAGATAACGATTGCCAGGCTCGAATCCGAGCACCCTCCACCAACCCGACCTGCGCATTCTTCGTGTCCTTCGTGGTTACCTCATGCAACCATGAACAAAACTGAAATCGAGGCCTATCGCCAGCAGCTCAACTGCAACTTCGGGCAGATCGACCATGTCTTCGAGGTCTGCATCGAAAACGCCTTGACAAACCTGTCGCCGGACGGCGTGAACACCTACCTGGATGGCGCGACCCTGATCTGCCTGACCGGCCGCGGTGTCGAACCGGTGCTCAGCTACCTGGAAGAGATGCCGGACATGGCACGCCGCCTGGGCGACGAATCGTTGCTGGAGACTGTCGCGCAGACCGCCTGGAAGCTGTCGCGCAACGCCAATGGCCGCTCCATCCCCATGTTCCTGCAGACCCTTGGCGAGGTCTCACGACGGCTGACCAGTGCCGATCTGCTGCGCAATTACTGCAAGCTGATACTCGACTTCATGCGCCACACCAGTGGCTCGATCCACGGCAACCAGAACGCCACCCTGCCCAGCCCCTCGCTCAACGACCTGCTCGAACGCGCGCCTCAATTGTTGCACGAGCTGTCCTGCCAGGGATTGCACAACTGGATCGAATACGGTCTGCGGCACTACCCAAATCATCCCGAGAGGCAACATGACTACTTCTGCCTGCAGTCGGCCGACAGCCGCGCTGTGCTGCACCGCGAGCGCCACGGCACCCTGTTCATCGACCATGAGCGCAAACTGCATCTCTATCTCCAGGCGCTGTGGAACACCGACGATCTGCTGACGCCCTACTCCAGTGCCTTCGACCAGCTGCGCAAGCCCATGCCCTACTATGACGATCGCGGCATCCGCGTGCCCGACGCGTACGACGAACGGGAGGGCATAAGCGGCCTGGACCGCTACCGCGCCCTGCTTGCGCATATCGCGGCACACAAACGCTGGAGCACACCTATCGTGGCCGACAACTACAGCCCCTTCCAGCGCATCGCCATCGAGACCTTCGAGGATTGCCGTATCGAACAACTGGCGATACACCAATACCCCGGTCTGCGCCGCCTGTGGCTGACCCGGCACCCGAAACCCGCCGAGGACGCCTGCAACCCCGAGAACGAGTCCTGCATCCGCCATCGTCTGGCGATGTTCTCGCGAGCCACCCTCGACCCGGACCACGGCTACCATAACCCCGACCTGTTGGCTTTCCTTGACCACTTCCGGAGGCTGCTGGCCGAAGGCGGAAACTCGACTCAGGACATGGCCGCGCTGGCCATCGCCTACATCGCGCGCACCCGACGCCAAGCCGATCTGTCACCGAAGGTACACTTCACCGACACCGAGGTGGATTATCGTGACGACAACCGGCACCTTTGGATCTTCATCGAGGAAGGCGACGAAGAGGAGCAGTTCGACGAAGAACGCCGCCCCCAGAACACCGAGGAGACCGACCACCTGCCGCCACGGCACTATCCGGAATGGGACTACCTGGCCAAAACCTACCGTCCCGATTGGGTGAGCCTGTACGAAGCCCTGCATCCATCCGCTGAACCTTCCTACATCGATGCACTGCTGGCACGCCATCGCGGTCTGGCCAGGCAGCTCAGGCAATTGCTCGACCGCATCAAGCCCCAGCAGTACGTTCGCGTGCGCTACCAGGAAGACGGCAGCGAACTCGATCTGGACGTGGCCATCCGCTCGCTGATCGACTTCAAGGGAGGTGCGCAGCCAGACCTTCGCATCAACATGAGCCACCGTCACGATGGCCGCGATATCGCCGTGACCTTGTTGCTGGACTTGTCCGAATCGCTCAACACCGTGCCCAAAGGCACCGACCGCAGCATCCTCCAGCTCAGCCAGGAGGCGGTCTCCCTGCTGGCCTGGGCCATCGAGCATCTGGGCGACGAATTCGCCATCGCCGGTTTCCACTCCAACACCCGGCACGAAGTACGCTATCAGCACATCAAGGGATTCAGCGAATACTGGGACGACACCGTCAAGGCGCGCCTGGCGGCTATGCAGGCCGGCTTCTCCACCCGCATGGGCGCGGCCATGCGGCACGCCGCACACTACCTGGCCCCGCGCAAGGCCGACAAGAAACTGCTGCTGATTCTCACCGACGGCGAACCGCACGACATCGATGAGCAGGACCCGCGCCAGCTCATCGAAGACGCCCGCCGCGCGGTCCAGGAACTGGACCAGCAGGGCATCTTCACCTTCTGCGCCAACCTGGATCCACATGCCGACGACTATGTCCAGGACATCTTCGGTCAGGCCTATACCGTCATCGACCGGGTCGAACGCCTGCCCGAGAAGCTGCCACGCCTGTTCCTCAACCTGACCCGCTGAACTACCAGACAGAGAGAGCGCCACGGCCAATACGGCACCGAGCGAACTCGATGCAGACTTCAAAGCCATTTTACTGCGACTATGGCCGTGACCCGACCCCGCCAGAGAAGCTCCCGAGAGCCCAACTGCCGAGGTGTTCCACACCATTCGCAACGAACGCCAGCTGATGGAACAGATCGACTACAACCTGCTGTTCGGCTGGTTCATGGGTTTCCCGATCGATGACAGGGTGTGGGATCACTCGACCTTCACGAAGAACAGGGATCGGCTGCTGGAAGGAGATATTGCACGACGCTCCTTTGCCCGGGTGCTCGGCCAGGCCGAGCAGGCCGGGCCCGCTGTCTCAGGAAACACTTCAGCGTGGATGGCACCCTGAATTGCGGCGCAGGCCTCGCTCAAGAGCTACCGACCGAGAAACGATGATGGAAAAGCTGTCAAGGGGTCAGTGTGCCTGCAAATCGCTTTTTTCAGCAAAGGAACACCATGGAACCACTCGGACTGACAAAATTGGCATCGAATCCTTCCTTCACGTGAAAGCGGAATGGAATCGAGGCTATTTTCAACAGACTGCCAGAGAACGGAATACTGGTCATTCCACCTCAGCGTCGGTGGCCTCGGCCCTTGCCGCGACCCTTGCCGCGACCTCGTGGATCGCGATCGGGCCCGACCCGCAACAACGAGCCGCTGATTTCCTTGCCGTCAAGTGCGGCGATGGCGGCGCGCGCCTCATGGCCTTCCATTTCGATGATGGCAAAGCCCCGGCAATCACCAGTAAACAGGTCTCTGGTCATCTTGAGCGAACGGACAACACCAAATTCGCTGAACAAGACATCCAATGCCTCTTCAGTCATGGAGCGCGGCAGGCCGCGCACGGAGAGTGCAATCACAGGATTCTCCCGGGTGACGGATATGAAAAAGGCGGCCTGATGGCCGCCTCTGACTCTGGCGAACAGATCATCGATCAGACGGCAATCACATTCTCCGCCTGCGGCCCCTTGGCGCCAGCCACCTCGTCGAATTCGACGCGCTGGCCTTCTTCCAGCGAACGGTGACCTTCACCGATGATCGAACGGAAGTGAACGAACAGATCCTTGCCCGATTCACGCTCAATGAAGCCATAGCCCTTGGCACTATCAAACCACTTTACGGTACCGGTTTGTTTTGCAGACATCAGCTGATCCCTCTTCTGGAAATAGAATGTTAGAAATACCCAACCCGAACCTCAGGCGGGTCAACCACGAATCCTGACGAACACTCGAAAATTCGGAATCGGATGTAACAGCGAGGAAACAGACGAAACGGGAAGCGAGGTGTAACGAAGGAACATGTGCGGCGTACGATAACAGGCCCTGACATACCCCACAAGCACTATTCTCCATTTTCCTCGTAACAACGGCCACAAGCCACCACTCACGGGCCGTCGGCACAGGCAGCCTGACGCAAGCGCTATAATGCAGCCCCTTGTCGATCGGACGAACGGAGCTGACAGTATGCGTTTCCACCTGCACAATCTACGCGGTGACATCTATGGCGGCATCACTGCCGCCGTGGTGGCACTGCCGCTGGCAATGGCCTTTGGCGTGGCCTCGGGGCTCGGGCCGATCGCCGGCCTGTACGGGGCCATCGCCGTGGGCTTCTTTGCCGCCGTGTTCGGTGGCACCAACCCGCAGGTTTCCGGGCCCACCGGGCCCATGACGATAGTCATGGGCGCCATCGTTGCCGAACATGCGCAGAACCTGCCCGAGGCCTTTGCCATCGTGTTCCTCGGAGGATTTCTGCAGATCGCCTTCGGCATGTTGCGCTTGGGGCGCTACATCGCCTACACACCATATTCGGTCGTCTCCGGCTTCATGACCGGTATCGGAGTCATCATCATCGTCATCGAGACCCTGCCCTTCATCGGCCACCCCACTGCGGCCGGTGGGCCTGTGGGCACCTTGCAGACGTGGCTCCACCTTCAGGGCGAAGTCAACACCGACGCCCTGCTACTGGGACTGTTCGGGCTGGGTATAGTGGTGTTCTGGCCGGAACGCCTGGCGCGCCTGCTGCCTTCTCCCCTCGCCGCCCTGATCGCCGGCTCACTGCTTTCCGCCTTCGTGCTCACCGATGCCCCTATCATCGGCGAAGTGCCCACAGGGTTGCCCGAACTGCAACTGCCGGCGCTGTCCCTTGATGTGCTGCCCCACATCCTGCAACCGGCCTTCATTCTCGCCCTGCTCGGCTCGATCGACAGTCTGCTGACCTCACTGGTAGCCGATTCGATCACCCGCGAGCAGCACGATTCGGACCGCGAACTCATCGGCCAGGGCATCGGCAACATAGCCGCGGGCCTGATCGGCGGCCTGCCAGGCGCCGGCGCCACTATGCGTACCGTGGTCAACGTGCGCGCCGGTGGCCGCACCCCGCTCTCCGGTGCGTTGCACGCACTGGTGCTGCTGGCGCTGGTGCTCGGTCTGGGACCGCTGGCCGAACACATACCGCATGCCATTCTGGCCGCCATCCTGCTCAAAGTCGGCTGGGACATCATCGACTGGGGCTACCTGAAGCGTCTCAAGCGTGCACCGCGCGACAAGGCCTTCGTCATGCTGGTGACCCTGCTATTGACCGTGTTCGTCGATCTCATCACGGCGGTGGCGGTGGGCCTGATCCTGGCGGGATTTATCACCGCGCGCTGGAATGCAGAGGAAGAACTCAAGGGCATCGCCCACCTGGCCTCTCCCGACGACACCGAGAATCACCAACCGAGCGAAGCCGAACGCGAGGCACGGGGCAAGGTCGCGCTGGTGCGCCTGCGAGGACGCTTCTCCTACGCATCGGCGCGTGAACTGGTACGCCGTGCCAATACGGTGGACAACGACATGGTACATGGCGCGGTGATCTATGACTTCACCGACGCCACACGCCTGGATACCAGCGCCGCGCTGGCGGTCGAGGAATTGCTGCTGCTTGCCGAGGAGGCCGGTATCGCCTGTGTGATCTGCGGCTTGAGCGGCGAGGCGGAGCGCACCCTGAAAAACCTGTGCGTACTCGACAAGATCGCTCCCTCGCGGGTTCTCGACAGCCGTGGACAGGCCATTGCCCTAGCCTGTGATCTGGCGGGTGGCCGCCCCCAAGGGTAGAATGCTCAGCCCTTTGACAAGGACGAGCTTCTGGCCGCATGAGCAAGACCTATTCCTACCCCATCGCACGCATCGGTCTGGTCGGCGGCGGCCAGCTCGGGCGCATGCTGGTCAAGGCGGCCAAGCGGCTCGGCTGCACCAGCGTGGTACTCGATCCGGTGGAGAACTCGCCCGCCGGGCAGATCGCCACCCGTCAAATCGTCGGCGGCTATCATGACGCGGCCCGAATCTGCGAACTGGCCGCGGACTGCGACGTGCTCACCTTCGAACTGGAGGCCATCGATACCAATACACTGGCCGAACTGGAGGCCGAGGGCCACCCGGTATATCCATCGGCAAGCGTGCTCAAGACCATCCAGGACAAGCTGGTACAGAAACGCTTTCTGAGCAATCACGACATCCCCACCTCGCACTTCGAGGCCTCCGACATACCCACGGCCCATCAATTCGCCGCCTTCGGCTACCCACTGGTGCAGAAAGCGCGCACCGGCGGCTACGACGGGCACGGCGTGGTGGTGATGCACGGCCCCGAGGACTTCGAGCAACACCTGCCGGTCCCCTCGCTGATCGAAGACTTCGTCGAGGCCGACAAGGAGATCGCCGTGCTGGTCGCACGGAACACGCACGGCGAGGTGGCGACCTATCCCCCGGTGGAGATGTGCTTCCGCCCCGGCGAGAACGTGCTCGACCTGTTGCTCGCACCTGCCGATATCGGCGACGACATCCGCGCCGAGGCCGAAGCCATTGCGGTGCGCACCGTGGAGGCGCTCGACGGCGTGGGCATCTTCGGTATCGAGATGTTCGTCGATCACAAGGGCGGGATACTGGTCAACGAGATCGCACCGCGAACCCACAACTCTGGTCACCATACCATCGAAGCGAATGTCACCGATCAGTTCGAGCAGCACCTGCGCGCCATCCTCGGTCTGCCGCTGGGCAGTACCGAGACGCTCAGTCCGGCATCCATGCTCAACCTGCTGGGCGCACCTGGCGAGAGCGGCCGACCAGTGCTCCGTGGCCTGGAAAAGGCCCTGGCCATCCCAGGCGTTTGCCTTCATCTTTACGGCAAGTCCAGAACCACCCCCTTTCGCAAGATGGGACACATCACCATCCTCGACCACGATACCACCGCCGCAAAGGCCAAGGCCCTGTGCGTGCGCAACATCATTGAAGTCGGCGCGGAGGAATCACCATGACAGATATCGCCGTCGGTATCATCATGGGCAGTGACTCGGACTTGCCGGTCATGCAGGGAACGGCTGAACTGCTCGATGAACTGGACGTTCCCCACGAGATGACCATCATTTCGGCACACCGCACGCCGAAGCGCCTGTACGACTATGCCGCCAGTGCCGAGCAGCGCGGACTGAAAGTGATCATCGCCGGGGCCGGCGGTGCGGCCCACCTGCCAGGAATGGCCGCAGCCATCACCTCACTGCCGGTGATTGGTGTGCCGGTGAAGTCCTCGGCGCTCTCGGGCGAGGACTCGTTGCTGTCCATCGTGCAGATGCCTCCCGGCGTACCCGTGGCCACAGTGGCCATCAACGGCGCAAAGAATGCCGGCATTCTCGCCTCCCAGATGCTCGCCATCGCGGATTACGCACTGGCCCAGCGCGTGCGCACCTACAAGCAGGCGCTCGAACAGATGGTGCTCGACAAGGTCGCCGCCTGGGAGCAGGACGGACCACACTTCACCGGGCGCTAGACCGACCAGCAGGAAACATCTCCCCAGATTCCGCAGGTCGGACTTCCTGCCCCTCGGAAGGACATCATCCCGGGACATTGAGCAATAACAAGCCGTTACGCCTTTCCTTCCCAGGAACGAAATGTTATAAAGTTTCAAACTCACTATCTCGTACTCCATGCCCGCCCTGCTCTCCCGCCTGCTGAGCCTGTTGATCGCGCTGTTGCCGATGTCGCTGTCGGCCGCCTGGACGGTATATGCCAGTGTGCCACCGATCGCCGCACTGGCCACCGAAATAGGCGGAACCCATGTCCAGACACTCAACCTGCTGCGGCCAGGCGACAATCCGGTGACCTTCGCCCCGACGCCGAGACAACTGCTG
Organism: Gammaproteobacteria bacterium; assembly: GCA_024510845.1. GTDB lineage: Bacteria > Pseudomonadota > Gammaproteobacteria > Chromatiales > Chromatiaceae > MONJU. The sequence goes on from JANEMA010000008.1 coordinate 15,085, forward strand.
GCGCTGGCCGACAGCCAACTGTATCTGCGCGCAGGCCTGCCCTTCGAACACATCTGGATGACGCGGCTACGCCAGGTGAACCCACACATGCGAGTGGTGGATGTGCGCGAGGGCATCGAGGTCCTGACTATGCATCATGCACACGGCATGCATATACCTATGTCCGACCCGCATCTCTGGAGCGATCCGCTGGCAGCGATCCACATCGCCGATAACATCCGCCGTGCACTCAGTGAGCTGGACCCGGCACACGCCGACGACTACCGACGCGGCTTCGAGGCAACACGACGACGCCTGCAGAGGCTGGACCACTGGATTCGGACACGACTGCGCCAGCGTCATGCCGAAAATTTCCTGGTCTATCATCCGGCCTGGGGCTACTTTGCCCGCCGTTACGAGCTGCACCAGCTGACCATCGAGCACGAGGGCAAGCAGGACGGTGCACGCTGGCTGACCGGCCTGATCGAACGAGCGCGCCGCGATGGTATCCGCGTGGTACTGATCCAGCCACAGTTCGACCAGCGTCAGGCCGAACAGATCGCCCGTGCTATCGGCGCCCGTCTCGTAACCATCGACCCGCTGTCTGCCGACCAGGAGACCGAGCTGCGTCGCTTGGTCGAGGCCTTGGCGGAGGAAACATCGTGAATCCGGTGATCGAACTGCGGGGTGTCGGCTTCGCCTATAACGCCAACCCGGTGTTACAGAATATCGATCTGACAGTGCGCGAACGCGAATTTCTGGGCATCGTCGGTCCCAACGCGGGCGGCAAAAGCACCCTGCTCAGGCTGATCCTGGGCCTGCTGACACCCGATCTCGGCCAGATCCAGGTACTCGACGACACACCGCGCGCCACCCGACATCTGCTGGGCTACGTGGCACAACACCCGGGTTTCTCGCGCAACTTTCCCATGAGCGTGCGCCAAGTGGTGGAACTGGGTCTGCTGGGCCGCCGCGAACACGGTGGACCACTCGCCTCGCTACAGCCCGTACGTGCAAATGCCGATGAACGGGCACGGGTGGCCCAGGCACTCGACGAAGTCGAGGCCAGCGACCTGGCCGCCCGCCAGATCGACGGTCTGTCCGGCGGCCAGTTGCAGCGCGTACTGCTGGCACGCGCCTTGATCTCGCGGCCACGCATACTGCTGCTGGACGAGCCCACCGCCAACGTGGACCAACGTGCCGAAGGCGATATCTTCGACCTGCTGAAGCGACTCAACGAGCGCATGACCATCCTGGTGGTGTCGCACGACATCGCCTTCGTCTCCAGCTATGTCACCCGAGTCGCCTGCATCAACCGCACTCTGGTCTGCCACCCCACCACCGCCATCGACGCCAAGCTGTTGCACGAGCTCTACGGCGACAAGATCCGCATGGTCGCCCACGAGCACACGACATGAGCGAATTCTTTCAAGCCCTGCTGCATTACCAGTTCCTGCAATACGCCCTGATCGCCGGCGTGCTGGCCGCCATCGGCTGCGGACTGATGGGGCCCTACGTGGTGGTGCGACGCATCGGTTTCATCGCTGGCGGCATCGCCCACTCGGTGTTGGGCGGCATGGGCATGGCACTATACTTCGGGGCCGATCCGCTGGCCGGTGCGCTGGTCGCCGCGGTGCTCTCGGCACTATTGATCGGATGGGTCCGCCTGCACTGGCACACCGGCGAAGACATCCTCATCGGCGCACTCTGGGCCATCGGCATGGCCATCGGCATCCTGTTCATCTCGCGCATCCCCGGCTACCAGGCCGACCTGGTGAGTTACCTGTTCGGTAACATACTGCTGGTACCCGAACGCGAGCTCTGGTTCATGGGCGCGCTCGATGCCATCCTGCTGCTGGTGGTGCTGATCTGGCACCGCCAGATCCTGGCGGTGGTATTCGACGAAGAATACGCGCGCCTGCGCGGACTCCCGGTCACATTCCTCTACCTGCTGCTGCTGGTGCTGATCGCACTCACCGTGGTGTTGCTGATCCACGTTGTGGGACTGATACTGGTGCTTGCCCTGCTCACCCTGCCAGCCGCGATGGCCGGCCAGCACGTACACTCGGTGGCCCGCATGATGGCTATCGCCACCCTTCTGAGTATCTTTCTGGTGGTGGCAGGGCTGGCCATATCCTACGGCCCCAACCTGCCGCCCGGCCCCACCATCGTGTTGCTCGTCGGCCTGTCCTATCTGATCTCCACCCTGTTTTCCCGGATGCGCCACCGGACATGAACGACGAACAGTGGATGACCCGTGCCGAACGCCTGTGCCGAGCACGGCAGGTACGCCTCACCCCGCAACGCACCACAGTGCTGCGCCTGATCTGCGAGGCAGAGCGCCCCCTGAGTGCCTACGAAATCCTCGACCGCATGCCGATCGGCAAGCGCCGCCACGCACCACCCACCGTGTATCGCGCGCTGGATTTTCTTCTCGAACAAGGGCTGATCCACAAGATCGAAAGCCTGCACGCCTACGTGAGCTGCCATCACCCGGAACACCCACACGCCAGCCAGTTCCTAATCTGCATCGATTGCGGACGAGTGAATGAACTGTGCGAACAGGGCATCGAACAGCAACTGCGCGAGGCCGTGGATACCGCGGGCTTCCATACCCAACGCCCCGTGGTCGAACTGCTGGGTACCTGCGCCAACTGTCGCCGCAATCATGAACCGGGCTGAAGCGATTCAGCAACACCCATGGCCGGGCACAGCCTTGATCACCGCATCGCCTTGCAGCAGGTCAGCCTCGCTCAGTGTACGTATCTGCACCCGGGGGGCTCCCTCGTTGTCCTGCTACAGTATCGATACCTGAAAAGGCTCACTCATGTCTCCATCCCCCTGTGCTACGCGCTGATCTCCCCTGTTCTTTCTCACCACTGAAATCGGCGAGGATATCGAGGTGGCGACCGTTTGCCGGGCCACATCGATATGCCACCCCATGGTCAATATGAAAGTTCGGTGCTTGCGGCAATCGGCGCACCCGCTACCATTGCCCCATGCCGAATCTTCCCCACCCCGACCGCCGCCTCGCAGTAGCCCCGATGCTAGACTGGACCGATCGCTGGTGCCGCTATTTCCTGCACCAGATCAGCCGGCATACCCTGCTCTATACCGAAATGGTCACCACCGGCGCGCTGCTTCATCGCGAACCGGCCCATTTCCTGGACTTTCATCCCCAGGAACACCCACTGGCTCTGCAACTCGGCGGCAGCGAACCTGCTGCACTCGAACGCTGTGCGCGCCTAGCGGCCGACTGGCATTACGATGAGCTGAATCTGAACATCGGCTGCCCTTCCGAGCGGGTACGATCGGGCCGCTTCGGTGCCTGCCTGATGGCTGAGCCAGAACTGGTGGCAGAATGCGTGACAGCGATGCGCGAGAGCTTTTCCGGCCCGGTCACGGTCAAGCACCGCATCGGTATCGACGACATGGACGGCTACGACGACATGGCTCGCTTTGTCGAGCAGGTTGCAAACGCCGGCTGCTCGGCCTTCATCGTGCACGCGCGCAAAGCCTGGCTGTCGGGTCTTAGCCCGAAAGAAAACCGCGAGGTCCCTCCACTGCGCTACGAGCAGGTTTACCGGCTCAAGCAGGACTTCCCCACCCTGGTGATCGTGATCAACGGAGGCATCACATCACTCGACCAGGTACTGACGCACCTCGAACGGGTAGACGGAGCGATGCTGGGACGCGCGATCTATCATGAGCCCTGGCTACTGGCCGGGGCCGACCGGCGCATCTTCAGGTATACCAGTGCACCGGTCTCACGTCGCGCAGTGGTACTCGGCATGCGTGAATTCATCGAGGCGGAACTGTCCACCGGGGTGCGCCTGCATCGCATCACCCGACATATGCTGGGCCTGTTCACGGGGCTGCCCGGGGCACGCCATTGGCGGCATCACCTGTCGCAACATGCCAACCGTCCCGACGCAAGCTGGCAGACTGTAGAACAGGCACTAGCGGCGATCAGCGAGCCATTTTGAACCCCTTCTGCGTGGCCCCATCTCTCTGTCAGCTGAATGATGACGGCAGTCACATGGTCAGCAGTACCTGGGCACCTGTGACAGTGCACGCTCACCATCAAGGATGATCGCGGACACGAGGAGAAAAAAGACAGCGAAGGCTGGCACGGCATGGAACACACCTACGACACCTTCATGCGCCGCTCTGCACTGCCAAGGAACGTGAATGCGAACGAGATCTCCGCCACCAGCGAGGTGGAGGTGCTGACCTTGGTGCTGCTCAAGACCGAACACGATCAGGTTCACCGCATTCTCATAAATTGTGGAGAAAATCCTTTTCTTAACAAAGGCGTAGAATGACAGCACCGTTGAGAAACTGCACCGTTTCTGTTAGGTTTTGCGTTCCTTTATACGCAGCTGTGCAGCCGCCGTCACCATCTGCCTTCCGGTAGTCGGGACCGGTTTTCGCGCCGTGATCCAGCGTGGAGACAACAGAATGAGTCAGACATCGACCCTCAAGCAGCCAGCCAGTGAGACGGCCCGCTTCAAGGTCTATACCCAGCGGGATCTCGACCGCATAGCCCCGCTGACAGGGCTCCCGAAAGACCTCCGCTTCGAAATGCAGGTGGTCTCTTCAGTGCTACCCTTCCGGGTGAACCAGTATGTGATCGATGAGCTGGTTGACTGGGACCGGGTGCCGGAAGATCCCATCTACCAGCTCACCTTCCCGCAGCGCGGCATGTTGGCATCGGAGATGTACGAACGCATGGCGACCCTGTTGCGCCGCGATCCCGGCAAGGCCGAGGTACAGACCTTGGCACGTGAACTGCGCGCCGAACTGAACCCGCATCCGGCCGGCCAGATGCAGATGAACATCCCGCTGGACGATGCCGGCAACCGTCTCAACGGGCTGCAACACAAGTACCGTGAGACGGTACTGTTCTTCCCCAGCCAGGGACAGACCTGCCACAGCTACTGTACCTTCTGCTTCCGCTGGGCCCAGTTCATCGGTGACAAGTCACTACGCATGGCCACCACCGAGGCAGCCGCGCTGCATCGCTACTTGGAACGACACCACGAGGTCAGCGATCTTCTGATTACCGGTGGCGACCCCATGGTGATGAAAACCAAGCACTTGGTCGCCTATCTGGAACCCCTGCTCGAATCCCGTTTCGCGCATGTGCAAACCATCCGCATCGGCACCAAGGCGCTCACCTTCTGGCCACAGCGTTTCGTCAGCGATGAGGACGCCGACGAGCTTATCCACATGTTCGAGCGTCTGGTCGCCGCCGGCAAGCACTTGGCAATCATGGCGCACTACAATCACTGGCAAGAGCTGCGCACCGCCATCGCACGCCACGCCATCGCACGCCTACGCGACATCGGCGCCGAGATCCGCTCCCAAGGCCCGCTGCTGGCGCACATCAATGACCATGCGAACGACTGGGCGCGCCTGTGGCGCGAGCAGGTCCGCCTGGGCATCGTGCCCTACTACATGTTTGTCGAACGCGATACCGGCGCGCGCGCCTGGTTCGAAGTGCCGCTAGCACGCGCTTGGGAAATCTACCGCGAAGCTATACAACAGGTCTCCGGCCTGGGCCGAACCGCGCGTGGTCCGAGCATGAGCGCCGGCCCCGGCAAGGTGGAGATCCAGGGCGTGACCGAGATCCAGGGCGAGCGGGTCTTCGTACTGCGCTTCGTCCAGGCACGCAACCCCGACTGGGTGCAGCGCCCCTTCTTTGCCCGCTACGATGAACAGGCGACCTGGCTGGACCAGCTGCAACCCGCTTTCGGGGAAGAACTGTTCTTCTTCGAGAAGGAATACCGCACCATGCAACAGGCGCGTGACATCATCGACTGACATTTACGCCGATGAGGTACTGAGGTATCGAGATGACTACCGACCACATCATACGACAACCTCATGATCCTGTGCTTGGGCGTACGGGACAGCCCCGCCATCCAGACCAGCTCGCGATAGCTGAGCGAACCGGCCTCGATGAAGGCCTCGGGCCACTCCACAGGTGATCCCGATCAGCTTCAATTTGAGAGCGGAAACCCCACCTTACCCGTCCAGGTCGGGCAGTCCTCGTGACCTTCGGGAGCAAACCTGGAGACAAAGTTCTCGTAACCACTGAAGACAATGATCAGCAGCTGCACTTCACCGCAATGGGACACACCATCTCATCAGACCGGCTCGGCATAGAGATCATGCTCATCATAGCCGGTGATCTCCACCTCAATGAAATCACCCGCATCGACACCTTCCCAAGCACCTTCGATGAACACCTGACCATCGATCTCGGGTGCATCACCCGGACCACGAGCCACGATACGCGCATCCTCGACTGCATCGACCAACACTGTAGTACACCGCCCTATCCAACCTGCCAGACGGTCACGGCTGATCTGCGCCTGCACATCCATGAAGCGCGTCAGCCGGTCCTGTCGGACCTCCTCGGGCACTGCCCCGGGCAATGTATTGGCCGCCGCACCTTCCACCGGTGAATAAGCAAAGGCGCCAACCCGATCGAGCCTGGCCTCCTGAAGAAAATCGAGCAATCGGTCGAAGTCTTCCTCGGTCTCGCCAGGAAAGCCGACAATGAAAGTCGACCGCAGGACCAGTTCGGGACAAATCTCGCGCCAGCGGCGGATGCGATCGAGCATCTGTTCACTGGCTGCCGGGCGTTTCATGGCACGCAGTATGCGCTCGCTGGCGTGCTGCAGGGGAATGTCCAGATAAGGCAGGACGTGGCCCTCCGCCATCAGTGGAATCAGATTGTCCACGTGCGGATAGGGATAGACGTAATGCAGCCGCACCCAGACCGGGAGTTGGCCGAGCTCACGCACCAAGGTGGTGATACGCGTCTCCAGCACCCGGCCACCATGGATATCGGCCCGATACCTCACGTCCACCCCGTAGGCCCCGGTATCCTGCGAGACAATCAGCAGCTCGCGCACACCGGACTCTACCAAACGCTCGGCCTCGACCAATACCTCACCGATAGGCCGGCTCACCAAACGGCCACGCATCCGCGGAATGATGCAGAAGGTGCAACGCTGGTTGCAACCCTCGCTGATCTTCAGATAGGCATAGTGACACGGGGTGAGCTTGACTCCCTGAGGCAGGAACAGATCCAGGAAGGGATCATGGGGCGCAGGCAGGTGGGCGTGCACCTGCTCCATCACCGCCTCGTAGGCATGTGCCCCGGTGATACCCAGGACTTGTGGGTGACGTGCGAGGATCTCCTCTGCGCGCGCGGCACCCAGGCAACCGGTGACCAATACCCTCCCATTGGCCACCAGTGCCTCACCGATGGCATCGAGCGACTCATCCACTGCCGTGTCGATGAAGCCACAGGTGTTGACGATCACCAGGTCGGCGATCTCGTAACGGGCCACGATCTCGTAACCCTCGGCACGCAACTGGGTCAGAATGCGTTCGGAATCGACCAGATTCTTGGGGCAACCCAGACTAACGAAACCGATGCGCGGCGGAGCAGTGTCTGTCACGATCAGTTCAACAGGTCGGCGAGGTTGATGCCTGAACTGCGCTGAACCTCGACTATCAGGGACTCCGACAACGGCAGATCACCATTCTCGATCGGCTCCAGCAACTGTTCGCAGATCTGCTGCACGATCAGCATCCCCTGATGGGTTCGCTCATCCAGGTCCGGTTGTTGCACATTCCGATACAGCTCGACCAGATAATCCCGGAACACCAGCCCCTGTTGTTCCAGCGACAATTGCTGGAACTCCTCGCGAAAGCTGATGTACAACTCGTAGTTACCCTCGGGCGAAGGTTCGACCACACTCACCCGGATCGGTCCGTCGATCTCCATGTGTGACTCCTGATTCCCTGATCTGGAAAAGATCGAGTGTGAGCAAGGGTTCCCCTATTCGCAAGCAGTTCCTTGTCCCGGAGCAGATCACCGATGGCCATTGATCTCCGATGCACGATCACACCACGCTCTACCGGCTGGCGCGCAACGATCGGTACGTTATCGAAATCGCAGCAGACATTAGCCTTGCAGGCAATCCTGCGCAGATCGAGTTGCGCCTGCCAGATCGGCAACCAGCCCATGGAGAAAGGCTCATCCGCGGATCCTATTGCATCCCGCTACAAGCGGAGAGAACACCCGATACGACCAGCCCTCCCGCTCATCTGCGGATTGTCTCCGTGCCTCGGTTCTTCTTCCTGTTCGCTACACCGCAATATCCACCCACACCGGTGCGTGATCGGAAGGCCTGGGCATGGTGCGAATCTCGTAGGAGATACCCGCATCACGTACCCGCTGATTGAGCGGCGCCGTAGCCAGTTCCAGATCAATGCGCAACCCGCGCCTGGGTTCACGCTCGAAGCCGCGCGAGCGATAGTCGAACCAGCTGAAACAGTCATCCACCGTAGGATGCACGGTACGGAAGACGTCGTACAATCCCCAATTCAACAGATGTTGCAACCATTCGCGCTCTTCGGGCAGGAAGCTGCACTTGCCCTCGCGCAGCCAGCGCCTTGCATTGGCCTCTCCGATACCGATATCACGATCCTGAGGGGCAATATTCATGTCACCGATGACGATCAGATTCTGTGTAGGCTCGTATTGTTCCCCGAGCATGGCCTGCAGTTCGGCGTAGAAGCATCGCTTGGCCGGGAATTTGGTCTCGTGGGCACGATGCTCTCCCTGCGGAAAATAACCGTTGACCACAGTGATGCGCTCTCCGCCGGGCATGGCATAAGTGGCGGTAATCAGACGTCGCTGCGCCTCCTCGCCATCACTTGGCAGACCCAGACGACAGTCCAGCGGCTCACGCTTCGACAACAACGCCACCCCGTAATGTCCCTTCTGACCATGAAACACCACGTGATAACCCAAGGCCTCGACCATGTCGCGCGGAAACTCGCTGTCCTGCACCTTGGTCTCCTGCAGGCCGATGATGTCCGGATCGAGCCGGTCGCGCAAGGCCTCAAGCTGGTGTGGGCGGGCACGGATGCCGTTGACATTGAAGGATACGATACGCATTCAGCCACTCCCTGTGATCTCGTGGGTCTCGCGTTCACCCATCGCCTCACCGTGACCGTAGGCCTTGCCCCAGGCCATCACACGGTGAGGCTGAAGTTCAACCTCGTCATCGAACACATCGCCACAGGGACAATCCTCGCCCAGCAGATCGCGCAAGGCACGCAGCATGCCATTGGCATAACCTCGATTGTACCAATGCTGGCCATTCTCGTGATGTTCGAGAAAGTCGGCACTGCCAGCACGCAGTTCGCGTATCAGGGCACAGAGTTGTTCCAGCAGTTCGGGCGAAATCGTGAACATCGGTATAATGTCGCAGAAACGGCAAGCCTAGCAGGCTCTGCCTGCCTCAGTCATCCCGGGGAAACGTCATGTCCTTGTCTCAGCTTCTTGCCAACCTCAGACCCATGCGCTCGATACTGGCGGCACTCGCCCTCCTCTGCAGTCCCCTGGTCTGGCTGACCGACAGTACGCCGCAGGGTATCGGTGTGCTCTTTGCCTATGTCATACCAGTGCTGGTCGTGATCCTGTTCTTTGTCCTCATGCTCGATGCATTGATGAACCGAGTGTTCATGATCGAACAAGACAGCGACACGGTGGCACGACATCGCTTGCGCCTGCGGACCGACCTGGTCGTCGCCACCGTGCTGCTGGTCAGCTGGTTTGGCTGGTTCCGCGACATCGGTGCCCTCTGACATGGCAGGCCCGTCCCCGGGACGAATGAAACCACCGATCAGCCCTGAAGGGCCTTCAGATACTCGTGCAGCGGCTCCATAATCGGCGCCAGCTTCTTGCGCATCAGACTGCCAATGGCAGTAGTCCCCTTGAACACGGGACGAACCACACCGTATCCCGTACCCGAGAGCAGATGCACTGCAATCAACGGGGCCTCGAAGGCCCCATCCAGGGCCAGCACTGCCTGTGCCTCGACATTGGCTCCCAGCCAGTCGTGTGCCTCGGCCTCGAGTTTCTCGAGGGTGGCATCCACGGGGGTCTCGCGCAGCATCGAAAAGTAATGCGCGATCAGGTCCAGGCTGATATTGACCACGTCCTGGTTGGATGGCTTCCTGAAGATGCGAAACACTGTGGCCAGCCAGGCCTGACCGGCAGGAGAGAGCACTCGCGCCAGAGCACCAGACACGGCATTGCCCGCATCAGCAAGCTCGCGTAACGCTGCCTGATGCGTCTCCCATAACGGGTGGACAGCCCGTATTTCCGGAATCGCATCCGGCAGGGTGGCAATGAAACCGACATAGTATGGCGGCTTGCGTGCGGCACGGCGCCACAGGTCGAGGCGCTCCTGCTCATCGAGCAAGCCAGGCTGCAATACCAGACGAATGGTCTCGATCTGCTTTTCCGGCTCACTCTCGAAGGGCAGAAATCCGACCAGATATTCGGCCAGCACTCGTCCCATGCGGCCTTCGACCACCGCCCGCTTACGCAACATCTGACGGGCATTCTCGGCATCTTCCATAGCCCACCAAGCGCGCCGTGCCAGTTCATCGGTCAGCCCCGGCGCGCAGACTGCCGCAACCACCGCCTCGGGTTCACCGAGCAAGAGCAATTGCTCGAGGCTGTCATCCTTCATCTGGCCCATGCGAGTCCAGCGCTGCAGATACACAGGATAGCCGCCTGGCGAGCCCAGCACATGGCCGGAGATCAGTTCCTTGACCTTCTTGATGTACTGCTCGTCACGACAGGTCGGTTTGATGCGGATACAAATCTCGCCCTCCTCGGTGAGGCCATGCAATTCCATCGCCGATTCCTTGATGCGGATGGCCAGAGGCTTTTTGGCCAGCAACACGTTGAGACGCAACGCGTCTTCGGGAGACAAGTCCATGGTGTGCCGAAAATACCTTCAGTTGGCTGGGTGGCTGTAGTTGGCATCGTCGGGATTGATGAATACGAACTGGGCATCACCGTCATCGAGTTGCACGAAATCCAGCACAGTGTTGTCCAACAGAGGCACATACTCAGGTGTCATCACGATCTCGATGCCCTCACTGGTGATACGGATGTCATCCTCGCTGGCCTCGTCGAAACCCATGCGGTAATCGTAGGTGCCGTCGGCATGTTTCTGCGCGGCGAGACGCAGGACCATGCCTTCGGTTCCGCCCTGTTTCGCTGCATTTCTCACCTGTTCGGCCGCGGCCGGGGTTACCTTAAACATGCTTCTTCACCCTCTGGTGTAGTGATAATCGTGATGACCCAGTATCGATCAGGACTGGCAACGCCTGATGAAGTCAACGAACCTGCCCGCCCAGTGGTTGTGCCGCGTATCCCGCAAGTGGGTATAGCTGGCAAGCAGATTACGATAGCGCACGCCATCGTGCGCACCGTCGATACCCTGCCCGCGCAAGATGCGGTAAGCGAAGTCCACCTCGGGGGCCAAGTTCTCGAGCGCCGAATAATGAAACTCGTGCGCCGCCACCTCGTCACCACCAGGCCATGGATGCTCGGCCGTCTCCATCAGGCGGACATATCCCCTGCCCTGCGGGCGATCGTGCATGACCACATCGGCAGGAATGATGCCAGCCATTTTACCTTGCCTTCCCTGCCAAGTCAGGCGACGGGAGAGATACATCAGGCCACCACATTCCGCATAGGCAGGCCCGCCCCGTTCGATGAAATCCTTTATCTGTCCAGCTATTGCGGTATTGGCCGCCAATTGCTCCAGATGTGTCTCGGGAAATCCTCCACCAATCAGAAGTGCATCCGCCTCAGGCAACCCGCCATCATGCAACGGGCTGAACGGAATCAGTTCGGCACCTGCGCGGCACAGTGCCGCCAGGTCGTCGGTATAATAGAAACCGAAGACCTCATCACGCGCATAGGCAATGCGCACCTTCTCTCCACCCTCTATGGGTGGTGGCGTAGCGGTCTGACAGGGTGATTCGACCACTGGTGCAGTGGCTGCAAGCGCCAGCAGGACCTCGAGATCGACCTGATCGACGACACGCCTGACCATGCGTGCGATCTGCTCGCGACTGCGCGCCAACTCATTGCTTGGCACCAGACCCAAGTGACGTTCACTGATGTGCATATCCGGGTGCCACTGCACCGCGCCGAGTACCGGTACACCCGTGTAGTGCTCGATCACCTGTCGCAGCTTGGCCTCGTGACGTACACCACCCACCTTGTTTAGGATCACACCACCGATACGGATATTCGGGTCGAACTGCTGATAGCCCAGAATCAGCGGGGCAACACCCCGTGTCATGCCTTGGGTGTCGAGTACCAGTACCACCGGGGCATCGACCTGGGCCGCGAGCGCAGCATTGCTGTTGCTGCCGTCGAGATCCAGACCATCGTACAGGCCCTTGTTCCCTTCGATCAGGCCAATATCAACGCCCTGCATGGTCTGCGCGAACACATCACTGATCTCGTCACTCGCCATGGTATAGAAGTCGAGATTGACACAGGGCCGGCCAGCTGCCTGGCCAAGCCAGAGCGGGTCGATGTAATCTGGCCCCTTCTTGAAGGGTTGCACCACCAGGCCCCGTTGCACCAAGGCACCACACAGAGCAAGCGAGACCGAGGTCTTGCCGGAAGACTTGTGGGCAGCGGAAAGGTAGAGGTATGCCATGTCTGCCAACGAAAAAAGCGGCTCATGGCCGCTTTCTGCGTTTCTACTGTCCCTGCCTGCCCTCAACCGTGATGTGGATCGACAACCTCGTCGGCCAGCGACTCGGGCAGAAACTTGAGCACGCGCACGCCGACAAAGGTCGCGGTCAAGGCCACAGCAACACCTCCCAGACCGAGAAGGAACTCGGGAAGTGAAGGCGCGTAATACAGCACCTGACCATTGACACCATCATAGAAGCCGGATTCGACGATGACCTTGCCCGGGAAGATAGCCATCGGGAAGACCTGTCCACCGACGACGATCACGTACATGGCAGTAAACCCCCCGAGAATCACCAATATACTGGCAACCACGATGGCGCCACGTGAACGCCCAGACCCCGGATGGAACAGGATGCCCATGGGGAGCACCATACCCAGAAATACCCAACCCACCCAGAACAAAGTAGTGTAGATGCCGCCATCGCGCAGAATAAAGGCCTCATACTCATGGTTCTCGGTACCATAGAGGTTGCTCAAATGATAGATCATCACGAAGTAGAATACCGCAGCCACGAAGATCCCCAGCAGATTCTTCAACCGCATGAGCAGCCCGTCGCCAATCGGGCGGTCATCCAGCTTAAAGGTAAACAGCAGTACCAGCAGGTAGATAGCCATACCATAGGCGAAGGACATGATGATGAACATCGGCGCCATAATGGCTGCGCCGTATCCTTGACGTGCTACCAGGAAGCCGAAGATCGATCCCGTACCAGTGGTCAGGACCAGACGCCAGACGAACGCGACCAGACCTGCCGCCGGATAGTACTTGTTTGCCTTGCGCTCCATCATAGTGAACAGATAGATCGCGACAATCGCCAGAAACCCGACGTAAAGATAGATATTCCAGGAGAAAATCGATTTGATGTTGTAGGTGGTCATCGCCACGATCAGACGGCCGGGTTGGCCGAGATCGAGCACCAGCACCAGCAGGCCGCCAACCAGCAGCGCCATCGCCAGCAGGCCCGACAACCTGCCCAGCGACCTGTAGACCTTCTTACCGAACACCGAGCCGAAGGCGGCGATGTTCAGGGCACCGGACGCCGCCGCGATCAGAAAGATGGCGAACACATGAGGGACACCCCAGACGATCTGATTGTTCATTCCGGTGACCCAGTGGCCCTCGTGCTCCATGTACAGGGTGGCCAGGCCGCCGATGGCCAGAAATACCCCAAGTACGGCCAGCAACCCCCAGTAACGTAGACTCTCGATGCCCCATTCGCGATAGTGAATCTTTTTCATAGCTGCTTCACAAGGTATGGAAACTGATCAGATGCCGCAATAGCGCACACTGGTGTTCAACTTCAGGTCGGCCCGCAGTTGCGTATTGTCCTTCTCGCGCAAGACCTTGGAGACCTCACTGTTCGAATCATTGAGATCACCGAAGACGATGGCACCGTGCGAACAAGCATCCTGGCACGCGGTGGTGTTCTCACCGTTGTCGCGCCGGTGGACACAGAAGTTACAGCTTTCCACACAACCCTTGCCGCGCGGCGCAATACTCAGCTGCTGGTCGACGTTCTCGTGGATGAAGGAACGCGCCTTGTAGGGACACGCCATCATGCAGTATCGACAACCGATGCAGATGTGCCTGTCAACCATCACGATGCCGTCAGCGCGACGGAAGGAAGCGCCGGTTGGGCAAACATCCACGCAGGGCGGATGCTCGCAGTGCTGGCACATCATCGGCAAATTGGAAACCCGACCGGTGAGACGATCCTTGACCTTGACGGTACGCATCCAGCGCGGGCGCTGACGATCCCATTCCTCGGGATCGGCCCCCTCGGGCATGCGCAGCAGGTCGATACCGTTTTCCTTTTCACAGGCAGTAACGCACTCAGTACAGCCGTCGGCACACTTGGTGGTATCGATAAACATGCCGTAACGCACTTTGTCGACAGCCGGCTCCCGGCGCGACCCGGCCTCGGCACTACCATCTAGCAGGAAGGCGCCTGGCGCCACGACCGTGGCAGCGGCTGCCAGCCCCGCCACCGAAACGAATTGTCGACGCTCTTGATCGATATCTTGGCTCATGATCACTCCCCCTTACGGCCTGTCGGCGTAGTGGCATGACAAGTGAAGCACGGAATCTCGACGCCGGCATACTCGTGGCAGCTCTCGCAGAACTGGCCGGGCGCATTCACTGGCGTGTACCTGCCCTGCGCGTCCTTCGTGGCATGGCAATCCACGCAACCCGACAGACTGTGCTTGTCGCCACGAATGCCATGGTGCACCGTGATATCGCGCTGATGCTTGATGAAGGTCGGATGCAGCTTGCGCATCACCGACGTGGGTTCCACGCAGCTGTCGAGTTCGTAGGCCTTAGAACCCTTCACCACCGAACGGTTGGAGTGCTCGGCTGCATTCGCCCCCAAGACGAGCACCAGAGCCCCCGTCAACACCAATAGCCTCGTACCAAATCTAAACATGTCTTGCGTCTGACTCGCTGTGTTAAGCGCAATCCGCCAGGCCGGCGCGAGGCCGGCAGACGGCACCTTACTCACCCAGGCCCATCTTGATGTAGCCGGTCGGGCACACATCGGAGCAGATGTGACAACCGATGCAACGAGCATAGTCGGTTGCCACATAGCGGCCGGTGGTCGCCTCCTTCTTGGGCACACGGTAAACCGCGTCCTGCGGACAGAAAATCACGCAGTTGTCACACTCGAAGCACAGACCACAGCTCATGCACCGCTTGCCCTCCTCGACTGCCTCTTCAGTGCTCAAACCGATTACCCGCTCCTTGAAATGGCCCAGCACCTCCTCGGCCGTGGGAACCTCCTCCTTGCGCTTGACGCGCTGGGTATAGTCGAAGTGGCCAAGAAACAGCTCGTCGGACGGGATGATCTCGGCGAAGGAGCGATCCTCGTAGTTGTGTACTGCGTAATTGGCAAACGATGTGCCACGCTGATCGCCGGCACTCGGATCGAAGTGCTCCGGCTCCAGGCCTGCCTCATTGAGCTTCTTCTCCAGGTCAAAGTGATGCACATCGACCTTCGGACGCTTCTTGTGTTCCTGCTGATTCAAGTACTCGTCGATGGTATCGGCGGCAATCGCAGCCTGACCGATCGCGGTGGTCAAGAGGTGTGGACGGATGATGTCGCCAGCGACGAAGTGCTTCTCACGAGCCGGCACCTGGTAGAAGGAATCGGCATCGATCAGACCACGGCCGTTGTCAAAGTTTTCCAATCCGGTGAGATCACCACCCTGACCAATGGCGGCCACGATCAGATCAGCCTCAACCACCTGTTCAGTACCCTCAACCGGTACCGGGCGACCACCATCCATGGTGCACCTGGCCAGTTTGAGGCCCGTCGCGCGACCGGCTTCATCACGTACGATCTCGATCGGCATGACCTCATCGAGGATGGTGACACCCTCCTGCAGGGCATCGTTCACTTCGTGCTCAGCAGCGGTCATGTTGTGCTTGGGGAATAGCGAGGTCAGAGTCACCTCGACATTCTGCTTGGCCGACTCGTCGACTTCATGGCTCACACTGTCGTCGAGGATGACCTTCTCGGGGTTATCGGTACCTTCGTGGCAGGGAATGCAACCCAAGCGACGGGCCACCGAGACCACATCGATGGAAGTGTCACCGCCACCCACGCAGACCAGTTTCCTGGCGGTGAGCTTCATGCGATCTTCATTGAAGGCCTTGAGGAAGGCAACACCGGAGACACAGTTTGGCGTCTCATCCCAACCCTCGACAGGCAAGCCACGACCAGACCAGCAACCGACAGCCCAGAGGATCGCGTCAAAATCCTTTTCCAGGTCATCGACTTTGACATCCTGACCAACGCGCACACCACACTTCACGTCCACCTCGCCCATGTCGAGGATGCGCTGGATCTCACCGGCCAGCTTGTCCCGCGGGATACGGTAGTTGGGGATGCCATAACGCATCATGCCGCCCAGCTCAGGCTGCGATTCGAAGAGGGTTACGCCATAACCCTTGCAACGCAGTTGGTAGGCTGCGGCCAGGCCAGCAGGTCCTCCACCGATGACAGCAACTTTCTTGCCGGTACTAGGGCCCGCCTCGAAGCGGTAACCATTGGCCAGAGCATTGTCGCCGATCCACTGCTCGACCGAGTTGATTCCGACGAAGTCCTCGACCTCATTGCGGTTACAGCCGTCCTGGCAGGGAGCCGGACACACACGACCCATCATGGACGGGAAGGGATTGGCGTCGGTGGAGCGACGAAAGGCGTATTCGCCCATCTCCATACCATCGACCGGTTTCTCCTGATTGCGCACGATCGCCAGCCAACCCCGGATATCCTCACCCGAGGGACAGGAACCCTGGCAAGGTGGTGTCTTGTGGACGTAGGTCGGACACTTGTAGGAGGTATCGGCAATGAAGATTTTGTCGGTAAACGAATCCCACTGATTGTCACCGTCTTCAAAACGACGCCATGTAAGCTTGTTGGTCATTTCATCGCTCGGAGTAGCCATCTTAACGCTCCTTACCTGTATGCCTTGGATCCCCATGGGATCGATTGATGTCTATCTGACAAAAGACGCGATCAGGCCACGTCTTCGGTCGAATCTTCCTGTTCGTCGTCACCGGCGTCCTGACCGGTCAGGACGATGGCCTCGGAGACCAACTGGTGCACACTGACGATCATGTCCATACCCATGCCGTAGTAGGGCAACACTTTGGTGAACTGCGATTTGCAGATGGCGCAGATTGCCGCCATATTGGTCACGCCGCGTTCTTCGATGACATTCCTCAGCGCCTCCATCCGCGGCTTGGCACCCTTGACCCGCAGCTCCATCAGGTCATCAGTCAACAGACCGCCGCCTCCACCGCAGCAGAAGGTCTTTTCGTGGATGGTATCGGGATCCATGTCCACGAAATTGTTGCACACCGCCTTGATGACGTTGCGCGGAACGATGAACTGCCCACCCGGCTCGTCACCCATGCGCGTGGCGCGTGCCACGTTGCACGAATCGTGGAAAGTCACGACCATGTGGTCATTGGCCGACTTGTCGATCTTGAGAGTGCCTTTCTGGATCTCGCCCCAGGTGAATTCCAAGATGTGCTGGGGCACCGGATAGTTGGAGTCCAGGAAGTCGAACGGACCCGCCAGGGTATTCAGGAAGCTGTAGGCCACCCGCCAGGCATGGCCGCACTCGCCAAAGATAATGCGCTTGACGCCCAGTTCCAGCGCCGCCTCGCGGATGCGCAGGGAAATGCGGCGCATATTCTCATAGGAACCGATGAACATGCCGAAGTTGGCCGCCTCCGATGCCTTGGAGCTGAGTGTCCAGGACACACCCGCCTCATGAAACACCTTGCCGTAGCCGATCAGGCCGTCCACATGAGGTTCAGCAAAGAAGTCCGCCGACGGGGTAACCAGCAGGATGTCGGCACCCTTCTGATCCAACGGATACTTGACTTCCACGCCGGTATCGTCGACTACATCTTCCTCCAGGCCTTCGAGCGTATCGGCCAGTGCCGGCTCGGGCAGACCGAGGTTGTTACCGATCTTGAAGACCTTGCCGATGATCTCGTTGCAGTACTTCTGTCCCAGACCGATACGATCCATGATCTCGCGCGCAGCCATGGAGATCTCGGCAGTATCGATACCATAGGGGCAGAATACCGAGCAGCGGCGACACTGCGAGCACTGATGGAAGTAGCTGTACCAATCCTCAAGCACATCCTCGGTAAGATCGGCGGCACCCACCAGCCTGGGGAAGTACTTGCCGGCAAACGTGAAGTAGCGGCGGTAGACTTTGCGCAACAAATCCTGTCGCGCCACCGGCATGTTCTTGGGATCCTGGGTACCAAGGTAGTAATGGCACTTGTCGGTACAGGCACCGCACTTCACGCAGGCGTCGAGGAACACCTGCAGTGAACGGTACTTGCCGAGCAACTCGCCCATGTGCTCAATAGCCTTCTCCTGCCAATCGTCGACCAGTTCGGCAGGATAGCCCAAGGGTTCCATGAACTTCGGATTCTTCGCCACGAACGGCTTGCTGTGTGCCATCGAGCCCGGCTGAACCGGCGGGACCTCGGGATACTCTTTCAGATCCGGAATTTCAAATTCTGCTTTTGCCATGCCACTAATCCTTGCTCCGGATTATCGTTCCAGCTTGCGCGCCCACTCGACGATGTGGCGCTGCTCGCGGGGATTGTCCACCTGATTGCGGGTCGGGCTGAAAAACACGCCCGGCGCGTGCAGAAGCTTACTGATCGGGAACACGATCATCAGCAGCGCGACTAGCCCGAGGTGCACGATTATCAGCGGATCAACCGGCAGATTGGGCATGGTCTCGAAATTGAAAGTCATCAAGTGACGGAAGAAAGATTTCACTGCCACCACATCGGTATGTGCGACAAAGGTAGTCAAGGCACCACTGATGCCTACACCCAGCAACAGGAACAGCATCAGATAGTCCGAAGGCGCTGAAATATAGCGCACACGATCGACGAAGATGCGGCGACCGAGCAGGCCCAACAGACCGATGACCATGGCGAAAGCCAAGTACTTGATGAGCGGACTGGTCCACACAACGACGCCCCATACTGGCTCCTGGAAATAGCGCAGGTGCCGGAACAGCACCGCGAACAGTGCCATATGGAAGACCCAACCGAACAACCAAGTCCATTTGGCACCCTTGAAAAGGCTTTCGAAAAACACCACTTCACGGAACATCCGCAATACCACACCACCGGTGGTGGTCGGTGCGGGTGTCGTGGGAATCTTCAGCGGCGCCGGCGTCTTCCAGTAAAGGCGTATGCGACGCGCCAGCCCAACCACCAGCAACAGCGTGGCGGCATAGAACAATGCCGCAAATGCGACCGTCAGAAACGACATGTTTCCGAAAACCTCTTGAATGGGATTGCAGGTCCGGGGGGCGAGAGTGCCCCCCAATTGTCATCAGACACGCTCAGACACATCCGGTCGGCTTCGGCAGACCAGCGTAACGGCAGGCCTGCTTGCCAGGACCATAGGGGAACAGACCATACAGGTACTTGGAGTTGCCCTTGTCCTTGCCCAGCTTCTTACCAACGGCCTTGGTCAGCACGCGCACAGCGGGAGCGATCTGATACTCCTCATAATACTCGCGCAGGAAGTTGATGATATCCCAGTGCTCGTCGGTCAGATCCAGGTCGTCTTCCTTGGACATAGCCTCGGCGACAGCCGGCTCCCATTCGTTGATGTTTGCCAGGTAACCCTCTTCATCGGTCTCGAAGACCTTGCCATTTGCTTCGATAGGCATTTTGCCATCTCCTGTTACAGTTCAATGTTTGACAATCAGACTAGTAGGCATCAGAGCCAAGCCTGGACCTTGTCGTGGCTCACGACGAGATCCACAAAACCGGCATAATCAACCAGTTCAACACCGTCGATCAGGCGATCTTCGGAAATTCCACGCGCCTTCAGGTCAGCCCGGAGCACATGAAACTTCCGACCGGTGGCACTGGCCACCAAGTCGGAAACAGCGGTGCCCGCCATGGCACCATAGACACCGTCCTCAATCAGCAGGACGGACGCACCTTCGCCCGAAAAGCGAATGGCATTTTCCAGTGAATTCTTCTCGAACGGTGATTTGTTCACGGTATACAGATCAGCCATTTCGCCACCTCAGAAGCTAAATACGACGTCGGATTCACCGAGCTTCTCTGCAAGCTCTTCTGAATCCAGGACCTCGACGATGTTGTCCACCTCTTCCTCGCTCTCCCAGTCTTCCCAAGCGACCTCGATGAGATCGTCCTGGGTCAGGCCATGAGCTTCGAGCGAAGTCTTGTCGACATACATGTGCCGTACACCATAGTCGCCAAGGGTACGATAGGTAGGGGTGAAGTTCTTCATGTCGGATTCGGAGGTATCACTCCCCTTCACCAGCTGAAAAACCCCATCGTCCACGAACATCAGGCTGACCTCCTGGTCGAAGGCGGCACCGATCAGCACGACTTCCAACGACTCCCAAGCGTAGATGGTGCCGTAGGGAGCACGACGATTCAGATACATGAACTTCTTGACATCAGACATCGTTGATTCTCCCCTCAGTCGCCGAACACGACCAGACGGTCGCACTGGATGGCCGCCTCGATCAACTGCCCGAGGCCGGAGATACGAAACTTGGGCGCTATGTTGGTCGCATCCTTACCGTTACGCTCGGCCTCACCGTCGTCCACAATGCCGCGGCGCTGGGCAGCGGCAACGCAGAGGACGAGATCCAAGTCGTATTTTTCTGCCAGTTCCACCCAGCGCTTGACGATGTTTCGATCATCCTGGGGGGGGGTGGTCAGACGGGTCCCGTTCAGTACACCGTCGTGATAGAAGAACACGCGAAACACATCATGGCCGCCCTCCAGCGCCGCCTTGGTGAAGTGGTACGCCGAGTCGCTGGCCTGATGCTGATAGGGCCCCTCGTTTACCTGTACTGCCAATTTCATGACTTGACCTCGTCGTTACAGGCCGCTCAGAAGCGGATATAGGCGGAAGAGTTCAGGCTCTTGCGCGAACCACGCCAGTTGTCGATGTGATACTTGGTGAACGGCAATCCGACCTCTTCGAAGAAGCGCGGCCAGCCGATACGCTCGACCCACTCGTTGATCCGCTCCCAATCCTTGGCGCCTTCCTTGTAGGCCTTCAGGATGCGCTTGACGATCGCGGTAGCCTCGGGCCAGCGTGGCGGGTTGTTGGGAATGCCGGAAGCCACCAATTTCTGGAAAGTGGGCTTGCCACGGGCATTGGAGTGATTGCCACCAACCCAGATGGACAGCTTGGTGTGCTCGGCGTCATTAATCTGCATCGGCGGGCAAGGTGGGAAGCAGGCACCGCAGCAGATGCACTTCTTCTCATCCACTTCCAGCGAGGGTTTGCCGTTCACCATGGCCGGACGAATGGCGGCCACGGGGCAGCGGGCCACGACGGAAGGACGCTCGCAGACGTTGGCCACCAAATCATGATTGATCTTCGGCGCCTTTGTGTGCTGCACATTGATGGCAATGTCGCCCTGACCACCGCAGTTGATCTGGCAGCAAGATGTGGTGATGTGCACGCGGTTGGGCATATCGGCCTTGCGGAATTCGTCGACAAGCTCATCCATCATTGCCTTCACCACACCGGAGGCGTCGGTACCCGGAATGTCGCAGTGCAACCAGCCCTGGGTGTGCGACAGAGTGGTCACCGAGTTCTGAGTGCCACCGACGATAAATCCGGCCTCTTCGAGCGCATTGATCAGCGGCTCGACACGCACTTCCTCGGTCACAAAGAACTCGGGGTTGGAACGCAGGGTGAAGCGGATATAGCCATCGGAGTACTCGTCGGCGATATCACACAGCTTACGCAAGGTGAAAAGATCCAGGATCCGCTGGGTACCAGCCTTCACGGTCCACAACTTGTCACCATTCTTGGCGACGTGCAGCAACACGCCAGGACGAGGATGCTCGTGATACGCCCACATGCCGAAATTACGGCGCATGGTCGGGTGCATGTACTGGAACGGATCGGGACAACCGGACTCGATCGGCTCGCGCATTTCTTTAGCCATTTTTACCTCCAGAAAGCGGGTAAATGCCTCCCCGGGCACCCCACCGGCAGAAGCCAACAGGGAAGGGGAAAGTCATATTCGGTTTGTGAACGATTGATCAAGAAGCCTCAGCCTGACGATCGAACCACTTGATGGCTTCTTCATCCCAACCATCCATGCGCACATAGGAGCACTCGCGGGGGTGATTGACCATATTCGGATCGACATCGACACCGATGCCCTCGAGGAAATTCACCAGCCCGACACGCTCGATCATCTCACCACATCGCTCGTGCTCAAGGGCATTCTCAGCCCAGAAATCAATGATCTCTTCAGCCAGCTCGACCAGTGACTCCCAGTCTTCCTCGGTGTCCAGTTTCTTGAACGGCACCACCACGGTACCCATCAGGTCACCGATCTTCAGGGTACGCTTGCCGCCGATCAGGATGGTGACACCCTTGTCGTCACCTACCCCCAATGCCTTGGGCATGACGTTCAGACAGTGCATGCAACGCACACAGTCCTTGTTGTTGACGGCGATGGTATCGTCATCATTCAGAGAAATGGCATTGGTCGGACAACGGGTGACGACGTTGTCGATGATGTACTGACGACCTTTCTTCTCGACGTAGGCCTTGACCTCGGACTGATTGACCTTCATATCGTCACGCCAAGTGCCGATCACGGCGAAATCGGCACGCTCGATGGCGTTCTGACAGTCGTTCGGGCAACCCGAAACCTTGAACTTGAACTTGTAGGGGAGTGCTGGACGGTGCACATCGTCGGTGAAGTTGTTCACCAGCAGACGGTGCGCCTTCTGCTCGTTGGTGCAGGACATCTCGCAACGGGCGGCACCCACACAGGACATGGCTGTACGCACACAGGGGCCTGCGCCTCCCAGGTCCCAACCGTAGTCGTTGATCTCATCGAAGAAATGCTGGTACTGCCCGGAGTCGGCACCGATAAACATGATGTTACCGGTCTGGCCGTGGAACGTGACCAAGCCCGAGCCGTACTTCTCCCAGCTATCGGCGAGCTGACGCAGCATGGCGGTGGAGTAATGATTGCCTGCCGGCGGCTGCACACGCAGCGTGTGGAATTCTTTGGACTCTGGGAAGCTGTGACCGACTTCGGAAAAACGCGGAATGATGCCACCGCCGTAGCCATACACAGAGATGGTTCCGCCCTTCCAGTAACCCTTTCGGGTCTCGTAGGAGTGCTCTAGCTGACCCAGCAGTGAATTGGCCACCTTGTTGATTTTCTCGTTCGAGTGCTCGTCACGCAGGCGCTTGATGCCGCTGATGAAGCTCGGCCACGGACCCTCTTCGAGCTGGTCCAGCATGGGTGTGGGATACTTGTCGATCGCCATTTCGCTATCTCTCCTGACTAATCGGTTTTGACTTGAATCCGCTCTCGCGTGGTCGAACATCCGGCCACACAAAAAGTGCTTCGGTGATCCGTGACGGAATCGCGCCGCAGACGCAAACCCCATCGATATCCGCTAATATACGTCGAGTGCTACGCTCCCCTGAATCACACCAAGGAGGGAGGAACCTTGACCAAGGTCTATCCCATTGGGGATAGACTGTTGCCAACAACCCCCGCCGAAACGGACTGGCCATACGCCTGAAATCAGAAAAACCCCTTAGCTTGAACAGTATTTCAGAGTATGCCGATACAGCGAACTGCTGATGATACTAGGCCCGATTCCCACATTCCGTCAAGTCAGGTATCGGCTACAGAAGACAATCCCGGAGTCAGTTCCCATGAACACCATTACCAGTCCGTTTTCCCTGCACGATGATCGGAGCTACCGGGAATGGCGCGCCCGCAAGCTCGCCGAACCACCGCACCCACCGGTGATCGAGATCAAGGATCCGGTTGCTCCCTCGGCAGCCGACATGGCCACGCTCACCCGTCACTGCGAACGCCACAACTTCGCCTTCTTCCACTTCCCCGAGCCACCGGCCGACCCACAACCGGCCCTGCGACAGCTTGGGCTGCATTTCGGACTCAACGACCTGGATGCCAATCTCTGCGCCGAAGACACTGGCCTGACCGAAATCACAGTCAAGGATACCGGCACCGACAATCTCTACATTCCCTATACCGACAAACCCATCGGTTGGCACACCGACGGCTACTACAACCCCATGCACCAGCAGATACACGGCATGCTGCTCTATTGCCACCGCCCGGCGATGGAAGGCGGCATCAACAGCCTGCTGGACCACGAGATCGCCTACATTCGCCTGCGCGACCAAAACCCGGAATGGATCAGGGCATTGATGGCCCCCGATGCCTTTACCATTCCCCCCAACATAGAGGGTGGCGTAGAGATCCGTCCGGCAACGACGGGGCCGGTATTTACCGTGTCGCCCGACGGCAGGTATCTGCATATGCGCTACTCGGCCCGGTCGCACAATGTGGAATGGAAGAACGATACCGCGACACGCGAAGCCACTGCGGCACTGTTGAAACTGTTTGCCAACAACGACCCCTTCTTGCTCGAACGCCGACTGGCCGCCGGAGAAGGCGTGATCAGCAATAATATCCTGCACCGTCGTACCGGTTTCAAGGACTCACCCGACCCCGACCGCAAGCGCGTATATTTCCGGGCACGCCACTACGACAGGGTGCATTACATCAGCGACACACAATGACGAGGAGCCCCATGCTGTATCTCAGCCAGATCATGATCAGCAACCCCGAGCTGGAGAGCTTCGACGACCTCAGGCTGGTCATCAGGGAACTCGCGGCCCAGGGCGAGATGTTCCTGCGCTTCGATGTAAAACCCCCCTACCCCGACACACCTCCCGACTGGGAAGACCAACTGGAAGCGACCTTCAGCAGTCGCTACTGAGGACTTATCCATATGGTTGACCATCTCGACCCCAACCAACTCGAAGACACGGCCGCCGCCTCATTGCGCAAGCAACTCGGACAGCACACCAAACTGGAAGAGCGCCTGCTGGAACTGCAACAAGAGCTCGGGCACCTGCCAGAACATGCCCCAGCCGATGAACGCGCACGCCTGAAACTGGAGATGGCGCGCGCCCTGCAAGTCCTCGGACGTGGCGCCGAGGCCTGGCCACTGGCTCATACCGCCTTTGGCATCTTCGCCCAGTTGCGCGACTGGGAAAACGCTGCCGACACCTGCAGCGTCCTCTATCAGACCGGCGAGCCCGACGCTCTGGTCGCACTGGGCCACGGTATCTGGATCGGCGTCACCTTTCCTATCGACCCCGAGATCACGGTTCACCTGCTCAGCCATCTGGTAGACGACACCCCGGACGATTCCGACGGTGCCGCGGTGGCTGCAGCCACCGCCTGCTTCATCACCGACATCCGTGCCGGGGAAGGTCCCGACAAGGAACGTATCGCCTTCTTCTCGCAACAATTGCTGGGCCGGGTGGCACGGCGCCACAGTCAGATCGAGACCCAGCATCAGTTCGAGGCATGGATCGAGCAACTGGAATTAAACGACCCCGACAAGTTCCTGGTGCGCCTGCGCAACGTGGTGGACGTACTGGGACAAGACCGGTGGTGGATCGACCGCGAGGCCATCCAGATCGAAATTCCCGCCGACTGAACGAGGAAGTCATCATGTTCTGGGAAGACGACGATACACCCCAGGAATTCCAGGTTCCCGACGACGTGATCGACCTGGCATTCAACATCCAGTGCCGGGAACTGCCGGTCGACCACATCTACGTCCTGAACAACACACTGTGCGAGGCCGCGCCGGTACTCGCCGAGGACCCACGCATCGCCATCCACGAAATCCACCTGGCTGGCTCCCAGAACGGCTGGGAACGCCCTGATCCGAAACTGGGCCAGAAGCTGATCCTCTCTCGCCGCACCAAGCTGCACATCCGGGCCCCCAGGGATCTGCGCAAACGTATCGAACAGGCGCTCGACGGCCTGACCATCGAGATCGACGGCTGCCCGATGACCATCGGCAGAGCCCGGGTGAAATCGCTCTCCAGGCAAGGCACTCTCTTTGCCCGCCACATCGTGCTCGAACCCGGCGAGGAAGACGACGAGAACACCTTTCTGATGCGCCTGGCGAGACAGCTCCAGGCACGCAGCATCCAAGTCAAGAAAGCCCTGTGCGGCACCACCCGGTACATCGACACGCCCGATGGATCGATCACGACCCGCAGCCTCCTGCTGGCCGACCTCAAACCCGAGGATTCGGTCGCCCTGCAACAAGAAGGACTGGGCAGCCACCGACATTTCGGCTGTGGCATCTTTCTGCCACACAAGGGCATCGACCCTGTAAAGACCGCCAAAGATGAATGAATAACGACATTTGAATATAATCCCGCACGTTTTTGTCTCTCGGCCACCCTCACTGGCCGGAGAACCCTCCGAAAAATTTGCTTGCGAGAAAGAGGATCAACGACATGTCGACAATCGAAGTCAACGGCAAGACCATCGAGCTGGACGAGCACGGCAACATGGTCGATCCCACACTCTGGGACGAAGACGTGGCCTGCGCCCTGGCCGAGGTGGACGAGAAGTTCATCGGCGAGCTCACCCGGGAGCACTTCGACGTACTCAACCACCTGCGCGACCAGTATTTCAACAACAACCAGAACCAGCCCATGGAACGCCAGATCCTCAAGGACATGGGCAAGATCTGGGGCAAGAAGGTCAGCAGCAAGGACATGTACAAACTGTTCCCCTTCGCGCCATCCAAGCAAGGCAACCGCATCGCCGGCCTGCCCTACATCGCACGCAAGGGCGGTTACTGATATCCCGCTGCTCCAATACAATGAAGCCCCCGCCTTGATGCGGGGCCTTTTGCGTTGAGAGGCCGTTTCCCCCGATGACCTGCGGGGACGACCTCCTCGCCGCGAAATCTTTGGCCCGGGAGCAGCCTCCTACAACTCAGCCCACATCCTGAGAAGGTTGGCGTAACTGCGATCCACCCGCTTGGCATGCTCGCTGTCGGGCTCGTTATGCAACAGGTACTCGCGGGTCTGGTCCAATTCGAACAGCAACTCACGCCGATCCGGCTCGCGCACAAAGCTCTGGATCCAGGTCAGCGCCACCAGGCGCTCGCCTCGCGTGACGTCGGCCACGTGGTGCACGCTGCGTGAGGGATAGACCACTGCGCTGCCCGCAGCCAGCTTGACTCGCTGCCCACCAAAAGAGGTTCGGATCACCAGTTCACCACCCTCGTAGCTGTCGGGCTCATTGAGAAAGATGGTCATGGATACATCGGTACGAAACTTACCGCCACCCATGATGGGGTCATCCACATGGTCGCCGTAATGCATCCCAGGCTGGTAACGGGCAAAGATGAAATCGGCCAGCCGGTGCGGCAGTACCGCACTGCGAAAACGGGAATTTTGCCCCACGCTGGCCATCACGATGCGATTCAGGCGCTGCTGGATCTGCGGATCCTGAGCCAGCTCTTCATTCACCTTGACCCGGCGCGCCGCCATGCCGGCGGTGAGCTTGCCATCGACAAACTCGGCACCTGCCAGGATCTCATGGATTTTGTCGATCTGTGCAAGGTTGAGCAGTTCGGGGATCTCGATCAGCACGGTACTTCTCCCTGGGGACAACCCCGACGAACGCCCGGGGCATTGGCGGGACGCTCCCGCTAGAATGCGGTGAAAACTGCAACACAGGAACCACGTCATGATACTCAAGGTGACCATCGCCGACCAATTGCTGGAACTCAACGTACCCGATGCACTGATTGCGCAGGCAAGCGAGTTCTTCGACCGCATGGACGCCGACATGGATCAGGGCTGGCAGGTCAATCGGGAATGGATCGACCAGGTGGATCGGCCTCTGCGCGGCCAGATCGTGGCCAACAAGCTGCTCACCGCCATCGAGAACCGCGACGACGACCTGGGCCGACTGATGGCCGGCTACCTGCTCTCACGCTTCACCGACATCGAGCTGCTGGAACTGTCCGAGGCGGGCGAAATCCGCGACCACGTACTGGTCATGAAATCCAGTGCCGAGGTACAGGCCAACCGGCCAAGCCTGTCGTTCAGCCATGCCGGTCTGCCAGGCGGTCTGAGCGAGGGAGAGGCCATGATGCAGGCAGACAAGGACATCAGCGGCGTGTTCAAGGTAGGCCGTCAGTACCGCTTTTCGGTCTATGATCATGCCAGTGGAAAGTGGCAGCAATCGCCAGCCTTCGGCGGTGCCAAAGACGCCGAGGCCGCACGCATGGAAGCCTGCCGCCAACGCTTCGATGCCCTGCTTCGCGCCCCGCGAATCCATTGATGACGATCATCGACGAGGTCACCACCCCCCTGATATTGCACGAGCCGGACGGTCGCGAGAAACTCGTCGCCTGTGCCTTCACTCACCCACGAGGCCTATTGTACCTGGACCTCTACTGGCACCTCTCCACCCCCATCGAAACCGCTCATCTGATCCACGGTGACCTGTGTGGCGAGGGGCCCTGGCGCATTGGTGATCACCGCCTGCGCATGCCCGGCTGTCACAATACCGACCCACACTTGGCCGATGACTTCGCGCGCTGGCAGGAATACCTGCAAACCCATCCCAACGACTACCCGCCACGTCCGCAAATCCTTGAGATCGCCAGCCGGCTCGGCGCCACGCCGCGAACCGGATATGCCGGGTGTACAATGCGGCCATGAAGATCCTGCTTGCCAATCCCCGCGGTTTCTGCGCCGGCGTCGATCGCGCCATCGAGATCGTCGAATGCGCACTGGAGAATTTCGGCGCACCCATTTATGTGCGTCACGAAGTGGTGCACAACCGTTTCGTAGTCGAGAATCTGCGTAACCGCGGTGCCGTGTTCGTGGACGCGCTGAATGAGGTACCAGACGGCGCCACCGTGATCTTCAGCGCTCATGGCGTCTCCCAGGCAGTACGCCATGAGGCCGAGACACGCGAACTCACCATCTTCGACGCCACCTGTCCGCTGGTCACCAAGGTCCATCTCGAGGTGATTCGCCACTGCAAGGCCGGTAACGAGGTGATTCTGATCGGTCACCGCGGCCATCCGGAGGTCGAGGGCACCATGGGCCAATACTGCTGCCGCGACAACAAGGGTATTCACCTGGTGGAACGACCCGAGGACGCCGAACGAGTCGAAGTGCGTAACCCCGAACGCCTGGCCTTCGTCACCCAGACCACGCTGTCGATGGATGACACCACCCAGGTAGTCACCGCCTTGCGCGCCCGCTTTCCGGCCATCCAGGGGCCAAAGAAGGACGATATCTGCTACGCCACACAGAACCGGCAGGATGCGGTCAAGCGCCTGGCCAGACAGTGCGACATCGTGCTGGTGGTCGGCTCGCCCAACAGTTCCAATTCCAATCGCCTGCGCGAAATCGCCGAAAAACAGGGCACACCAGCCTGGCTGATCGACCATCCCAAGAACATCCGGCGCGAATGGCTGAACGGCGTGGGTATCATCGGCGTGACCGCCGGCGCTTCGGCACCCGGGGTGCTCGTGGACAGAGTGATCGCCCAACTCCGGGCATGGGGAGCATCACACGTCGAAGAAGACGGCGGTCGATCGGAATCTGTGATCTTCGCCCTGCCCAAGGCCCTGCTGAGCTGATCGCCGCACGTTCGTCGGCAGGATCGATTCGTCGGCGTCACCGGGCGGGTCAAGAACAATCGGCTCACCTCCACCAGCAACAACCTGATCAGTACCCTGCAACCCGCCCGCTCCAAGGCTGTCAAGCGTAATACATCGATTACCATCTGTCGCAACCAGGACCAAGGCCCAATGCAAGACAGACACGGGATGAGCCAGTGGCTGGATCGTCTTCGTGGAAGACACCCAACCACCGGCGACACGATTGGCAAAGTAGACAACAGCGAAGTCCGTCGGGACCCGGCAAGCTCTGACAGGTGGATTGCAGACCACTGTTTTTGCTGACACCATCACCTTCAACCCCAATGGACGACCCGCGGCTGGCAATATCAAGATCTGCAGCGGTCGCACGGGGCATACGACAATACTGTGGCGCCGGCAAAATGCGTCTGGGATAAAGAGACAAACTGCCCATGAAGCATCGTATCTTCCAGGCACACACCCAATCAGGAATCACCCTGATCGAGGTGCTGATCTCCATTCTGGTCGTGAACATCGGTCTGCTCGGCCTGGCCGGCTTGTTCATCAACAGCCTCAAGAGCACCAACGAAGGCTACTTGTACTCGCAAGTGGTCGCGCTGACCTACGATATGACCGACCGCATCCGGGCCAATCCGAGTGCACTGAATGCCTATACCAACACACCCACCACCAAACTCGCCAAGGACTGCGCCCAGGCCACATGCAGCCCGCGCGAGCTTGCAGCCTATGACCTGTTCACCTGGAAGCAGCAACTGGACATTGCCTTGCCCTCGCCCACCCCGACCATCACGGTCAACGGCACCAGTGCTGTAATCGAGGTGACATGGAACGTGGCAGGCCAGTCCAATACCTTTCAGCTCGACATGACGCCATGAACACCAC
The DNA here is from genome assembly GCA_024510845.1 of Gammaproteobacteria bacterium. Taxonomy (GTDB): domain Bacteria; phylum Pseudomonadota; class Gammaproteobacteria; order Chromatiales; family Chromatiaceae; genus MONJU. Next base: position 45,633 of record JANEMA010000008.1, read on the forward strand.
CCGCACAACAACCCGGGACGCCGGCTACAGCCTGATCGAACTCATGGTCGCCATGTCGCTGGGATTGCTCATATCGGCCGGCGTCATCACCATCTTCATCGACACCAAGGAAACCCAGCGAACCCAGGACATGCTGGTGGATGTACAGGAAACCGGGCGTGCCGCCATCGACATCCTGACATACGACCTGCGCATGGCGGGCGCGGCCGGGCTGACCTACCCGCTCTCGCCCATCACGGTCAGCACCAGCGCCCCGCCCAATATCAGCAATGATTGCTTCACCACCGCCTCTCAGGCCTTCGACTGGGCAACCGCACTGGCCACCACACCATCAGGCGAGAAATCTCCCGCGGTCTATGGCGAAGACGACATTGGAAGCGATGGCACATCCAAGGTTTTCAAGTGCATCAAGGCAAAAGGAAACGCCCTGCCCGCCCAACCGGACAGCGATATTCTCTCGGTGCACTATACCCAACCGGAACCCGTCAAGGCTGCAGACCTGAAAGCAGCACACCTGTATGCCAGGACCAGCCTGTCAAGCGCCGAAATATTCCAGTGCCCCAAGGGGAAATCGGGTACCAACTGCGCCCCCGCTCTTCCCGCTGGCTCCGAATATCATGAGATCGTCTCCCGCGTCTATTACATCCGGCCCTGGTCGATCAGCACAAGTGACGGAATACCCACCCTGGTCCGCCTGGACGCCGGCAGCGGACAAATCGTCGGCGAACCGCTCATCGAAGGCATCCGCAGCCTGCAAATCACTTACGGCATCGACAATGACAACGATGGCTACGTGGACCGGTTCAAGACCGCGGCCCAGATGCCTGCGCTCGACTCACCTGCGGGACTGACCAGCGACTGGAGCAAAATCAAGGCAGTTCGTGTCGCTCTGCTGACCGAGAGTCTGAGCGAAAACCATCGAAACGGCCCTGGAAACACAACGATCGACGTCGCGGGCCAGAGTGTCACCGTACCACGATCAAAGTTTGCCAGAGTCTTCTCATTCACGGTCACCGTGCGCAATCCGCGTACAAGGGGATGACCAGCCATGTGCCATGCAATACCGGGGCAGCGACAACGAGGCGCCGTTCTCATCATCTCGATAATCCTGCTGGTGATACTGACCCTGCTGGGTCTTTACCTGTCACAGACCGGCATCCTGGAGCTGCGCATGGCAGACAATGCCGCCTCACGCAGCATCGCATTCCAGAAAGCCGAAACTGCCCGCAATACGGCAGAAAAGATCATGAACGCCCTCGCTGACCGGATGAGCCAGAACAGTGGTGTCCTCGACTGCCAGACCGAGGGCATCGGATTCTATGCCGCTACGACTACCGGAACCAACGGCTGCCAGACGCTGAACCGCCTCGGCATGAAATGGGATGCTACCGACTCCATTCAGGCAGGAAACAATACGAACATGCGCTACGCCATCGAATACCTGGGCACTGAAAAGATTCCCAAGTCCTATTTCGAGAAAGAAATCGGTACCCGGGGAAACCTCATCGAAGTCTATGTATTTCGTATCCTTTCACAAGGCAAGGATGCAGCAGGAGGAAGAACACTGCTGCAAAGCATATACACCGCCCGTAAGACCTAGGAAAACCAGGAGACATGAAGATCAAGCGAAGAGTCGTTATCGACTACCTCATCAGCCTGAATCTTATCTGTCAGACGACCTTGGCCGCGACATTTTCCCCTACCGGCCATCAACCCATTGGCTACGCGGCACCCATGGTGCTCAGCAAGCAGGGCGTGGCTGATGGCAAGGCCAGGATCTTTCGACCATACTTCGATGACATCAACTGGTTTGGCGACATCGAGTCCCTCAATGTCAGCTCCAAGGGAAACCTCCAGGACAACAGCACTCCCAGAATCACAGTCACCTCGAAAACCACCAACCACACGCCCAACTGGAGCGCCGCCGCGTTACTGGACAAGCGTGACTTCACCACCCGAACGATCATTACCAATGCAACCTCTGCTGTCATGTTCGACAACCTGGACAACCTGTCCACTACTCAACAGACGGCCTTGAAGCATTCACAGGACCTGGTCGACTTTCTGCGCGGTGACCGCAGCAAGGAAGATGGGGTCAACTATCGCAAACGCATCCACATTCTGGGCGACATCATCCAATCATCGCTACTCTATATTCCCTATAACAGAGACCCGGACGACCTGAACGGAAACCTGCTGTTCGTGGGCGCAAACGATGGCATGCTGCACGCATTCGATGCTGCCACGGGCGAAGAACGATTCGCCTATATTCCGAGCACTGTCATCCCGAATCTCTATATTCTCTCCGATCCTGGATATGACTCCACGCCCTCACCGACCGGGGGGGAAGACACACTACATACCCACTATGTCAACGGCGCACTGTCCTGGGCCGATGTCACATTCTCCGACGGATCCTCCCACCGGGTACTAGTCGGTGAACCGGGCGCTGGCGGAAAGGCCGTCTTCGCCCTGGACATCACCAGCAACGACTTTAGCAGACCGACCAGGAAGTTCCTCTGGGAGATCACTGATCGATCTGCAGGCATGAACAACCTCGGATTCAGCTACAGCCGCCCTCTGATCACCCAGTTGAAAATCGGCACCCAGAACCGCTGGGTGGTCATCACCGGCAACGGTTATGACGGCGATGACACCACGGCACAGCCTGCGTCCCTGTACATACTGGACATCGAAACCGGCCAGCTCATCAAGGAAATCCAGGCCGGCAGCAGCAACACCTTTCCCTATGGCCTTTCCAGCCCCGCAGCCGCCGATCTGAATGGCGATGGTCTGGCAGATCTCGTTTATGCCGGCGACCTCGACGGCAACATCTGGCGATTCGAACTCAGCAATGCCGACCCGGCCAACTGGAAGGTATCCTTCAACTCTCAGCCACTGGCAAAGATCGGATACACCGACTCTACCGGCGCCACCACCACACAACCCATCAGCACGCCGCCACGAATCGCGACCCACCCCGGTGGCGGTCTGCTGATCCTGATAGGCAGCGGTCGCATGCTCACCGCAGATGACAAACACAACACCGACGTCCAGGCGATCTATGGGCTGCGTGACCGTCTCGATGGCAACCGGATTGCATCTCTCGACACGGACAGTGCCACTGGCAACCTGCTGGTGCAGTACCAGAACGAACACATCTACACCCGGCCGGACGGAACAAAGTACAAGGTCCGCACCACCACGGCACACTCTCCGCTGCCTCGTCATGACGGCTGGGTCACCGACCTGCCAGAAGGCGAGAGGGTACTCACCGCCATGAATTCCCGTAGCGGTCGTCTGCTGATCACCACACTCAACCCCACCAACAGTGATCCGGCGGACCTCACCAAGGGTGGCGAAGTCTGGTCGAACGAGATCAATCTCCTGACCGGCGGCAGCCCCTCGAGCACCATCTACGACATGAATGCCGACGGCGTTCTGACCAGCGATGACAATGTGGACGGCAACGGTGACGGCGACCTGCTGGATCCGGAAGATGGAGTCATCGGGCTCCGCCTGGGTTATGGCATTGTCGTATCCACGGCGACCACCGCCACCCTGAACAGCACCACCGGCACCTACTATGTCAACCGGCAATACCACACCCGAGCGATTGAGCCGCCCAGCAGCCAACCGCCGACCGATCCGGGGCTGCCTGGCGGTCACTTCGACGTAGACACGACCCAGGCCTTGTCCACTGCGCTGCCCCAGGGCACCGCCACCACTGACGGTCATATCCACCCGTACGACGACAAGCACAACGTCAAGGGTGTGGATTATTTCAACCTGCTGGACAGCAATCTGCACAATATCGATCGCGACATCATGAACCGACAGCAGAAATTCAAGCTGATCATCGTCAATGCCGACAAATCGCCAGGTGGCCGTTTATCACTCAACCAGACCTATGACAAAACAACTTCAGCCACCTACGAACCAGTGAGCCGCTATGCTGAGAAACCGATCAGCTCATTGCCGACCTACTCTTTGGGTGGAGTATCAGGAAGCACCCCATTGTCACAGTTGAGCATCTATTTCGATGTCAATGCCATTGTCAATCGACAGCTAGTCCCTACACAAACCTGGTGCGTCAAGAAAAACATTCCGTCATCCGATGGTCGCTGGCGCAATGCCGCCCTGACCATCTGGGCAGTCGAGGTCGATTCCAACGGCAACGACGCCTTCACTTTGACTCATGATACGACAGGCAATATCACGGGCATCACCGATGGCCTGTTGTGGGAATCCACCTTGTTCTGGCACTGGAAAGGTCCTTGCGCCCACGAATACAGCGCATTGGACGCCACCTATACGGGCAGCAGTGGCAATACCGTGACCAACCCGAAAACCGGAAAACCCTACACGATTTTCGAGTACTGGCACGATCAGACCATATTGGAGGAAGAAAAGAGAAACAGGAACAAGAAGAAACGCAAGGACAAGAAAAATGACAAGAACGATGAGGACAAAAATACAGCAGATGCAGAAACAGAAAACATCCATTCCGGCGAGGGCAACTGCCCCAGCTGCACGAAATCACCAACCGGGCAAGTGACAGATCCCTCGCGCGCCTCCTGGAACGAACTGCAGGACTAACCGACCGTTGAAAACAACCCGACTGAAGGGGCCTTTCCGGCAGCCAGCAGCGGATGAAGCACGGTGGCTCCTGCCCTCTGGCCGGACATTGGCCAATCTGGCCCGATTCGCCTGTTTCCAGGCACACCAATCCCTTGAAGCCCGGCCATCGACATGCCGCCATCCCCGGATTGCGCTGGCGGACAGGGTCGGCACGAACGGGAAGTCCAGCTTCTCTCGTCCCGCAAGGCGGCTCTTGCGTATCCCGCCGATGACTCCGGCCCAGCCGAAGCATTCCCCGATCCGCTTGCGGAACCGTTGGCTCATGGCACAGCCCGGATGGCGGGAGGTGCGTCCATCGATGGCCGATGAACGGTGGCTCGTGTTCTGTGCGACATGCGGTGTCGCGTTGGCGCAACTTTCGGTCGGTAGCTCTTGAGCGAGGCCAGCGCCTCGATCAGGGTGCCATCCACATTGAAGTGTTCCCTGGACAGCAGGCCAGCCCGCTCGGCTTGACCGAGGACCTGGGCAGGGAAGCGCCGTGCAATATCTCCTTCCAACAAGCGATCGCGATTCTTGGTGAAGGTCCTTCGGCACCCATGATTCCGCAGCTGACCGTACTGAACAGGGAATCTTGCTGAATATCCGGGCCTCGCATCGTGTCGCTTGTCCTTCTTCCTGCCTTGCCGGTATCTTCCACTTCAGCGGGCGAATCCCAACAGCCTGCCAAGGCAAACCCAGTGTCAACAGTCGGATCCCGGCCGCTGGTCATTTCGCTGTTCACCACTCACGGAGACCTCAATCGTGTACCTTGACCGAACAGACACCAAGACCGGCTTCACCCTGATCGAACTCATGATCGTGGTGGCCATCGTCTCCATCCTCACGGTGATCGCCATTCCCACGTATACCAGTTATGTCTTGCGCTCGAACCGAATCGCCGCCAAGAGCTTTCTCAACGCGGTGGCACGGGACGAGCAACGTTACTACATTGTCAACCGTAGCTACGGAAAACTGAGCGCCCTGAGGCCACAGGAATACAAAGCCGACACCATCAGCATCGACGAGAACCAGAAGCCAGGTCTCCAGGGGGCAGGATTGTACGACGTGACCGTCACCGCCACGGCAACGACCTTTACTATCACGGCAAACGCCAAGAACCGCCAGTCCTCGGACACCGATTGCCTCACCTTCACCCTCGACAACACAGGCAAGAAATCACCGGACGCCTGCTGGAACAGATAGTCTCCGGGCACCCGCATGCCAACAGCATGGTGCACAGTCTGAGAGCATTTCCTGCTGATCACCCTCCAGCCCCAGCTGGCTTCGGACTCCTGACAACCGTCAACTACCATCAAGCATCACAGGCGATCATCCATCCTTACGTTGATGAGAACACAATCGGCCCACACATACACATGGCGCCGCCCACCTGTCGAGTTCCCCTTCAGACACATCCAGTGGATGCATTCCACCAGCTCGGCCACATCCTCCTCGATGGCCTGCATCAGGCGAGTTCTTCGATCTTGCTTTTTTTGTCATCCACCACTCTGCATTGAAATCACAGGGACGATAACGGCCATCAACCCGGAGCATGAAACAATAATGAATGAAAGAACAAATCGCTTGTTGCCCAGACCTGGCATATCCCCTGGCAACAAATCCAATACACCTTCCCTTTCATATATTCTTTCTATTGCATCATGGCATCTCATACAAATACGCTTTCCATTCACAAGGGAAATCAGGGTTGTACAGGTCACAGCAAAGACACCCAACAGAAAAATACCGAAAATGGCTATCGACCCATCACCTGAAGCAACGCTCGAAGCCTGCGCCCAGTTTATGAGCATGACCAGTGTATTAAAGAGGACTGCACTTACTACAAACACCGTATCGGACTTCGAGCTTCTATCAAGCTCAGCTACCAGTTGGTCGTGTATCTTCTCAATCATGCTTTTTCCCCTGAGATATCCTGAACACCAAAAAATCTTTCACGAAACCGAAGACCCGCTTGCACCCTGACGGGAAACCACGATCCGTGATGCTCGAATGCAGACCGGTGCCTGTTGAATGGGCGATATTTGTCATCAGGGTGTACTGACCTTCACCTCTCCCAGCAGGGAAAGCTGGTCCCGGATGATCGTTGCATCGCCACTGACAGCCACTACCTGCTTGCGGGAACTCAGATACTTCCGGCCCATGGCACGGACATCCCGCCTTCTCACCTTTTGGATGGCAGGCATATAGCGAGTCAGATCTTTCGGCGTCTTGCCGTTTATCCAGTAACCGGCAAGAGTGAATGTCAAGGAGTCCGGTGTTTCGTTGGCCAACAGAAACCTTCCCTTCAGGTAACGTTTTGCCCGGGACAATTCATCGTTATCGGGCAAGGTGGTGGCCAGACGATCCAGTTCATAGAAGATCTCCACCAGGGTGGCGGCAGTGACCTCATTGCGCACGGAAGCAGCGACGTTGAAAATACCGCCTCTTGCCCAGTCGTTTATCGAAGCATGAGGTGAGTAGGTGTAGCCCTTGTCTTCGCGGATGTTCGTGGTCAGGCGGCTACCGAAGGTGCCACCAAAGATGGTATTGGCCACCTGCAGGGGAAATTCATCCGGGCTGTTGGCGGCAGGCATGGGGCGACCCACGTAGATGGTGGACTGTACGGAATGAGGCCGGTCCACGAGCAGGAGCACCGGATCCGCCCTGCTCGGTGCAAGAGGGATATCAGCCATCCTGGTCATGCTGCTTTTCCAATCACCAAGGTGCCTGATGGCAAGTTTTTCCATTTCCGCAGCGGAGAGGTCGCCTGCCATGATCAGGATGGCCCGGTCGGGCTGGAAACGTTGCCTGTACGCCTCGAGCAGATCGTCACGACTGACCTGACGGATGACCTCCGGCCTGGGATTCACAAAGGCATAAGGATGCTCGCCGAACAGCTGATGATAGAAGACCTGGTTGAGGTCGTACGACGGTTGCGAGCGGCTGGCCATGATGCTCTGCAATGCATTCTCTGTTTCCAGACGGACCTCGTTTTCGGGAAAGTTGGCATTGCGGGCAGTATCCGCCAGAATCTTCACCAGTGTGTCTGCACCGGAGGAGAGCCCGCTCAGAGTAATGTAGGTGATGTCTTTTCCGACACCCACATCGATATCGGCCCCCAGAGCCTGAAGTTCTTCGGCAATCTGGCGGGAGCTGCGCTGGCGGGTACCTGCGCTCACGGTAGCTGACAGAACAGCACTCAGCCCCCTGCGATCGCCGGGGTCCATGGCAGAACCACCCCGCACAGCCAGGCACATGGAGACCAGGGGAAGTCCTCTGCGTTCGACAAGCCACAGAGTGAGACCATTGAGCAGTTTTCTTTCTGCCACATGGGGCAGCTTCAGCGGTTTGTCCTGTCCATAGGCTGGCAGATCCCGGGGAACCGCGTTCCTTTCCTGTGCCTGAATGCCGCCCGTGCTCGAAGCGAGGATGAAAAACACGAACAGAAAAAAAGTGGGAGCGGAAAGTCTCATGATTTTTTCTCCTGCTCATGGGATGCGACCTTGCGGTCGATCCAGCTGCGGTTGGCGACAGTAAGGTATTTGGCCGCAACACGCTGGATATCCGCAGAAGTCACCTTTTCGACGAGGGTCGGATAACGGTTGAGGAGATCTGCATCACCGTGCAGCAATTGGCCGATAGCCAAGTAGTCGGCACGTTCCATCTTGTGATTGATGACCTTGTAATAGTCGGCCACCATTTTCGTCTGTACCGACCTCAAACGGGTCGACGCCACACCGCTTGCCGCAATATCGTCGATGACCTGCTGGATGGCATTCACACTTTTCACTGCCTCGGTGTCTGGCTTGTAGAGCCCAAAGACCACCATCAGGCTGGGGCCGGCAAAAGTCAGAGAACTCCCCAGGGGCCAGCCCATACCGCCAGAGATGGACAGCATGGTCTGTTCCTCCTTGATGAGCTTCTGATAGAGCAGGCTGGCATCATTGCCTGTGAGAAGTTTTCCCAGCACAGCCAGAGCGTAGTAGTCCGGACTATCCGGGCTGGGCATCTTCCACCCGATAGCCAAGGCTGGCACAGAAGCATGTGCGTCCCGTTCTTCGCGGAAGCGTTCTGCGGTATTGAGCGCCTCCGAGACGTCCGGGAGGGAGGGAATCGCTGCAGGCGGAATACTCCCGAAATATTTCTTCACCGTCTGGTAGACCTGCTCCGGATCAACGTCTCCAGCAATGGCAAGTACCGCATTGTTTGGTGAATAGTAGGTTCTGTGGAAATGCTCCACATCATCAATACGGGCATTGTCCAGATCTACGAATGAGCCATAACCGTCGTGGGCATTTTCCCACTTGTCGAAGGCCAGGGCGGCCAGATCGGTCCAGAAGAACAGACCATAGGGCTTGTTCTTCACGTTCACCCGAATCTCCTCTTTCACCACCTTGCGCTGGTTGTCCAGGTTTTCCTCGGAAAAGTCCAGATGGCGCATGCGATCAGCTTCCAGCCAAAGGATCGGATCAAGAGCGGAGACAGGCGCCCTGGAGAGATAGTTGGTGTAGTCATAGCGGGTGGAACCGTTGAAGGACCCGCCGCCGCCTTGAATGATCTTTACGAAACTCCCCTTGGGCGCATGGGGTGTTCCCTCGAACATCATGTGCTCGAACAGGTGGGCGAAGCCCGTGCGTCCTCTGGGCTCCAGACGGAAACCCACCCGGTATACGACGGACAGACCAAAGGTGGGAGAACTGTGGTCTTCCGATACCACCAAGGTCAGGCCATTGTCCAGCTTGTACCTGGAGATGGGCAGGGGACTCGCCATTCCGGAGGTGACGAGCGAAGTCAGCAACAAAAGGATGGCGGTGCCTGAAAGAAATCTGCTCATATTGTCTTGTTCCACAGTTTGCATGGCCAAGCGTTCTACCAGATGACGGGGACGAGGAGCAATGCCGCCTTATCCCGCCACAGCCAGGAGAACAGCACCGCACCATTCACGGCGCGCCAAACAAAAAAAGCAGGGCCCGAAGGCCCTGCTTTAATGACAATTGCCAAGTCTCCGGGATGAGAGATCAGAAGGTGTGGATCATACCCAGAGCGAAGGCATTCGCGTCGCCACCCGCATCGGCATCCTGGTCACCATATGCCGCGTAGACCTGGGTGCGTTTGCTGAACTTGTGTCCGACACCGAAGCCGAAGGCGGTCACATCGTTGTTCCCTCCATCGGGATCCTTTTCGCCATAGTTGACCACGACGTAGTTGTTGCCGAAATTGACCTTGCCCGAGATGCCCCAGATGTCGCTTTCCATCAATCCGGAGTTGTTTTCGTACTGGGCGCCGAGCGTGATGTCGCCGAGCGTGTAGCTGGCGCCTACCTGCCAGGTTTTCAGGTCATCGGCTCCTCCGGTGAAGTCACTCGTTGCGACTTCGTACCCCGCGCCTGCCTTAAGACCACCGCCCGCGTACATCATGCCCAGGGAGTAGGCATCCGAAAGGTGATGTGCCTTGTCCTTCTCTGAGGGCTTATAACCGTTGCCGGCGGTGACTGCCGGGCTCTCTCCTGCGTCCCCCTTGATATGGAAAATATCGCTGGATGTGATTTTGGATCCTTCCCCGGGGACGATGGCGGCCGCTACGGTCAGGCCCGAGAAGTTCGGTGAGACGTAGGCGATGGCGTTGTTCAGCCGGCGTTCAGTGAATCCGATCTTGTTGAAGTCGGCCACAGTATCGCCCATATGGTCGTTTCCAGCTGCATAGAACGCGATTTTCATCGGCGTATCGTGCCGGCCGGCCAGGATGGTACCGAACCCACCCGACAGACCCAGATACGAGTTTCGCGCGCTCAGGAAGGAGGTAGATTCAGTTCTGACACCTGTCTTGTCGTTCTTCATAAGGGCGGGGCTTCGGTCGCCATGCGTCATCTCATAGCCCATTTCATAGCCGAAGATCACCTTCAGGCCGTCGCCCAGGTCTTCCGATCCCTTGATGCCGATGCGCGAGGCATTGCTGTTCAGCGTGTAGTTCTCGGCACCGTTTCCGAAGTCGTTCGACTGAATCGACAGATGCGCCTTGCCGTACAGCGTGGTGTCGGCCGCGCTGGCCACTGGAGCGGCTACAGCTGCTGCGATGGCAGCCGCAATAAGCTTTTTGTTCATAACGTATAAACCCTGAAGTTGGTTGAGTT
>JANEMA010000064.1 GCA_024510845.1 Gammaproteobacteria bacterium
CTGGCTGTCACCCAGACGATCACCATGGTAAGATCCCCGCCGAATTCTGCCCGGTGGAGGGTAGCACCTTCACCATTGAGTTATCCCTGTTCGTGGAAATGCCAGAGAGTCTCGCATCATGAACAGTCAAGTGTGCGTCGAACCTGTGGTCTGGGTCGTAGACGACGACGAGGCCATGCGTTCCTCACTCAAGTGGCTCATCAGGTCGGTGGGCATGCGAGTCGAGAGCTTTGATTCGGCCGACGCCTTTCTGCGTGATCACTACCCCGGGCGTTTTGGCTGTTTGCTGCTGGATGCGCGCATGCCGGGCATGAGCGGGCTGGATCTGCTCAACTGTCTGGAAAGGGAACAGATGATGCCACCGACCATCATTATCACCGGGCATGGTGATGTACTCATGGCGGTGCAGGCTATGAAGGCAGGCGCAGTGGACTTCATCGAAAAGCCCTTCAATGACGAGATCCTTCTGGATGCTATCCGTCATGCCCTGGCAAAGGAAGAGGAGCGCCGGGTCACCAGTGCTCGGGTGGCGGAATACGCCGAGCGGACGGAACACCTCACCCCACGCGAGCTGGAGGTGATGAAGATGGTCACCGATGGGCGTTCCAACAAGGAGATTGCCAACGCTCTCGGGGTCTCGGCAAAGACCATCGAGGTACACCGTGCGCGAGTGATGGAGAAGATGCGTGCTCGCTCGCTGGCCGAGTTGGTACGCATGGTGATCGAGGTGGAACAGTGTTTTCCGTTGCCGTTGTAAGCTGAATGTTCACCGCGGTGAATGTCCTTCCTCGGAATTATCGGAGCTGCAGTTCGGGAACCGGGGTGTCATTCCTCGTGTCCACCTTGTGGTACAGGTCGTACAACGCGGCTTGCAGGGCTTCTTCCATCACCGGGTGATAGAAGGGCATCTGCAACATCTCGCCCACGGTCATTCCCTTCTGGATGCACCAAGCCAACAGATGGCCCAGGTGTTCGCCATGTACGCAGATCATCTCCGCGCCGAGCATGCGTCCGCTGGCCTTGTCGGCATAGACGCGGATCAGGCCGCGGTTGTTGGCCAGAATGAGCGCACGTCCCACCGGCGGAATGGCCATCTGGCCGATCGCAGCGGTCTCGGGGTCGAGTTCGCTGAAACGCACGCCCACCTGCACGATGTTGGGGTCGGAGAACACGATGTTCAGCGGTGTTTTGCGGCGGAAGGCAGTGATGCCTTCGTGGGCCGCGTTGTAGCCCGCGATGCGGCCTTCGTCACCGGCCTCGTGCAGCAGTGGTCGTTCGGTATCGGCATCACCGGCGATGAAGATCGGCAGGTCACTGACCTGCATAGTATGCCGGTCGAACACCGGCACCCCGCGTTCGTCGACCGGGATGCCGGCTGTCGCCAAGTTCAGGCGATCCACACTGGGTTGGCGACCAAGGCTGGCGAATACCTTGTCCACCACCACGCTGTGTTCACCTGCGGTGACGCGGATGCGTCCGTCTTCGGCACGTGACAACTCGGCTGGCGCGCCCAGCCACAGGGGTATCTGTTTGCCGACGATCTCAGTGGCCTGTCTTGCCACCTCGGGGTCGCTCAGGCTGCCGACGGTCTGCGCCATGTCGATGCCGGTCACCTCCACGCCCAGTCGCTGCATGGCCTGGCCCAGCTCCAGGCCGATCACGCCCAGGCCGATCACCGCGCAGGACGACGGCAGGGTCTCCTGCTCGAAGAAGTTGTCGGTGGTGATGATGTCGTCGGTGAACTCTGCCCAGGCCTCGGGCACGATGGGATGCGAGCCGGTGGCGATCACGATGGCACCGGCGCGGATGCGCTGGCCGTCGTCGGTCTCCAGCAGGTTGGGTTCGACGAAATGCGCGTACTGCTCGATCAGCAGCCCCTCCGGGAAGTCGTCGGAGCTGTTCGACAGCACCCGGTCCACGAAGGTGTCACGCAGGTCGCGCACGTATTCCATGACCTCGGGCAGATCGGCCCGCAGGTGCTCGCCGCCCTCGATGCCGAGGCGCGAATACAGTTCGCGGCGGTGGAAGTCCTCGGCGACCTGGATGATGGCCTTCGAGGGCATGCAGCCGACGCGGGCGCAGGTAGTGCCCAGTTCGCCGCCCTCGATGACCACCACCGACCTGCCGGTGGGACGAACCTTGCCCAGGGTGTAGAGGCCGGCGCTGCCCAGCCCGATGATGGCGACATCTACCTGACGTTCTTCTGCTGACACGGTGGACTCCTGGTATTCCGGTGAGTTGTCGAGACGGCGGGATTCTAGCAGACAGCGCCCAGCCGTCCGGGGTTGAGGATGCCGGCCGGGTCGAAACGTTCCTTGATCCGCCGGTGCAGCATGACCAGGATCGGCGAGAGCACCTGGAAGGGGGCGGTCTCGCCCTCGCCGCGGTGGAAGATCTCGGCATGGCCGTCATATGCTGCGACCTGTTCACGAATCGCCTCGGCCGGGTGGTCGGTGAACACCCAGCGCTGGGCACCCGCCCAGTCGAGCAGGCTGTCGCGCTCGCAGGCCAGGCGTGGCGTGGCGGGTGCCAGCGACAGGCGCCAGAGGGTCTGTCCCGGGCGCTCGAAGAAGTCGAGCCGCTGGTCGCGCAGGTGTTCCCAGAAGGTGTTGCCCGGTGCCGGCACCTCGCCACCGATGCGCTGCGCCCAGGCGTCCACGCTGGCGTGGGCGCCGGACAGGCGCAGATACAGGCGGCCGTCGAGATGACAGGCGCCACTCAGCGGGCAGGGTTGGCGGGCAAGTTCACGCAGGCGTGCCAGCGCGGCCTCGCGCAGCAGCTCCAGCAGCAGGGTACGGGTTTCGATCGGTGCGGGCAGCACCTTGAGCGAGATCTCGAGCAGCACCCCCAGGGTGCCCAGGCTGCCGGCCATCAGGCGCGAGACATCGTAGCCCGCGACATTCTTCATCACCTGCCCGCCGACGCGCAGCACCTGCCCGCGGCCGTCGAGCAGGCGCACGCCCAGTATCAGATCGCGTGGCGCACCGCCCCAGGGTCGACGCGGGCCGGCCAGGCCGCTGGCGACCGCACCGCCGAGGGTGCCACGGCCATCGAAGCGCGGCGCCTCGAAGGCCAGCACCTGGCCCTTTTCGGCGAGCAGGGCCTCGATCTCGGCCAGCGGGGTGCCGGCACGCGCGGTGAGCACCAGCTCGGTCGGCTCGTAGTCCACGATGCCGCGGTGTGCCGACAGGTCCAGGGGCTTGCCGTCCACGGGTTCGCCGTAGAAGGCCTTGCTGTCGTGGCCGCGGATGCGCAGGGCGGTGCCGGCGTGCCCGGCCTCGCGTACCTGCTCGCGCAGCACGTCGGTCAGGTCGTCTGTCATCAGAAGCGCTCCAGGTGCGGAAAGCGCAGGTCGCCGGCCTTGACGTGTATGGCGCCGAACTCCGCGCAGCGATTGAGGGTGGGGATGGCCTTGCCCGGGTTGAGCAGGCCGTGCGGATCGAAGGCGGCCTTGATGGCATGGAACAGCTGCAGCTCCTCGGGCGGGAACTGGGCGCACATCTGGTTGATCTTCTCCATCCCCACGCCGTGTTCGCCGGTGATGGTGCCGCCGACCTCCACGCACAGCTCGAGGATCTTGCCACCGAATTCCTCTGCGCGTTCGAGTTCACCCGGCGCGTTGCCATCGTAGAGGATCAGCGGGTGCAGATTGCCGTCCCCGGCATGGAAGACATTGGCCGCACGCAGGCCATACTCCTCGGACAGGGCGGCAATCTCGCGCAGCACCCGCGCCAGGTGCTTGCGCGGGATGGTGCCGTCCATGCAGTAGTAGTCGGGCGAGATGCGGCCGGCCGCGGGAAAGGCGGCCTTGCGCCCGGCCCAGAAGCGCGCACGTTCGGCTTCGTCGTGCGCGGTGCGCACTTCGCTGGCGCCGGATTCCAGCAGGCGTCGGCGCACGCGGGCGATCTCCTCGGATACCTCGTCGTTGTCGCCATCCACCTCGCACAGCAGGATGGCGGCCGCATCGGTCGGGTAGCCGGCGTGCACGAAGTCCTCGGCGGCGCGCAGCGAGGCCTGGTCCATCATCTCCAGCCCGGCCGGCAGGATGCCCTCGGCGATCAGATCGGCCACCGCCTGGCCGGCCTGTTCCACGTCGTCGAAGGCGGCCAGCGCCACCTGGGTGCGCTGGGGAATGGGCAGCAACTTCACGGTCACTTCGAGCACGATGCCGAGCATGCCCTCCGAGCCGGTGAGCAGGGCGAGCAGATCGTAGCCTGGGCTGTCCAGTCCGCTGCCGCCGATACGCAGGCGTTCGCCCTTGACGGTGACGATCTCCAGCGCCAGCAGGTTGTTCACCGTGAGCCCGTATTTCAGACAGTGCACGCCGCCGGCGTTCTCGGCCACATTGCCGCCGATGGTGCAGGCGATCTGCGATGACGGATCTGGTGCGTAATAGAGGCCGTACGGGCGTGCTGCTTCGCTGATGGCGAGATTGCGCACGCCGGGCTGCACACGGGCACAGAGATTGTCCGGATCGAGTGCGAGGATACGATTGAGTCGCGACAGGCCGAGCAACACGGCATCCTCGCGCGGCAGGGCGCCGCCGGAAAGTCCGGTACCTGCACCGCGTGCAATGACCGGGACCCGCTCTTCGTAACAGACGCGCATCACTGCCTGCACTTCCTCGATATTGCCCGGCAGCACTACCAGCAGCGGTAGAAGCCGGTAGGCGGACAGGCCGTCGCACTCGTAAGGGCGGCGTTCTTCCTCGTTCATCAGGATGAATTCCGGGGCCAGGTGGTCGGCGAAGCGGAGGGCCAGATGGTGGCGCCGTTGTTCTAGAGTACTGTCACGCACGCGGGGATTGTCGCAGAATGGTGGCGTGGATAAAGTGCCAAGTCGGTAAGGATATGAATGAACACAGCACCCTGTTCCTGGTTTCCGACCGTACCGGGATCACCGTCGGGAGTCTGGTTCGCACCCTGCTGACACAGTTCGATCAGGCGCCGGTTCAGCGCGTGGTACGGCCTTTCTGCGACGATGTGGACAAGATCGCACGGGTGGTGGCCGAGATCGATTTGGCCGCTGAGGTCGACGGCCGGCCGCCGCTGGTGTGTTCCAGTCTGGCGGATCTGGACCTGCGAGCGCGGCTCAAGCGCTCGTGTGGCCGGGTGTTCGACATCTTCGACCTGTTCCTGCCTGCGCTCAGTGAGGTGCTGCACCAGCCGAGCATCGAGCATGTGGGGCTGGCGCATGGCATCACCGACTTCAAGAATTATGATCAGCGTGTGGATGTGGTGAATTTCGCCCTGGCCTACGACGACGGGACGCGGTTGCGCGGGTTGGACGATGCCGAGCTGATTCTGATCGGGGTCTCGCGCAGTGGCAAGACGCCGACCTGTCTGTACCTGGCCATGCAGTACAAGGTGAAGGCTGCCAACTTTCCACTCACCGAAGACGATTTTCTCGAGGGACGCCTGCCAAGACCCTTGCGGGCACACATCGAACGCCTGTATGGCTTGATCATTTCTCCGGAACGCCTGCATCAGCTTCGTGAGGAGCGCTGTCCCGGCTCGACCTACGCCAGTCTGCCACAATGCCGGCGTGAATTGAGCGCCGCCAAGGCGATCTACCGGGCCGAGCGTATTCCCTTCATCGATAGCACCAATCTGTCGATCGAGGAACTCGCGATCGAGATCATGCAGCAGGTGGGGATGGAGCGCCTCTGGTGACTCAGTCGGCGCAGCGGTCCGTACCTTACCCCTGGCAGGCTATTGGAATTCGCCGGCTGAAGTGGGGAATACCGGTAAGGCAGGAAGAAGGACAAGCGATACGACGCGAGGCCAGGATATTCAGCAAGATTCCCTGTTCAGCACGGTCAGCCCGGAATTGCGGGTAC
>JANEMA010000065.1 GCA_024510845.1 Gammaproteobacteria bacterium
GTTGGTGAGCACATAGTCGAAGCGCATCAGCTCGCCGCCCTCGACGTGCCGGGGGCTGGCCAGGGTGTCTTCGTTGCGGATGTCGGCCTCGGGGATACCGTGCAGGATCATGTTCATCTTGCAGATGGACCAGACGTTGCCGGCGTTCTCCTGGCCGAACAGGGCGAGGTTGCGCGGGTTGCCGCCGTATTCCTCCACGTGGTGGCGCGACTGGATGAGCATGCCGCCGGAACCGCAGCAGGGGTCGTAGACGCGCCTGCCTTCTTCGGGCTGGAGCAGGCGCACCATCAGCCGGACCACGTCGCGCGGGGTGTAGAATTCGCCGCCCTTCTTGCCGGCGGAGTCGGCGAACTCGGCGATGAGGTATTCGTAGGCGGCACCGAGCAGGTCGGGGAACTCGAAGTCCTCGTTGAGCAGACGGTGCTGGTTGAAGTGCAGGATCAGCTCGCGCAGCTTCTTGTCCGGCAGCCGGGTCTGGCCGACCCGGCGGTTGAAGTCGATGTGGCCGAGCACGCCATCCAGCGAGGGGTTCTCGGTTTCCAGCGCGCCCAGGGCCTTGTTCAGGCCCTCGCCCACGTTACGGTGCAGTTCGTCGCGGATGTACGCCCAGCGGGCATTGGGCGGCACGTAGAAGGAATCGGTATAGCGCGAGGGCTTCTCGGCGCGCTGCCCGGCCTCTTCCCGGGTGCGGCCCCTGGCCAGGTTTTCGTCGATGATCTGCTGGCGGCGGGCCTCGAAGACATCGGAGCAGCGTTTCAGGAAGAGCATGCCGAAGATGTATTCCTTGAACTCCGAGGCGTCCATCTTGCCGCGCAGGATGTCGGCGGCGGCGAACAGGTGGCGTTCGAGCTGGGGCAGGGTCAGTCTGGACATCGTGTTCCGGTGTTTTCCAGGTGGTGGCAGGTTTCCCTTGCCGGGCAAGTGTGCGCACGATGCACTGATTCTATCCCCGGGAGTCCGGTATCGTGGGCCATATTGCCATGGTGTCCGACGGCATGCCGCCGTAGTTCGATGACTGAATGGGGGTGATGCCTGAGCAGGGTTGGTTCCTTCGACGGTCACAGGGGGTGCCTGTCGGCCTCGTGGTGCCGTTCACGGGCTCGTTCCGGATCCCCCCGGGTGTGTTGAAGGCCGTTTCCTGCATGGCCAGCGCATGTCGCGGAAATCGGAGAGGAAGCCGTGTTGTCGCTCTCGCTCTATAACCAGCCGTTGCCACCGGGGATGTGCCGCTTGTCGGGCCTTGGTGACCGCTGCTCACGGCAGCCGGGTATAATCGTGCAATCCACACCCGACGGACTTGTCATGAGTGACCAGAAACTCTGGGCCGGCCGCTTCACCGAGCCCACCGATGCCTTTGTCGAGGCCTTCACTGCCTCGGTGGAATTCGATCAGCGTCTGGCCCCGCAGGACATACGCGGTTCCATCGCTCACGCTACCATGTTGGCACGCCGGGGCATTCTCAGCGGGACCGAGCGCGACGCCATCGTCGAGGGCCTGGAGCAGATCCTGGAGCGCATCGAGGTCGGCGGGTTCGAATGGTCGGTGGCGCGTGAGGACGTGCACATGAATATCGAGGCCGCGCTCACCGAGGCAATCGGCGAGGCTGGCAAGAAGCTGCATACCGGGCGCTCGCGCAACGACCAGGTGGCCACCGATATCCGTCTCTGGCTGCGCGAGGAGATCGCTGCACTGCGTGCCGAGCTTTCGCGCCTGCGCGGCAATCTGCTGGATCTCGCCGAGCACGAGGCAGAGACCATTCTGCCCGGCTTCACCCATCTGCAGACCGCGCAACCGATCACTTTCGGCCACCATCTCATGGCCTGGTTCGAGATGCTCGGGCGTGACGATGGCCGGCTGGCCGATTGCGCGTGCCGCGCCAACCGCTGTCCGCTGGGTGCCGCCGCGCTGGCCGGCACCACCTTCCCCATCGATCGTGACTATACCGCCGAACTGCTGGGCTTCGACGGGCCCTGCCGCAACTCGCTGGATGCGGTTTCCGATCGCGATTTCGCCATCGAGTTCGCGGCAGCAGCCAGTCTGCTGATGATGCACCTCTCGCGCATGAGCGAGGAGTTGATAGTCTGGTCCTCGGCGCAGTTCGGTTTCGTCACCCTTTCCGATGCCTTCTGCACCGGCTCTTCGATCATGCCGCAGAAGAAGAACCCCGATGTGCCCGAGCTGATTCGCGGCAAGAGCGGACGGGTGTTCGGTCACCTGATGGCCCTGCTCACCCTGATGAAGTCGCAGCCGCTGGCCTACAACAAGGACAACCAGGAAGACAAGGAGCCACTGTTCGACATCGCCGACAACCTGCGTGGCTCACTGAAGGTGTTCGCCGACATGATCCCGGCGATCACGCCGAATCGCGGGCGCATGCGCGCTGCCGCCCTGCAGGGTTTCGCCACGGCCACCGACCTGGCCGACTATCTGGTGCGCCGCGGCCTGCCTTTCCGGGATGCCCACGAGGTGGTGGGCAAGGCGGTGGCGCACTGCGTGCAGGCCGGCTGCGACCTGGCCGAGCTGTCGCTCGATACTCTGTGCGAGTTCAGCCCGTTGATCGAACAGGATGTGTTCGAGGTGCTCACCCTGGAGGGCTCGGTGGCTGCGCGCGATCATGTTGGCGGCACCGCGCCGGCGCAGGTGCGCCGGGCGATTGCCGAGGCGCGCCGGTTTCTGGCCAGCGAGACGGGCTGATCAGTCGTATTCTTCGGCGCGTCGTGCGTCCCCGCGCACCCGCTCGGCCGGGTAGCGCTGCTCGTTGATCTCGATCTTGCGCCAGGCCGTATCCACCAGGTCGATGTCCAGGCGCTCGGCCAGACGCAGCAGGTAGATGAAGATATCCGCCATCTCCAGGGCCACGGCTTCCTTCTTGTCTGTCGGCAGTGTGCGACTCTGTGCCTCGGTCAGCCATTGGAAATGCTCCAGCAGCTCGCCGGTCTCTCCGGCCAGCGCCATGCTCAGGTTCTTGGGCGAATGAAATTGCTCCCAGTCTCGTCGGCGGGCGAATTCGGCCAGGCGTTCGCTGAGTTCGGCGATGTCTTGTCTCGGCATGGAGGGTCCCCGGATGACCTGTTGGATTTTGATCTTGTTCGTGCAGCTGGTCGGATGGAAAGGCCGATCGCACTTGCAATATGAGAATATCGTAATAAACTGTTAATTGATGCAGAACTATACGGGCCCGGCGGTGAGCAGTATAGACTGGGCCGACCGTCAGACATCAACCCGTTAATAAATCTGGAGATGCTCATGAAAAAATTTGCCGCAGTGACTCTCGCTGCTCTGGCGCTGGCCGGCACCGCAACTGCCAGCTGGTTCGGCGACGGAGACAAGTGGAACGAACCGGAGTGCTGGTACAACCCGGATTGCAATCCTTACGATCCCTGGGATCCACGTTACTGGATGGAAGAAATGGATAGCTTCTGGGATGACAATGACGACTACTATGGTCCTTACGGTCCCATGTACGGGCCATACGGTCGTCCGCCCTTCCCGCCGGCTTATGGTGCACCGATGATGCCTTATGGTGCCCCGGTCCCGCCGGCTCCCGCCGCTGTCCCGCAGCAGGGTCGTCCCGTGACTCCGCCGGCCTATCGTGGCCCTGTCCCCATGCCTTATGGCATGCCCTATGGTCCGCGCCCGCCCTACATGGGCATGCAGCCACCGCATCGCCCGGCTCCCCAGCCGCAGCGTCGTCCGCAGCCGCAACCCAGGCAGGGGGCTCAGGGTCAGGCCAAGTAAGCCTGCCTGTTTGGACCCATGAAAAAAGCCCGGCCAACCGGCCGGGCTTTTCTGGTGGTCGGTCGGCGTGCCGGTCTCCTGAACTTCGGTGCAGCGCAGCAGCCATCCCACGCAGTCCGATGCCGATCGTTGCAGCAGATGAATATTGAGTACGGGAGGCCGGGAATCTTTTCCTGCCGGTCATGTCAACCGGGCAGGATGGCGTGTGTCGTCTGTTGAATGCAACCTCTTTTGTCGAATGCTACAGGACGGATAAAGACCAATGAAGGCAAACAAGCTTCTTACGACCGGGTTGATCGTCTCCGCTCTGGCACTGGGCGGTTGTCAGGGAACCAAGGAAGAGACAGGCCAGATGATCGGTGCCATCGCCGGGGGTGTGCTGGGTAACCAGGTGGGCAGTGGTACCGGACGTGTGGTGGCCACCATTGCCGGAACCATGCTGGGTGGTTACCTCGGTGGCCAGCTCGGGCACGCCATGGACGAGAATGACCGCTGGCGTGCCAATCAGGCGCTGGAGACCGCGCCGACACGCCAGACCGTGAGCTGGCGCAACCCGGATACGGGTAACGAATATGCCGTTACCCCGACCCGGACCTATTCCAAAGATTCGCGTCCCTGCCGTGAATACACCACCGATGCCTGGATCGGTGGCAAGAAGGAGACTGTCTACGGTACAGCCTGCCGTCAGCCAGATGGTACCTGGCAGGCAACCAACTGACAGAACCCGAGGCTCAGGTCAGGCGTGCACGTAGCCAAGCTCCGATGTCGGCGATTTCGGTCGGGTGCACGGCGTGCGCCATGGGGTAGTTGTGCCACTCGACCTCGGCACCCAGGGTGCGCAGCATGTCGCGACTGGCGATTGCCAGTGCGGGTGGCACGACATGGTCGTGCTCCCCGTGTGCCATGAACACGCACAGTCCGTGGGCATCGCTCACAGGCTGTGCCAGCCAGGTTGACAGGGCGAGCACACCGGCTGGCTTGTCGTGCATGCTCAGCGCTGTCTCCAGCGCCACCACGCCCCCCTGTGAAAAACCCGCCAGCACGATGCGTTCGCGCGGGATGCCGGTGGCCTCCTGCTGCGCGAGCAGGGCCCTGAGCCCGGCCACGGACTGTTCGATGCCGGAGAGATCGGGATTGTGGTCCAGATTGGGTTGGCGCAGATCGAACCAAGCGCGCATGGGCATGCCGCCATTGATCGTTACCGGCCGCACCGGGGCGTGCGGCAATACGAAGCGTACGCCCAGCGGTTCGGGTAGCCCCAATCCGGGGATGATCGACTCGAAATCATGTCCGTCCGCACCGAGGCCGTGCAGCCAGATCACGCAGGAACCTGCCGTCCTCTCCGGTTCGATGATCACCGGTGCTTCATCTGTCCCTGCCATTGTGTCTCCTCCTCGATACATCGTCTGTCCTGAAGAATCCGTTTTCATGCGCGGGTAAGTGTTATGGCCGATCGCTTCATCGAGTGGGCTTGCCTGTGTGTGCGCAGTTCAATAACTGCCGATATGGCCACAGCGCCTCGATGAACTGCTGTAGCTTGGCGCATGTCTGCTTCGCTACCGAGGCCGGCCCCGGCACTGCTTGTTCAGACGCAGCAGGCCCTCGAGGCAAGGTTTGGCATCTGTGGGATAGGTGATGGCCTTTCCCATGACCGTGGTGTCCACGGCCACTTCCGTCATGTTCCGTTCGTCGATGACCTCTTTAGTCCTTGGATGAAAACGACAGATATCGCAGGGAGGGAGTTCACCGAGTGGGTCGCGCTGCTCGAGTAAAGACCCTGCTGCCTTCGAAAAGTTGCGCCTGTTGGCCATCGGTGCCTGTATCAAGAGCGTTTCCGATGAACACCAGGCCCGCCTGCAATGGCTCGTCGGCCAAGGGTGCCGACTCGGCCGGCATTCCCATGGCCGCCTGTTTGCGTCTTTCGCATATGATGCAGGGTGATCTTCCTGGCCGGGGTGGCCTGTGCGACCGGCTCGATGGCCTGATCGGTCTGTTGACGTGCCGACAAGACGAAGGACGGTCGGTGTGCTGAGGTGCTCTCGTTTGCGCGCGTTACCGAGCCCGGCTTTGTTTTCAACAGGGTGTGGATCT
>JANEMA010000009.1 GCA_024510845.1 Gammaproteobacteria bacterium
ACACCGTGAACCTACCCACCATTTGCTAAAAACCATAAATATCCCTTCGTCCACTTCCAACAGGCCGTCGAAGAATTCTCGGAATTCCGCAAGATCGGCCTGGGATTTCGTCATTGATACTCGGACGACCGGCACGGCTGAACGGGAGACCTCCATGAGGATGGCCCAGCTCCGAGGGGTTGGTGTGTCTGGAAACAGGCGAATCGGACCAAATCGGCCAATTTCCGGCCAGAGGGCAGAAATTGCCCCGCTTCATCCGTCGCTCACCATCAGAAAAGGCCGCATCAGTCGGGTCGTTTTCAACAACCTGTCAATTCGGGTCGACATTGGCCATCACCAGAAAGCGACTGATGGAAACCCCGGGGTTGGCCTCTCCGGCGACTCCGCCCTCTGTTCAGAGGCCATGCCAGCAGGATACTATCGCCTCCATTGGCCGATGCACCCACATGGACAGAACGACATGAGCAGCAGCAACGTCATCGAACACCGCCTGAAACAGCTCGAGACCCACCTCGAGCAGGAAAACCCGATCCTCCTCAACGCAGTCCAGAGCTTTCGAAAACTGGATCTGGTCGCTCGACGCATGAGGCTGCTCGGCAACAACGAATCATACGCCACCCAGATCCCCTGGTGGCCGCTGATCTCGGTGCTGGGTACTTTCTCGGCGGGCAAGTCCACCTTCATCAACGACTGCCTCGGCGAAAAGCTGCAACGCAGCGGCAACCAGGCAGTGGATGACCACTTCACCATCATCTGCTACAGCAATCAGCAGGAATCACACACCCTGCCCGGTGTGGCGCTGGACTCCGATCCTCGCTTCCCGTTCTATAAGATCAGCGCCGAGATCGAAAAGGTCTCGGCAGGAGAGGGATCACGCATCGATGCCTATCTGCAGCTCAAGACCTGCGGCAGCGAACGGCTGCGCGGCAAGATCATCATCGACTCACCCGGATTCGATGCCGACGCCCAGCGCACTTCCACCTTGCGCATCACCGATCACATCATCGATCTGTCCGATCTGGTGCTGGTGTTCTTCGACAGCCGCCACCCCGAACCCGGCGCCATGCGCGACACCCTCAACCACCTGGTAGACAAGACCATCCACCGACCGGACTCGGGAAAGTTTCTCTACATTCTCAACCAGCTCGATACCACGGCACGCGAAGACAATCCCGAAGAGGTCGTCGCCGCCTGGCAGCGCGCTCTGGGGGAACGCGGGCTCACTGCCGGACGCTTCTTCACCATCTTCAGCAAGAGCGCATCCAATCCGATCGAAGACCCGGCGCTTCGTGACCGCTTCGAGAAGAAGCGCGACACCGACTTGGCCGAGATCCATGCGCGCATGCAGCAGGTGGAAGTGGAACGCGCCTACCGCATCGTCGGCAGCCTGGAGAAGACAGCGCGGGACATCGAGGAGAAGGCCGTCCCCGCACTGCTCGAGCTGATCCAGACCTGGCGCCGTCGCATACTGATCGGCGATGCTCTGCTCCTGGCCTGCTGCCTGCTTCTCTATGGCTACCTGAACAGCAACCTCCTGCAGGCCGTTTGGCATTGGCTGAACCAAAGCCCGTTACGCCTGTTACTGGGCGTGCTGGGCGCCTGGCTGACTTGGCTGGGACTGCACTTCGGAGTCCGCAAGCTGGCGGCGCGCTCACTGCACACCATGGCACGACGCCTAGCCAGTGAGCACGGCATTCGCGGCAATCTCACAGCTGCTTTCCTGGCCAATACAGCACCCTGGCGCAGCATCTTCAGCAAGAAACCACGCGGCTGGGCACGCCGCGACCGGCGGCGCATCGCCGAGGTGCTGGAAGACACCGATCGCTACGTGCAGGATCTCAACGACAGCTTCACCAACCCCTCTGGCCGCCCTTCCATGGGCTTCGAAGCCGGGGTGACAACCCCCGAGCCACTGGTCACCAACAGCGAGGAATGAGCGCACGCATCGGTTATCAACCTGCTCGACCCCGATAGTGATCGTGCTTCGGGTGACAGCAGGGGTCAGAGCTACTCGCTCTACCAAGCTTCCCCCCTGCTGCCCTACCCGTTCTCGGATACCCTGCACACCCACATCGTACCGCCCCGCCACGGTGACGCCAGCGGGGCACGTGGAGCCAATTGATCGTGGTCTCTGGAAGAAGTGCGTGCATTCGCGTAATTGGTGCCATATCCATTAAAATTTCGCCATATTTCTCACGGCTAGAACCCCATGAAACCGCAAATCACCAAACCATCGAGTCCGCAGCGTATCCAAGTACCACCGCACCCGTCGTGGCCAACGCTCTCGCCCGACGAGCACGAGACACTGCGCAAATGCATCAAACAACTCATGCGCGAACGTGATGCCGTGCTGGTCGCCCATTACTACGTCGATGGCGAGCTGCAATCACTGGCCGAGGAGACAGGCGGCTGCGTGGCTGACTCACTGGAAATGGCCCACTTCGGTGCACGCTCCGATGCCCGGACCCTGGTGGTATGCGGCGTGCGCTTCATGGGCGAAACCGCCAAGATTCTCAACCCCGAAAAAACCGTGCTGATACCCGACCTCAGCGCCACCTGCTCGCTCGACGAGGGCTGCCCAGCCGAGGCCTTCAGTGCCTTCTGCGACCAGCACCCCGACCGTACTGTGGTGGTGTATGCCAATACCAGCGCTGAAGTGAAGGCACGTGCCGACTGGACCGTGACATCGGGCATCGCACTGGACATCGTGCGTCACCTGCACCAGCGAGGTGAGAAGATCCTCTGGGCTCCGGACAAACACCTGGGTCGCTACGTG
Source organism: Gammaproteobacteria bacterium (assembly GCA_024510845.1). GTDB lineage: Bacteria > Pseudomonadota > Gammaproteobacteria > Chromatiales > Chromatiaceae > MONJU. The sequence goes on from JANEMA010000009.1 coordinate 2,777, forward strand.
CAGCGCCAGACCGGAGCAGATATTCTGCTGTGGGATGGCAGTTGCGTGGTACACGAGGAATTCAAGGGCTTCGCGCTCGAGCGTCTGCGCCGACTGCACCCGGAGGCGGCTGTATTGGTGCACCCCGAGTCACCCGACGATGTGGTAGGCCAGGCCGACGTGGTCGGTTCGACCACCGCACTGATCAAGGCGGTGAAAGATCTCCCCAACGAGGAGTTCATCGTCGCCACCGACGACGGCATCTTCTGGAAGATGCAACAGGCCGCTGCTGGCAAGAAACTCATCTCTGCGCCAACTGCTGGCGAAGGCGCCACCTGCGAGTCCTGCGCACACTGCCCCTGGATGGCCATGAACGCCCTGCAAAACCTCGAGACCACACTGCGCGAGGGCCGGGGCGAGATCCACATCGACGAGGCAGTCCGCCAGCGTGCGGTGGTCTCCATCCAGCGCATGCTGGACTTTACCAAACGGCGAGGATGACTCAGACCTTGAACCCGGCGCGGACCAGAAGCGCAAGATCCACCCCACCGCTGCCAGCCTCGACCGCACGCTCGCCCAGCAGCAGGCGTTCCAGATAACGAGCCAGCAGATCGACCTCCAGATTCACCCGACGCCCCGGCGCATACTCGTCCATGATGGTCTCCTGGAGGGTATGCGGCACGATATTCAGTTCGAATACCGCACCATCTACCGCATTCACCGTGAGGCTGGTGCCATCCACCGTGACCGAGCCCTTGTGCGCGATGTAACGTGCAAGTTCATCCGGCGCTCGCACCCGAAAGCGCACCGAGCGGGCATCATCGTGGCGCTCCAGAATCTCACCCAGGCCGTCCACGTGACCCGACACCAAATGCCCGCCGAGGCGAGTCTGCAAGGTCAGTGCCTTCTCCAGGTTCACCCAGCGGCCGGGACGCAGACTACCCAGCGAGGTCAGCGACAGAGTCTCGTTGGAGACATCGGCGGAAAAGCCGTCACCCGGTAGATCGACAGCGGTCAGGCACACACCATTGACCGCAATGCTGTCACCCAGAGCCACATCGGTCAGATCCAGCTGGCCACTGGCAATGTGCAGGCGCAGATCGCCGCCACGCGGTTCCAGGCGGCGTACCTCACCGATGGCCTGAATGATGCCGGTGAACATGACTCTCCTCTCTCGCCTTTCATGGTAATGGCCCGCCAGTATAGGCCAGATCCGCTACGCGCCGCAGAAATCCTGGATAGCCGTCCCTATCTTCACCGCGAGACGCCATGAAGCTTCGGAAGGGTATCACTCACCGGCCTTCGATCGGATATTCCAGCGCACCGAGATCCGTACCGCAAACCAGGAAGACAAGCCGATCAAGAGTAAGAGCGATAGCATCGAGGACGAAAACAAGGCGGCCAACGCAACCTGATCCCGTATCGCGTATCATCACCTCTTTTCGGGGAGATGCCATGCCACGCCTGCTGCTTGCCACCCTCCTGCTGCTCGGATCGATCGCCACAGCGCCCGCCGCATTGCCGGTGGCAGTGGACGGGAAGCCCCTGCCCAGCCTGGCCCCCATGCTGGATCGGGTCACCGCCGCAGTGGTCAACATCGCCACCAGCAATCAGCGCAAGCTGCGCCGCCGCCCGCTGTTGGACGACCCCTTCTTTCACTGGTTCTTCGAGGGCATCCCCCAAGAACGGCAACGGCAGGCCCAGAGCTTGGGATCGGGAATCATCGTCGATGCGCGCAAGGGACTGATACTGACCAACCACCACGTGATCGAGGAGGCCGACGAGATCCGCGTCACCCTCAAGGACGGTCGCAGCTTCCGTGCACGCCTGCTGGGAAAGGACCCAGAAATGGACATTGCGGTGTTGCAGATCCCGGCCGAGGATCTCACCGCCATCCCCTGGGGCAATTCGGACGAACTGCGAGTAGGGGATTTCGTGGTCGCCATCGGCAGCCCCTTCGGTCTCAGCCAGACGGTGACCTCCGGCATCGTATCGGCACTGGGACGTAGCGGCTTGGGCATAGAGGGCTATGAAAACTTCATCCAGACCGATGCCTCCATCAATCCCGGCAACTCCGGGGGGCCGCTGGTCAACCTGCGTGGCGAACTGGTAGGCATCAACACTGCCATCCTGGCACCGGGTGGCGGCAACGTCGGCATCGGCTTCGCCATCCCCGGCAACCTGACGCGCGAGGTACTGCGCCAGATCGTGGAATACGGTGGACTCAAGCGTGGCGTGTTCGGCGTCAGCATCCAGAACCTGAGCGGCAACCTGGCGCATGCACTGGGCCTGGAGCGCCCACGCGGCGCACTGATCGCCGAGGTGCGCCCAAGATCTCCCGCCGAACAGGCCGGCCTGCAAGTCGGCGACGTGGTCACCCACATCGACAATCACGATATCGCCAACGCCAGCGACTTCCATGCACGCCTGGGACTGGCGCGCATTGGTCAGAATATCCGCTTGCGAGTACTGCGTGGGGGCAAGACGCTGAGTCTGGATGCCACCATCGCCGGCCCCTATGCAGGCTTCGTGCCGGGCGAACGCCTCGCACCAATGTTCGCCGGCGCCCTGCTCGGCGAGGTAGTGGACGAATCACGCTTCGGTCGCAATCCGGCCGTTGTAGTCGGCACGGTCACTACAGACTCCGCCGCTTGGCACGAGGGTCTGCGCGAGGGTGACGTGATCTACGAGATCAACGGCCACCGGGGAACCAGCATCCAACAACTCACCCGGCTGCTGCGAGGCACTCCCCATATCTGGCAGATCAGGTTGCGGCGGGGAGAGCATCTGCTGACGCTGATTTTTCGCTGACCCCGCAGGCCGAAGCGGCTGTGATCGCCCCATGAAAAAGCCCTGCATGCAAGCAAGCCCCGCCATGCGTACCTGTTGCAATACCTGCTCGTTTTCCACGCCTTCTGGCCAGGTTCGCAAATCAGAGTGATATCGAACCTGACGATATCCAGTGGTATGCCGGTCAGATAACGCAATGAGAAATAGCCACTACCGAAATCCTCGAGTGCGACCTGAAACCTCTACTACGCATAATCAGAGGGGCCTCTGCCACCTCGATGACGATACAGGTATCGAACAGGAAAAAACGGAAGGACTTCAATGTGGAGGCGATGTCTCTACCCGAGATAGAGGGAGCCGACAAATTGATCGAAACACCCGAATACAACGCCCGTAGAAACGGAAATCTGCCGGCGTCGTAGGATAACGACTGCAATAACCCAGGCGGTATTCCATTCGGTTGCCAGGCAACTTCGGGCTCGGAGGACAGAATATCTCCTGCCTGGGGTGCGATACTGAGTATGATGGCACGCGCCATCGGGTGTACCGGGCCAGATAACGGCTCAATGCGTACCCCCGGCACTGTGACCAATCACCACCACACACCTGCCCGCGTGCCGGGCAAGCCATTTGGTTCGGCGTACCACTTCCCATCCAGGTCGTGCAGATGCAACACCCCACACTGCAGGCTCTGACTGCGACACGACACTCCCAGGCTCAAGATCGACAACAAGCACAATATACCTTGCCTCGTTCAGCGCCTCACCCAATGCCACACCGTGACAAAGTACCGCATCTGCAGAAAACCGTGCAGAACGAGAGCTGACCTGCCCTTTCCACATCACCTTCGGGCAACCCGGTAGTGGCCGGGGCCTATGGCCATTTCCAGCTCGGCGAGCTTGGCAAGACTCGCCCCGGCGAGCACACAACCCGTGACCACCAGCAGGCATAAACGGAAAAACTCCGGAATGGCAGGTTCACGCAGCGAATGCGTTCACTCGAAAGGGTGACGCAGCACCATGGTCTGGACACGATCGGGACCGGTGGAGATGACATCGATCGGTGTCTCGCACAGTTCCTCGATCTTCTTCAGATAGTCGCACGTGGCAGCCGGCAGCTCGTCCATCGAGGTGGCGCCGACAGTCGATTCCTGCCAACCCGGCATCTCGATCAACACCGGCTCGCACTCCGCAAAACGATCGGCACCTGCTGGCGGAGTGTCGATTTCCTTGCCATCGAACCGATAACCGACACAGATCTTCACACGTTCCAGCCCGTCGAGTACATCGAGTTTGGTGATGCACATACCGGTGACGCTATTGATCTTGAGTGATCGCCGCAGGGCCACGGCATCGAGCCAACCGCAACGCCGCTTGCGGCCGGTGGTCGCGCCAAACTCATGCCCTTTTTCACCCAGATGGTTGCCATCACCATCGGAAAGCTCGGTGGGAAAAGGACCGGATCCGACCCGGGTGGTGTAAGACTTGACAATACCCAGAACATAGTCGAGATCCTGCGGACCCACACCACTACCGCTGGCCGCGCCACCAGCGGTAGTGGTCGAAGAAGTCACGTAGGGATAGGTGCCATGATCGATATCGAGCAGCGCCCCCTGGGCACCTTCGAACATCACGCTCTTGCCCTCGGCACGCAACCGGTGCAGGGTACCGGGCACATCCTCGACCAGTGGCAGGATCTGCTCGGCCTGCGCCAACACCTCGTCGAGTACCTGCTGGTAATCCACTGTGTCGAACTTGAAATAATGTTCGAGCGCAAAGTTGTGATAGTCCATCACCTCACGCAGACGCTCGGCGAAACGATCGGCATCGAGCATCTCGCCCAGACGGATTCCCCGCCGCGAGACCTTGTCTTCGTAACAGGGGCCGATCCCGCGGCCCGTGGTACCGATGGCCTTCTTGCCACGCGCCACCTCACGCGCCTGATCTAGCGCGATATGGTACGGCAGGATCACCGGGCAAGACTCGCTGATACCCATGCGCGAACGTGCATCCACACCGATCCGATCGAGCTGTTCGAGTTCCTCGATGAGCGCCGAGGGCGAAAGCACCACACCATTGCCGATCAGGCAACGCACGTTCTCGCGCAGGATACCCGAAGGAATCAGATGCAGCACCGTCTCCTTGCCGTCGATCACCAAGGTATGCCCAGCATTGTGTCCCCCCTGGAAACGCACAACGGCGTCCGCTCGATCGGTGAGCAGGTCCACAACCTTGCCCTTGCCTTCATCACCCCACTGGGTACCAATAACGACTACGTTCTTGCCCACTTGTCTATCCTGCCAATGTTAGTTTGATCGATCATTCGTACGAACACAGCACCCAGTCTCCATCCTCCAGTCGCAACTGTTCGCCAATGCCAGCCTCATCCGGGCATATCACCTGACCAGGCAGCTCACGGACCACTACACGGCCAGACGCACGCAATTCGCGGATACGTGCGTCGAGTGCTGGATCGGTGACCCCCGGCGCGAGTACGGCCGGCTCCTCCGCCAGCACACCGACATCACCCAGCAACATCAGCGTCTTGATATCAGCACTGAAGCCGGTGGCCGAACGCGCACGTCCGAACTTCTCGCCAATATGATCGTAGCGACCACCGCGCGCCACCTCGTTGCCCTGCCCCGGGACAAAGGCAGCAAACACCACTCCGGTCTGGTAGTGATAGGCGCGCAGTTCGGCCAGATCGTAATGTACCGGGATATCCGGCAGGCTGTGCGCAAGCTGCCGGCCCAGTGCATCCAGGTAGTCGATTGCCGCCAGCACGTCCTGCGGCGCCTCGGCCAACGCCTCGTACGCCCTGCTCAGCACCTCAGCATCACCATTCAAATCGGCGAGAACCTCGAACATGGCGGCCTGCGCGGGCGGCAGATCGAAACCGGCCACCAGTTCACTGATCTCGGGCCGTGCCTTGCGTTGCAGGGTCTCGAACAAGGCGGATTCCTGCCACCCGTCCAACCCAGCCTGACGAGCCAGACCGCGAAAGATGCCGACATGTCCCAGGTCGAGATAGATTTCGGACAGCCCGGCGATATGCAACGTCTCCATCATCAGGCACAGCACCTCGGCATCCGATTCGATACCGGCGTGTCCGTACAGCTCGGCACCGATCTGCAAGGGACTGCGCGAAGAGGAGAAACCGTCCGGCCGGGTACGCAGCACACTGCCCATGTAACACAATCGGGTAACCCCTTGCTGTTGCAACTGGTGGGCGTCGATGCGCGCTACCTGCGGCGTCATATCGGCACGAATACCAAGCTGGCGCCCACTGAGTTGATCGGTGAATCGGAAGGTCTGGAATTCCAGATCCTTGCCCGCTACGGCGAGTAACGAATCCAGGTATTCGATCACTGGCGGGACCACCAGGCGATACCCCCAACTCCGATAGGTATCGAGCAGGCGACGACGCAGGACCTCGAGCACCGCAGCCTGCTCGGGCAACAACTCGTCGATGCCTTCGGGCAACAGCCAGCTACGATCTTGTTCGTTCATGATCTCACCAGGTACAACAGCAGCACACCGAATGCCATGGCGCAAAAACCGAAAGCGCGCAACCACTGGTCACCCAACCCAGCGAGCCGACGTACTGCGTCACGATAGCCGCCTGGCGAAAGGAACGGCAGCACGCCTTCGATCACGAACACCAATCCCAGCGCCGCGAGAAAATCCTGCCACCACATGCCAATTTCCACAAAAAAGCCGGGATACCCCGGCCGGTCGGTCGAAAGGCCTTCGGCAACACGCCGAAAGGCGGGTGATTCTCGCAAATCACCCACACAAAGTACAGACGGCCCCACCGAACCCGCTGTCAAACCGTCTTCCACCTCTTGCCACTCCCTCTTCGGCAATACGGCCAATCTCCCCGGCCGAACAACCTTCGCGATCGCAGGTCAGGCCTCCCGCCCTACCACTTCGATCAGGGGTTGAGAGGCTGTTGCGACCTGAAATAGTGGAAAAACTCCGAGTCAGGATCGAGTACCATCAGGCTCTTGCCGTCACGGAAGACCTTGCGGTATGCCTTGAGACTGCGCCAGAAATTGTAGAACTCACGGTCACGGTCGAAGGCCTGAGCGTAAATCTGTGCAGCCTGGGCATCTCCTTCGCCACGCAGCAACTCGGCATCGCGATAGGCGTTGGCCAGGATCTCGGTACGCTGGCGATCGGCATTGGCCTGGATGCGTTCTGCCGCCTCGGCGCCCTCGGCACGCAGTTCAGCGGCCACACGATGCCGCTCGGTACGCATGCGCTCATAGATATTCTCGCTGATCGCTTCCTCGAAATCGATTTGCTTGACCCTCACATCGACGATCTCTACCCCCAGATCGGTAGCCGAGATATCAGCTTCCCGTGCCAGCTTGCGCATGATCTCGGTACGCTCGCCGGAGACAACTTCACGGATGGTGCGCTTGCCGAATTCGTCACGCAGCGCGGCGTTGATCCGAGCCGAAAGCAAACGCGCAGTCTGCGTGGGACTGCCACGTGTGGAGCGGAAATACTGCGCAACGTCCGAAATACGCCACTTCGCGTAGGAATCGACCACCACGAACTTCTTCTCCACGGTAAGGAACCGCTCCGGTTCCAGGTCGAGCGTCTGAATACGCCTGTCGAAGATCTTCACACTCTGCATCAGTGGCGTCTTGAAGTGCAAGCCCGAATCGTAGTTGGAATCGACGATTTCGCCCAGTTGCAGGCGCATGGCTACTTCGTTCTCCTTGACGATGAAAAAGGAGGCATTGAGCAATCCTCCCACTACGACGAGCAGGACGAACAGAAACATCGGCTTGGCGGAATTCATCAGCGACTACCTCTCTCGCGCGGGAAGACCGAACGGGCTGATCGCCGGGGAAGGCGGTCGACACCCGGAAGTTCCACCTTCTGCGGGTTGCTCTGTTGTGGACGCAGCACTACGTCCCGGTCGATACCGACACTGCCTGCGCCCGGCCTGAAGAAGCGGTCCAACGGCAGATAGGTCAGGTTGTTCCCGTCCTTGGCGTCCAGCAACACCTTGCCAGTACCCTGAAGCACGTCCTGAATACTCTCAAGATACAGACGGTCACGGGTCACCTCCGGTGCCTTCTGGTACTCGGCGAGCAACGCCAGAAAACGCTTGGACTCCCCCTCGGCCTCGGCCACTACCTTGGCCTTGTAGGCCTTGGCATCCTCGAGCAGACGCGCCGCCGCGCCGCGCGCGCGTGGAACTACGTCATTGGCATAGGCCTGTGCCTGATTCTGCACCCGCTCGCGGTCCTCGCGAGCCTTGATGGCGTCGGCGAAGGCATCCTGCACTGCCTCTGGCGGCTTGGCGTCCTGAATGTTGATGTTGAGCACCTTGAGCCCGGAACGATACAGATCGACCAGGTCCTGGGTCCCCTTCTGCACCGACAGAGCGATGCCGCTGCGATTCTCGGTGATGATCTCATCCAGATTGCTCTTGCCGATCACCTCACGCAGGGCAGATTCCATGGCATTACGCAGGGTCAGTGGCGGATTGGCGTCCTGGAACAGAAAGTCGGCCGGGTCCTGAACACGGAACTGAACCTCGACGGTGACATCGACGATGTTCTCGTCCTTGGTCAACATCTGCGCCCGATGCACGAACTTGTTGATCTGATCGACATTCACCGCCTGGTAGCTATCGATGAACGGCAACTTGAGATGTGGCCCCGGACCAACCACCTCATGATAGGCGCCGAAACGTAACACTACACCACGCTCGGCAGGCTGAATGATGTAGAAACTGTCGATAGCAGCGGCGATCAGCGCCACCGCGACCAGGGCCATGCCCAGCATACCCAACCCGCCGCGGCCACCGCCAGTGCCTCCACTACGCCAACCAAACAGGCCACCAACCTTGTCCCGCAATTTATGGACGACTTCGTCCAGATCGGGAGGACCTTCGCCACCCTTGTTGTTCCAAGGATCGCGATTGCCATTACCCGGCTCGTTCCACGCCATGCATGACTCCAAGAATGAATAAACATCGTAGGCGCAAGTCTATCAACACCGGACGATGCTGTCCGCGCCCATTTTCTCCACACAGGCTACGCGGTAAGCCGGTCCTCACCCAATGCCGGCCACTGCGCAGCCAACCAGGTCTCGTGCTTACGCAGGCGCTCGTACTCCTGTGGTGCGAGTTCCACCTCCAGACTGCAACCGCCATCATCGGTCACTTGCTCGGCAAGCACCCGACCACGCGCGAACAACAGGGCACGCAGCCTGCCCTGTCCTGGCGGCAGACGGATGCGCCGCCGCACCGCCTGTTCGGAAAAATGCTCGGTCAACACCTGCGACAGCAGATCACATCCACTACCATCGGCTGCCGACAGCCAGACCGCAACCGAGCGACCCGACGCATCGCAGTCGGTATGTGGTTCGGTGTTCTCGATGCAGTCGATCTTGTTGTAGATGTTCAAACGCGGCACATCCAGTGCGCCGATCTGCGACAACACATCCTCGACCTCGGCGATGTTCTCGGCACGGCGCGGGCTGGAGGCATCGATCACATGAAGCAAGAGATCGGCCTCGGCCGTCTCCTGCAGGGTACTGCGAAAGGCTGCCACGAGGTCGTGGGGCAGACGCGAGACGAAACCGACGGTGTCGGCCAGTACCACCGAAGGGCACCCGTCCAGCGCCAGCCGACGCAGGGTCGGATCCAGAGTGACAAACAGCTGGTCCTGCGCATAGACATGGGCATCGGTCAGACGGTTGAACAGGGTGGACTTGCCAGCGTTGGTGTAACCGACCAGAGAAACGGTCGGCGTCTCCGCACGCAGGCGGGCACGCCGACCCTGGGCACGCTGGCTTTCCACCCGCGCCAGACGCCGGAGGATCTGGTCGATGCGCTGACCGATCAGGCGCCGGTCGGTCTCCAGCTGGGTCTCGCCCGGGCCACGCAGGCCGATACCACCCTTCTGGCGCTCAAGGTGTGTCCAGCCACGGACCAGACGGGTGGACAGGTGACGCAACTGCGCCAGTTCCACTTGCAGTTTGCCTTCGTGCGAACATGCACGCTGGGCGAAGATATCGAGAATCAGACCGGTGCGGTCGAGCACACGGCATTCGAACAAGCGTTCGAGATTGCGCTCCTGGCCAGGCGAGAGTTCGTGATCGAAGACCACCAACTGCGCTTCGTGGGCCAGCACCTCGGCACGGATCTCCTCCGCCTTTCCCGTCCCCACGAAGAAACGTCGATTCGGGACACGGCGTTGGGTGGTCACCAGCACCTGCGGTTCGGCCCCGGCAGAGACCACCAACTCCGAGAACTCACACAGGGCATCGGGATCGGGTGCCCCGTGAAAGGCCACATGAACCAGGATGGCACGCTCACCGCGCTGTGGGCGCTCAAACATCGTCAGCGGCCAGTCAGCAAACGACAAGGGGCCACGCGGCAGCCGCCAAGCCCGTCGGGGAATGACAGCAGATGGACATTACGGGCTGCCAGAATCAATCATCCTCGTCTTCGCCGGCCTTGACCTGCTGGAGCCGTACGTTACGCGCTGGCACCACAGTGGAAATCGCGTGCTTGTAAACCATTTGACTGACGCTGTTCTTCAGCAACAGCACAAACTGATCGAACGACTCGATGGTACCCTGAAGCTTGATGCCATTGACGAGAAAGATGGATACCGGAATGCGCTCCTTACGCAGGGTGTTCAGAAAGGGATCCTGCAGGCTCTGACCCTTGGACATCATCATGACTCCTTGTTTCTATTTGTATTGACGGCTTTGCTTGATGTTGTGTCAAAAAATGGGAAGACCGGGCCGCGACAACTCCAATGGCGACAAAAAGAGACGACCCGGACCCGGTACAGACAAGACCATGGAATCAATATAGCACACCCCTGTCTAGCCACTATGGGGAAGGCCCAATGCACCAAAATCAAGTCACTTCAAAGTATTTTCGATGCAGTTCATCGCCTGATCCAAAAGAGAATCGCCAGTTTCGTGCAACCAGAGCAGACCCCGTTCACTGCGCAGCCAGGTCATCTGGCGTTTGGCCAGTTGCCGGGTCGCGGCGATGGTGCAACGGACCATCTCCTCATACTCATACTCGCCGCGCAACCAAGCCCACATCTGCCGGTATCCGACCGAACGCATGGACGGAAGTTCCGGGTACAGATCCTCACGCGCCACCAGGACACATACCTCATCCTCGAAACCAGCCTCGAGCATGGTGTGAAAACGCCGCTCGATGCGCTTATGCAGCACCTCACGCTCAGTCGGTGCGCACGCCAGCTTGATCGCACGCCAAGGCATGGCCTCGCCGGCCCGTTCAGCCTGAAGTGTACTTAACGGCCGACCGGTGATCTCGAACACCTCCAGGGCCCGCAGGGTACGCTGAGTGTCATTGGGATGGACACGCTGGGCGATCACCGAATCGACCGACCGCAGGCGCGCGTGCAGTGCCACCAATCCATATTCGGCGAGCTCAGACTCCAAACGTCCGCGTATCACCGGGTCGGAGGCCGGCAGCGGTGAAAGCCCGTACTGCAAGGCGCGAAAATACAGCATGGTGCCGCCAACCAGCAGTGGGACACGTCCAGCCTCGGTGATCTCGGCCATGGCAGCCAGGGCATCGACACGAAAGCGCTCGGCCGAATAGAGATCGGCCGGATCACAGATATCGATCAAGTGGTGTGGACAACGCGCCAATTCCTCGGGGGAAGGCTTGGCGGTTCCGATATCCATGCCACGATAAACCATCGCCGAATCGACACTGATCAGGTCCACCGGCAGACGTTCGGCCAACTGCATGGCCAGATCGGTCTTTCCCGATGCGGTCGGCCCCATCAGCAGAATGGCAGGCGGCAGTATCTCGCTCATCGGCCACGAAGAAACAATCGATCCAGCTCGGCCATGGAGAGCTGGACCCAGGTCGGCCGCCCATGATTGCACTGCCCCGAGCGCTCGGTGCGCTCGATATCTCGCAACAGGGCATCCATCTCCTCACGGGTGAACCGGCGGTTGGCACGCACCGAGCCATGACATGCCATAGTCGCCAGAACCTTGTTGACCGAGGCCAGCACCCGGTCGCTTTCACCGTACACAGCCAGATCCGAGAGCACGTCACGCAACAGGCGTTCGGTATCGGTATCACGCAACAGCGCCGGCAAGGCTCGTACCACCAGTACCTCCTCGCCCATGCGATCGACCCGCATACCCAGGCTGGCGAACGTCTCCGCGTGCTGCTCGGCCAGTTCGGCCTCGCGCCGGCTCACCGACACCAAGACCGGCACCAGCAGCGGCTGCGACTTGATTCCCTCACCCTCGCTCGCCATCTTGAAACGCTCGTAGGTGATGCGTTCATGCGCCGCGTGCGTGTCCACCAACACCAGCCCAGAGGCGTTCTGCGCCAGGATATAGATCCCTTGCAGCTGTGCCAGTGCAAAACCCAGCGGCGGCACATCCTCACTCTCAGCCAACGACTCTTCGCTCGAGTTCTCCGGCGGGACAGCCGGGAGGGGCGCCTGCCAAGCCAGTGCCGAGCCATAACTGTCGCGGCGTTCACCCACCCCCAGCCTCAGGCCTGGCTGTGCCGGTGGCGATGACGATACGGCATCCTCCCTCGCACTGACCACCGATGCGCCGGGCGACTCGGCTCCGGCCGGCGGCGATACCGTACCCGGCCGCTCTTCGGCCAACACCTGATGGAGGGTGCGAAACAGGAAATCATGCACCAGACGCCCTTCGCGGAAGCGCACCTCATGCTTGGTCGGATGCACGTTTACGTCAACCAGTACTGGATCGAGCTCGAGAAACAGTACATAGGCCGGGTACCTGCCGTGATAGAGCACATCCTGGAAGGCTTGGCGCACCGCGTGGGCGACCAGCTTATCGCGCACCATACGACCGTTCACATAGAAGTGCTGCATGTCGGCCTGGGCGCGTGAAAACACAGGGCGCGCCACCCAGCCATGTAGGGACAGACCGGCAGCCTCATGTTCAAGGTACAGGGCGTTCTTCAGGAAAGCCGCCCCCAGCAGGCCGGCAAGGCGCCGCTTCTGTCCCGCGTGATCCTCGGCAGGATGCGTGACGAACACCTCACGACCATTGTGCGTCAATCGGAAGGCAATCGTCGGACGCGCCAGCGCCAACCGGCGCACCACCTGCTCGATGTAGCCGAACTCAGTCTTCTCGGTACGCAGGAACTTACGCCGTGCTGGCGTGTTCCAGAACAGATCGCGGACATCGACCGTGGTGCCCTCGGGGTGTGCGGCGGGCACCGGGGCCTTGGCCTCGGCATTCAGCTGCCAGGCATGCTCAGCACCACGCTCACGCGAAACCAAGCTCAGGCGAGAAACCGAAGCGATGCTGGGCAGCGCCTCGCCACGAAAGCCCATGCTGGCGATACGCTCGAGATCCTCTAACGAGGCGACCTTGCTGGTAGCGTGTCGTGCCAGGGCCAACGGCATGTCTTCCGGATGCAGACCATGCCCGTCATCCATCACTCGCATGCGCCTGAGCCCGCCCTGTTTGATATCCACATCAATGCGCCGCGCGCCGGCATCCAGGCTGTTCTCCACCAGCTCCTTGATCACCGACCCGGGCCGCTCAACCACCTCACCAGCGGCGATCTGGTTGACTAGTTGCGAGGGAAGCTGACAAATACGGGGCGTCATGAGTCTATGATGCCATGAAAACAGAACCCGGCCACACACACAGTGGAAACCGGGTTGCCATGACGAAAGGAAAGCTGTTCAGGGCCGGATATAAGACCAACCCTCTTCCTGACGCTTGACCAGATGCATGACACCGGATGCCACAATCTCGGCCTGCGGCAGCAGAGGGACATCCCTGCCAGACTCTTTCTTCATCTTCTTCACAGTGTTGGCGCAAACCTTGAAGCTGACGTTGTCGAAGTTCTGCGCAAAGGAGGCGATACGGCCTTTCACCGGCGACTTCTTGGCGTGAAGCATCACCAGACCGGGGCCGTAGGTGACGATCTCGATCTGCACCTCTTCGCCCCTGTCCTGATAGTACTTGTTCAAGTTGGCAGCATTATTGAGCGTGATATTCATCTTCTTGGGATCGTTACTGTCCACATGGAACACGATCCGGTGCATATCTCCGGCCATCCCCAAGCCGGATACCAGCAACACCAGCGCCAACAACATTCTTCTCATTCTCGATATCTCTTTACATCAAATCCTCGTGCGGCGTTCAGGCGGAAACATCACCTGACCTGCGCAAGGAAGACGACGACGGCGGACAATTATTCCGCGCCGATACAAGAAATGCACAGACGGATTGTCTCAGATCTCGGGAATGCGCAGCACCTGACCAATGCGGATGCGCCTGTCGTTCTCGATGCGATTGACATGGCGCAGCTCCCCCAGGTTCACCCGATAGCGGCTGGCGATCATGGAGAGTGTCTCGCCACGTGCGATCACGTGTTTACGCGACTTGTGCTTGCGTTCCAGCTTGGCGATCAGAGTGCCGGGTGGTGGTGCGAAATGAAAATAACGCTCCACTCCACGGGCAATGGCCCTTGCCAGCTTGCGCTGGTAGACCGGGCTGCGCAGTTTCCGTTCCTCGGTGGGATTGGAGATGAAGCCAGTCTCGATCAGCATGGAGGGGATATCAGGTGCCTTGAGTACCATGAACCCGGCACGCTGAATACGGCGCGCATGGACTTTGCCCAGCTTGGCTAAATTGCGATAGACCTGCTGCGCAGCGGCCAGACTCGCCTCTTGTGCCGCCGATTGAGACAGATCGAGCAGCACCGAGGCGAGCATCTCGTCCTTGTCGTCCAGACTCACCCCGCCGACCAGGTCAGCAGCATTCTCGCGCGCGGCCAGCCAGCGTGCTGCCTCGCTGGATGCGCCACGATTGGACAACACAAAGACCGAGGAACCACGCACCCGCTTGTCACGGAAGGCATCGGCATGAATCGAGACGAACAGATCAGCCTTGTGCCGACGCGCCAGCTGCATGCGCTTGCGCAAACCCACGTAGTAATCGCCACTGCGAGTGAGCACCGCACGCATACCAGGCAGGGCATCGATCACGTGCTTGAGACGCAGGGCAATCTGCAGGGTGACATCCTTCTCCCGGGTACGGTGAGTCGAACCCAGCGCACCCGGATCTTCCCCACCATGCCCGGCATCGACCGCAACCACTACGTTACGCCCCTGTTTGATATCCCGCGCACTCTTGGCCACTCGCGGACGGCCAGTGCCCTTTCCATACAGGTCGATCACAAGACGATGGCCATGGCCCGTGCTGGGCTTGAGCAGGAAACTCTTGGGCCGCATCCACATGGCCTGTTCGAGATCCAACACTACCCGCAGGGTGCCATCCTTGCGCTGCGCGTGCCGCACACCACGTACGTAACGATTGGACAATCTGCTGGACGTGAACCGTTCACCTGCACGGACATCATGCAGGTCGATGACCAAGCGATCGGGGGCACTCAACGAAAAGATCTTGTATTCGATCGGCTGGTCGATGTCGAACACCAGACGGGTATGGTCTGGTGCGGTCCAGAGGCGCACACCCTTGACCTGCGCGGCCAGGGCCGAGAGGGGCAACAACAGGAGCAGACAAACGATACGCAGGCTGTATCGCATGGATTCCCTCACCTCGATCTCCCAAGATGCCAGAAAATTAGCACAACATTTTTTCAAATTCCATAAAAAACATTTGGATAAGAAATGTTTCTCAGAAAACGATCGAGTTATCCACCAGAAAACGCTGAAATCACCGTACGTCCCCGCTCCGTACTGGCCTCCAGATGCACCCGCCGCGCTGCGCCATCTTCGGCATAGGACAGCGTGAGGCACAGATCCGGATCCGGCAACCAACCTGCACCCCGATCCGGCCATTCGACCAGTACCAGGGCCGACACGGACAACATCTCGCGCAGGCCCAGGTATTCCAGTTCCTCGGGATCGCCCAGACGGTAGAGATCGAGGTGATAACAAGCGCAGCCCGGCAAATCATAAGGCTCGACCAGGGTATAAGTCGGACTCTTGACCGCACCGGAATGGCCACGCGCGCGCAGCAGGCCACGCACCAGGGTGGTCTTGCCAGCCCCCATGTCCCCCTCGAGAAAGACCAGCGCACGTGGTCCGAGCGCCCGCCCCAGACGCACGCCGAAGGCGATCTGCTCTTCCTCGCCATGCAACAGGCGTTCGATCATACCGGGTTCACCAGGCGCCGCAGGTGTGGCATCAGATCGCTGGCGAGCAGGCCGCCCTCCCCCTCGCGGGCCACGGCCCGGTCAGCCGCTGCGGCATGCAGGCAGACGCCGAGCTCGGCCGCCTCTTCCGGCATCCACCCCTGCGCGATCAGGCCGCCGATCACCCCCGCCAGCACATCGCCCATGCCACCGCTGGCCATCCCGGGATTACCGTCACTGCACACCGCCACCGGACGTCGCCCCAGCCCGAGAACCAGCGTACCCGCTCCCTTGAGCACCACGATGCCACCATAACGCCGCTGCAACACCTCGACCGCGGCAAAGCGATCCGCCTGCACCTCGACGGTATCCCACCCCAGCAGCCTTGCGGCCTCACCCGGGTGTGGCGTGAGCACCCGGTCATCGCGGGGTTTGGGCGGTTTCTCGGCCAACCGGTCGAGCGCATCAGCATCGATCACCTGCGGCCCTGGCCAGTCGATACCAACATGGTACAGCGCATCCCCCCAACCACGACGCCCCAACCCCGGTCCCAGCACCAGCACGGAGGCCCGCGACAACAGGCCCCGCAGGGAGTCGTGCCCCATGACGGCATACGCCATCAACTCGGGCCGGGCGGCGAGAACGGCCGCAACATGGCGCTTGCGCGTGGCCAGGCTGACCAGCCCGGCGCCGACTCGTGCTGCCGCCTCGCCCGCCAGATGCGCCGCGCCGCCGAAGCCATGATCACCACCGACGACCAGCACATGCCCGAAATCACCCTTGTGCGCCGTGCGCCGCCTCGGGCGCAGACGGGTCACCTCACGGGTCCAGTCGATGCGCCGCACGCCGAGAATCTGGCTGGCGTAGATGGCCGCCGGCACATCAAGGGCATCGAAGAACACCTCGCCGCAGCAATCGGGAGCCTCGCCGGTGAACAGGCCGCGCTTGAGACCGATGAAACTGATGGTCGCGGCAGCACGTACCGCCACGCCCAGCACCACCCCACGGTCGGCATCCAGGCCAGTGGGAATGTCCACCGCCAACACCGGTGCCGAATGGGCATTGATCGCTTCCACTGCCACGCGCCAGGCCCCGCCCAGCTCGCGGTCCAGGCCAGTGCCGAGCAGGGCATCGATCAGGAGGTCACAATCGCGCGGCAGGGCCCCATCGAACTCCATCCAGGGCCGATCGAGCGCCGCCCAGCGATCAGCGTACAGCCGGGCGTCACCGACGATGCGCTCGCGCTCTCCGAGCTGGATCACCCGCACCTCGAGACCGGCCTCGGCCGCCAGCCGCGCGACCACGAAACCGTCGCCTCCGTTGTTACCGGTACCGCACAATACGCACCAGCACCGCGCCTCCGGCCAGCGTTCGCGCGCCAGGGCAAAGGCCGCTTCACCAGCACGTTGCATCAGCTCGGCGCCGGGGATGCCGAAACGCTCGATGGCCTGGCGGTCGAGCGCGCGCACCTGATCAGCGGTATACAGTGCCGCCGGCAGGGTCTCGGTCTTTGGCATCACGCGATATTGCATTTGGGTAAAGTGTGCTCCATGAGCCAAGGTAGCGATATCGACTACGCGCAACTGTCCCGGCGCATCAAGCAATGGGGCCACGAACTGGGCTTCGGCGCGGTCGGCATCTGCGATACCGACCTCACCGAGGCCGAGCACCATCTGCACAGCTGGCTGGCCAAAGGCTACCACGGCACGATGGACTACATGCACCGTCACGGCAGCAAGCGCACCCGCCCGGCCGCACTGGTGCCCGGCACCCTGCGCATCATCAGCGTGCGCCTGGACTACCGCCCACCCGAACCTGACCCGGGCAGCGTACTGCGCGACCCGGCCGCTGCCTTTATTTCACGCTATGCCCTGGGACGCGACTATCACAAGGTGTTGCGTGCCCGTCTCAAGAAACTGGCACAACGCATCGCCGACGAGATCGGCAATTTCGGCTATCGGGTATTCACCGACAGCGCGCCGGTGATGGAGAAGGCCATCGCGCAGAAGGCCGGCCTGGGCTGGGTCGGCAAGCATTCGAACATCCTCTCGCGCGATGCCGGCAGCTGGTTCTTCCTGGGCGAGCTCTACACCGACCTGCCGCTGCCGGTGGACAGCCCGGTGAGCGACCACTGTGGTGAGTGCACCGCCTGCATCGACATCTGCCCTACCCGCGCCATCGTTGCGCCCTATCAGGTCGATGCACGGCGCTGCATCTCCTATCTCACCATCGAGCTGCACGGCCCGATTCCCGAGGCATTGCGCCCGCTGATGGGCAACCGTATCTACGGTTGCGACGACTGCCAGCTCTGCTGCCCGTGGAACGGCTTTGCCAATGACACTACCGAAGCCGATTTTCTGCCGCGCCACAACCTGGACACTGCCACCCTCGCCGAGCTGTTTGCCTGGGATGAGGCCACCTTTCTAAGCCACACCGAGGGTTCAGCCATCCGCCGCATCGGTCATGAACGCTGGCTGCGCAATGTTGCAGTGGCGCTGGGGAACAGCGGAGATGCGGCTGCCGGGAGTGCGCTGCGGGTACGTACCGACCATCCCTCCCCGCTGGTTCGCGAGCATGTGACCTGGGCACTGGCCCGGCTGCAAGCACGGCTCAAACCTTGAGGAAATGCTCGCGGTAGTGGCGCAACTCGGCAATGGAATCCTCGATGTCGTCCAGCGCCAGATGCGACGAATCCTTCTTGAAGCCCTCATACACTGCAGGCGCCCAGCACCGGGCCAGCTCCTTGAGTGTCGAGACATCCAGGTTGCGATAGTGAAAATAGTCTTCCAGCTCCGGCATCAAGCGTGCCATGAAACGCCGGTCCTGGCAGATGGAATTGCCGCACATAGGTGACTTTCCCTTGGGCACCCATCGACGCAGGAAGGCCAGGGTCTCACGCTCGGCATCGGCTACCGAGTGGCGGCTCTCGCGCACCCGCCGCATCAGCCCCGACTGGCCATGCTGACGTGTGTTCCACTCGTCCATGGCATCCATCACCACGCTCGGTTGGTAGATGGCGATCACCGGCCCCTCGGCAAGGACATTCAGATCGACATCGGTGACCACGGTGGCGATCTCGATGATGTGATCACGACCGGTGTCCAAACCGGTCATCTCCAAATCGATCCAGATCAGGTTGTTCTCGTCGGCGCGCATACCGGTTTCCTCGGTGAAAGCAAAGATGCAGGGATTCTACAACGGCCATTGTCCGGCTCAGAAATGAACCCGGGCACCCATGGCCGGGATCTGCGCAGGGTGTTCGATACGCCGGAATACCAGGTCATGCTGGTGGCTATGTATCTGGACAAGAAGATATCCGGCGTGGAGGCGGTGCAGACACCTTCCGGTCTCAACCACACCCATCCCGGCAAGGATCAAGACCTTCGTGATCGATTTCGCCAATGATCCCGGGCAGATCGCCACCGCCCTTCACGTCTACGACAAGAACACCCATATCACCGACATACAGAACCCCAATGCGGGGTACGACATGAAGGCGCACCTGACCAACTATTTTCAGAGACTCAAGGACAGTATGGAAGCTATACAGAGGTGGTCATCGGCCAGTAACTCTCTGACGCCCGCATAGTCATTGACCATTTTCACGTGGTGAAAGAGGCTTCTTCGAAGCTCGATGAACTGCGGAAGATAGTGTAAGACCGAATAAAGTATTTTCGATGGTCGTTGTTTCGAGGCGAACACAACAGGACAGGGAAAAATCTTGAGAATATCGAATACATCAAGAAAGCACTACCCAGAACTGTATTTGGCGCTGACCATCGAAGAAGCGTTCTTCAGCATCTACGATGTACCCAATCGGGCGGCTGGAGAAAAAGCCTTCCAGAACTGGAAGGACCCCATTCCCACAGGACTTCAGGAAATATTACGGGCCAGTGGCCAATATGGCAGATTCAGCATCACAAGGACATATTCAATTATTTCGAATGTCCCATTGCCAACGATTACACCTTGGCCATGAATGGCGTCATTCAAGCAATGAATCGGCTGGCACGTGGTTATTCCTTCGAGATCCTCCTGGCCAGGTCACTGTATCAGCAGGCCGTTGAAAATAACCCGACTGAAGGTACCTTTCTGGCGGCCAGCAGAAGATGAAGCACGGTGGCTCCTGCCTTCTGGCCGGGAAATTGGCCAATCTGGCCCGATTCGCCTGTTTCCAGGTACACCAATCCCTTGAAGCTCAACCATCGACATACCGCCATCCCCGAATTGCGCAGGCGAACCAGGTTGCAGGCGGACAGGGTCAGCACGAACGGGAAGTTCAGCTTCTCTCGTCCCGCAAGGCGGCTCTTGCGCATCCCGCCGATGACCCCGGCCCAGCCGAAGCATTCCTCGATCCGCTTGCGGAACCGTTGACTCATGGCGTAGCCCGAATGGCGGGAGGTGCGTCCATCGATGGCCGGTGAACGGTTGCTCGTGTTCTGTGCGACATCCGGTGTCGCGTTGGCGCAACGCAGTGCATCCACACAGCCCCTGGTGTCGTAGTTCTTGTCCGCGCTCAGCGGCGCCCGTTGCCTGCGTGATCTGGGCATCCACGACCAGGCCATTCCGGTTTTCCATCAGCAGATGCCCCAGACAGGCCAGCTGTGCCCTGGCTCTCTGAGAAGCCGACAAACCAGTGCAACAGATGGTCCTTCGGCGCCTGCGATTCCGGGCTGACCGTACTGAACAGGGGATCTTGCTGAATATCCGGGCCTCGCACCGTGTCGCTTGTCCTTCTTCCTGCCTTACCGGCTATCTCCCACCTCAGTTGGCGAATTTCAGCAGCCTGCTAGAAGTTACGCCGTAGAATGCAAACAGCTCGAAGTATTCTTCCGAATATGGACGATCCGAACGATCGGAGCTGCGTACCATGCCGCGGGGTCATAGTAGGGAATCCCTCAATATCCGACGGTACGACGCGAGTACAATATGGCAAGGGGACCATGACTTACAGAAGTCGATTCCCGAAGCGCAAATCGACTTCGCACGCCAAGGAGCCATACGACAATGAAGCCCTTTCTGCTCTCATTACCACTCACCACCCTGCTCGCGGCAGGCCCCGCGCTGGCCGATTTCGATACCGCCCGTTTCATCAAGGGAAAATGTTCCGGTTGTCATGACGAACGCGTTTACATCCGTCCCAACCACCGCATGCAGAACCTGCAGCAACTCGAAGCCCAGGTGAGGCGTTGTGATGCCAACATCAATACCCGCCTGTTCGACGAGGACATAGCCACGGTAGTCAGGTACCTGAACGACACCTACTATCACTTCGACAAATGACTTTGCGCAACGCCTGACGATGTCGCGTCGCAAGCTCAGCAAACAGCAGCGGGCGCGCATCACGCGCATTCAGGAACAACGGCGACAACTGGCAGATGCCCGCGCCGAATCCTTGCTCAGCAAGGATCCGGCCAATCCAGCGGTGGAGGGATGCGTCATCGTGCGCCACGGTCGCAGCCTGCTGGTGCGCGGACCGGACGGCGAGGCCGTGCACTGCCTGTTTCGCCAGAACCTGGGCGAGATCGTGTGTGGCGATCGCGTACTCTGGCAGCCCGTGGATGGTGACGCTGGCGTGGTGGTGGCCCTGCTCGAACGCAACACCGTGCTCTCACGGCAGGATCATGCCGAACACGACAAGCCTATCGCCGCCAATATCAGCCAACTGGTGGTAGTGCTGGCTCCACGACCGGAGCCCACCGGCTTCCTGCTCGACCAGTATCTGATCACCGCCGAGCGTATCGGCGTACGCAGCGCGCTCTGTCTGAACAAGACAGATTTACTCGATGACGTCGAACGCACCACCTTTCGCCAGCATTTCTCCCACTACGAAAACCTGGCCACCCTGATCCAGGTCAGTGCCAAGACGACACAGGGCCTGGAACCCTTGTTCGAACTACTGCGTGGGCACACCAGCATCCTGGTCGGCCAGTCGGGAGTGGGCAAGTCCTCACTGATCAACGCACTACTCCCAGGCACCGAGCTGCTCGAAGGCGAGCTCTCCGATGCAACCGGGCTCGGTCGTCACACCACCTCGGCCGCCACCCTCCATGCACTGGAAGGCGGCGGTGAGATCATCGACTCGCCCGGCGTGCGCAGCTTTCGGCTCAGTCGGCTGACGCGTCAGGAGCTGGAAGACGGCTTTCCCGAGCTGCGCACACTCAAGGGGCAATGCCGCTTCAGCGACTGCACCCACCGGCACGAACCCGGCTGCGCGGTACGCGAGGCACTGGAGGCAAGCCGCATCCACCCGGATCGCCTGGCCAGTTTTCATCACTTGGCCGAACAGACATCGGACCGCTGACAGCCTTATTTCAGGCCGCAAAAAAGATCGGGACACAACCAGAAGAATTCAGTGCCGGGTTGGCGGGCACGGATGAAACTGCACAACCTGAGGCTCGTGTTCAGAATGCCGATAGGACGATTCACAATCGAGATCGACGGTGAACCCCAGCTCGCCACTGGTGATCTTCACCTGCTTGAGATCCGGGCGACGCACGCCCAGCCAGGTGGTCAGCGCCATAGCCAGATTGTCCTTTCCCTTGGCCAGGGCATTGGCCAGATTGGCTGCGACAAAGCGGGTGCGCGCATCCAGGTCCGGCTCGGCAAAGGCCTGACCTTCGAGCACGATGCCACCATCCATCTTGTGATCCATCAGGGCAAGATGCTCGAGATGCTCCTGGGGTACCGGTCGGTCACGATCGAACTCCAGTTGTGGTTGATCATCGACCAGTACACCCATCACATCGCCCATTGCCCTTCATCCCCGAATGAAACCGTCTCGGCAGCATAGCGTCCTCGGCTCACAAGGCAACGGAGCAGATTCAACGGGGTCACCCCACCGATCACGCACACGATCGAATGCTCAGGAGCCATTCATGCGGAACTGCGCGCCAGGCAGCAGCAATTCATCGAACTCCTGCGGCAAACGCCCGAGCAGTGCCAGCACCTCGGCCAGCGGCAGGCTCAGGTGCAGCATGCCGCCATCCTCGGGGTAGAGCAGCTCGAGCTGTACGGACCCATCTGCCTCGGCGCACCAGACCTGAAGAACGAGCTCATTGGTATCGATCACGCCGATGTAATTGTCCGGCGCGACCAGCAGGCGCTCGGCCAGTGGCGCAATGTGCTCGCCGGCAAGCAACTCGGGCTCGCTGGATGAGACCCCTTCCCCGGTGACATAGTCCCGCCAGAAGATGCGGAAGACCCGCTTGCGTGGCGCATTCATCTCAGGCCCTCCGCCAGGTGGTGGCGCCGGGTCCGTCCTCGAGCACGATGCCGGCCTGCTGCAACTGGTCGCGGATGCGGTCGGCCTCGATCCAGTCCTTCTCTGCCTTGGCCTGGGCGCGCTGCACGATCAACGCCTCGATCTCGGCATCGTCCAGGCCGTCGTCCACGCTGTCACCACGCAACCAGGTCTCGGGATCTTCCTGCAGGATGCCCAGCACATCGCCCATGCGGCGCAGGGCCCCAGCCAGGCCGGCAGCTGCCAGTGGATCGTCCTGGCGCAACCGGTTGATCTCGCGCACCAGGTCGAACATCACCGCCAAGGCCTCGGGGGTATTGAAGTCGTCCTGCATGGCGGCGTGAAAACGCGCCTCGAAGGCATCGGCACCGGCGGGCTCGCTCTCCGGCAGACCGCGCAAGGAGGTGTAGAAGCGGGTGAGCGCCGCGCCCGCCTGGTCGAGCTGGGTATCGTCGTAATTGAGCGGGCTGCGGTACTGGCTGGTGAGGACGAAATAGCGCACTGCCTCGGGACGATAGCGCTCCAGGATCTCGCGCACAGTGAAGAAGTTGCCCAGCGATTTGGACATCTTCTCGTCGTTGATGCGCACGAAGCCGTTGTGCATCCAGTAACGCACGAAAGGGTGACCGGTGGCACCTTCCGACTGGGCGATCTCGTTTTCATGGTGCGGAAAGGTCAGGTCGGCACCGCCACCGTGAATGTCGAAGGTATCGCCCAACGCCTCGGTGGACATGGCCGAGCACTCGATGTGCCAGCCCGGCCGTCCGCTTCCCCAGGGCGAATCCCAGGCCGGCTCACCCGGCTTGGCCGCCTTCCACAGGGCAAAGTCCAGGGGGTCGCGCTTGCCCTCGCCCGGCTCGACCCGCGCACCCGCTTCCAGGTCGTCGATCGACTTGCCCGAGAGCTTGCCGTACTCGGGAAAGCTGCGCACGTCGTAATACACATCACCGTTATCCGCCACGTAGGCATGGCCGCGCTCGATCAGCTGCTCGATCATGGCAATGATACCCGGCAGATGCTCGGTGGCACGCGGCTCCAGATCGGGCGGAAGCACCCCCAGCACTGCGGCATCTTCACGCATGGCCACAATGAAACGCTCGGTCAGCTCGGTAAAAGGTTCGCCACGCTCATTGGCCCGCGCGATGATCTTGTCGTCGATATCGGTGATATTGCGCACATAGGTCACATCGAAACCCAGCGCCTTCAGGTAGCGATAGACCACATCGAACACCACCATCACCCGCGCATGTCCCAGATGACACAAGTCATAAACCGTCATGCCACAGACATACATCCGCACCTTGCCAGGCTCGAGCGGTTCGAAGACTTCCTTGCTGCGCATCAGGTCGTTGTGAATCTTGAGCATGGGCTCTACCGTACTGTGAAAAGGAGGAATTCTAGCGAATATTCAGCCCAAGGAAGGACTCACCCATGGGAACCACGTCCTCACCGTAAACCGAGACACGCCTTCCGCCCTCCCCACGCAACCATTAAACTTGGCGCTGAGTCATTCGAAAATCTCGAGATCATCATGAAGAAACTGTTACTCACGCTCCTGTCCTTCTTTTTCGCCGCCACCCTACAGGCTGCCGACTCGGTAGACCTGGTCATGGAGACCAGTGAAGGCGACATCACCCTGCGCCTGAATACCGAAAAGGCACCAAAAACTGTGGCCAACTTTCTGCGTTATGTAGACGAAGGCTTCTACGACAGCACCATTTTCCACAGGGTGATCCCAGGCTTCATGATCCAGGGAGGTGGTCTGACGCCCGACCTGGCCAAGAAACCCACCCATTCACCGGTCGAGAACGAGGCAAAGAATGGCCTGAAAAACATGCGTGGCAGCATCGCCATGGCACGCACCCGCGACCCGCATTCGGCCACTTCACAATTCTTCATCAACCATCGCGACAATCCGAATCTCGACTATCCCAGCTTCGATGGCTGGGGCTACGCGGTGTTCGGCAAGGTGATCGACGGCATGGATGTGGTGGATGCCATCGCCCGGGCACCAACCGCCCACCGCAACGGACGTGCCGATGTGCCGGTAGAACCGGTGATCATCGAGAAGATCCGACGCAGATGATCTACAGATGATGACCCAGACATTCACGGCCTCTTCGGTGCCTGCCGAGTAACCTGGCTGGCGTGAAAGACGTCCTGGACCATCGGCTGGCGCTCACCCTGGTCGTCTCGATACTGCTGCACGGCACCCTGCTCTACCTACTCCGGCTCGACAAAGGCCCGCTCCGGACCGCCAGTGCGAACACCGTGGTGGATGTTCGACTGGTGCCGGCTGCGGTGAGTACTCCCCCGGATACCCGACCGACGAGCGACATCCCTCCACTACGTCCCTCGCCGCTCAACGAACGGACACCCCGCCCGGCACCGGCTTCCCTATCTGCCAAGACACCACAACCGGAGACCACCCCGCCAAAGCCTACTCGCAAGCCCACCAGACCGATCCGCCTGCCATCGCCACAACCCCGGGCCATCCGCACTCCCGCCCCCCCGGCTGCCTCACCTCCTGATCACACAGGAAAGCCGAACCGGCAGACCGCATCTCTTCCAGCCACGACGGCCCATTCCAGTCCAAAGAAGGCAACCTCGCAGATGGCGACTGCCCGCACGCGCTACCTCGCCGATCTGGCAACCGCGATCAAGCAAAATCGACACTATCCACGCCTGTCACGAAGAAGGCGCGAGGAAGGCCGCGTCCTGATCGGCTTCCACATTGCCAGCGACGGTCACTTCGAGCAGGTGCGCGTACTCGAATCCTCTGGCCAACCACGCCTCGACCGCGCGACGCTGGAGACGGTTCGCCGCACATCTCCCTTCCGCCCTCCACCTGATGCGATGAACGAGGCCGACCGCGAAATCCGCCTGCCGGTAGTATTCCGCCTGCAATGAACAGATCCCGGCACGCTTGGCACTTCCTGACGGTTTTCACATGCCTGGCAATGGATTTTCCCCTGCATATCCCCGAGAATGCGCGCCTCCAGGCCAAGAGGCCCCTGACATTCAAGCGAGGAAGATTCCGTGATTACTTTGAAGACCAGCCTGGGTGACATCGTCATCGAACTGAACCATGAGGCCGCCCCAAAGACCTGCGAGAACTTCGAGCAATACGTGCACGACGATTTCTACGATGGCACCATCTTTCACCGCGTGATCGACAACTTCATGATCCAGGGTGGTGGTTTCATGTCCGACATGATGCAGAAGGCGACGCGCGATCCTATCGAGAATGAGGCCAACAATGGCCTGAGCAACAAAGTTGGTACCATCGCGATGGCCCGAACCATGCAACCACACTCGGCCAGCTCGCAATTCTTCATCAACGTGGCCGAAAACAAGTTCCTCGACTATCCTGGACAGGATGGCTGGGGCTATTGCGTGTTTGGGTGCGTGGTTGATGGCATGGATGTGATCGACAAGATCAAGGGCATACCCACCACCAGTCGCGCCGGCCACTCAGATGTACCGGTGGAGCCGGTGGTCATCGAGTCCGCCTTCCTGAGCAAGGACTGAATCTTCTCTTTTCTCCGAAGGACCTCAATTCTTTCCATTCCGGTTGCACAGGCTGTGTTCGACAGCGAGCACAGCCGCCTCGACCCTGGAGTGCACCTCCAGCTTGCGCAATATGGCTTTCACGTGCAGCTTGACTGTGCCATCCGAGATTCCCAGATTGCGTGCGATCACCTTGTTGCTCTGTCCCTCGGCCAGCAGGCAGAGGATCTCGTGCTCACGCGGGGTCAGCTCGCTGAACTGGCGTTCGACCTCGTTATCGGGACGTGCCACCTCACCCTGCACCGCACGCGCCAGCACCGTGGCCAATTCGGGGGCGACCACCGTCTGTCCTGCCACGATGTCTTCCAGCGCCCGAATCAACGAATCGGGTTCCATGTCCTTGAGCAGATAGCCGTTGGCGCCGGCCTGCAGGGACTGCACCACGTCCTGCTCGTCACGGCTGGTGGTTAACATCACGATTGACATGCGCTGACCACCCTCGCGCAGTGCGCGCAACATCTCGATGCCACTCATCTCGGGCATGCGCATATCCAGCAGCACTACGTCCGGCTCCAGCTCCCCGACCAGGACGACCCCCTGCTCGCAGCAGCCTTCTGCCGCCACCACCTGGATGCCGCGCCGCTCCAGCAGTTCGCGCAACCCCATACGGAACAAAGCATGATCATCGATCAACAGGACCTTCATCGTACCTCCGGACCTCGGATCAGACCAGCCAGCGCCTGGACTGCTCGTCCTTGCGCATCGCCGGCTTGTAACACAGCTCGAGACGGGTGCCCTCGCCCAACTCACTCTCGATACGCAAGGTACCGCCCAGACGCTGTGCGCGTTCCTCCATAATCGCCAAACCGATGTGTTCGCCCGGCCTGCCATGCCGCCGGGCATTGTCGAAGCCCACACCATCGTCCTCGATCAACAGCACCAAGCCACCGTCGGCCTGACAATTGAGCAACACCCGCACCGTATGCGCCTTTGCGTGCTTGCGGATATTCGCCAGGGCCTCCTGGGCAATGCGCAGAATCTGCATCTCTTCGGCCGAGCTCAGATAGGGTTCGCGACAGACTACCTGAAAGAAGCCCTGGATACCGCTCTCCTGCTGGAAACGCTCGACCAGCGCTCGCAGCGCCTGGGTGAGGCCCCGTTGACCGACCGGCGCGCGGAAGCTGTGCAGCAATTCACGCAGCTCGGTGTGAGCCTCGTCCAGGCCATTGCTGATACGTGCCAGATCGTTGCAAGCCGCCTCGGTGTCGCCGCTACGTAATACATCCTGCAGCATGCGGACCTGAAATCGCAGGCTGGCCAGGGTCTGTGCCAAAGAATCATGCAATTCATGCGCCAGTGCCGTGCGCTCTTCGACAATAGACAGACGCCGCGCCTCGTGATCCGAACGCTGCTTGGCAACCGCCATCCCCAGGTGGCTACCCACGGTCTTGAGCAACTCCAGGATGTCCTCGCGTCCGGAGATGCCCGGCTTGCTCACGTAGACATGGTAGAAGCCCAGTGCATCGCCGTGATAATCAAGCGGCACCGTCACCCGCTCGACCTCGTCAGGACCAAACATGTTGCGCCCCAGCTGACGCACGCAATAGCGCTCGGAATGCTCGCACAGCATGTCGCCGGGTGATAGCGCGGTACCACACAGGCACAGGTCGAGCGGCAACATCTCCTGCCCGGTGAGCACGACATCGTTCAGACCAATGGCACCGACCAGTCGCATGTTGCCATCCTCATGCACCAGCCGCACCGTGGTCACCATGCCATTGACCATCTCCTTGAGCACGCGCAGGAAGCGCAACAGCAGCTCATCGAGAT
Organism: Gammaproteobacteria bacterium; assembly: GCA_024510845.1. Taxonomy (GTDB): domain Bacteria; phylum Pseudomonadota; class Gammaproteobacteria; order Chromatiales; family Chromatiaceae; genus MONJU. The sequence goes on from JANEMA010000009.1 coordinate 31,266, forward strand.
TGTCGGCCCGATTGATGCTGGCCGCTACGTCATAGAGAATCTTGAGCGAGGCGGTCTTCTGTGCCAACCGCATAGTCTGACGCGCAACCCGGCTGTCCATGTCCTCATAGAGGTCGGTCAGCTCCTCATTGATACTATCGATATCCTCGACCATGTCACGTAACACACCGGTATCTTCGCGCGACAGGGTGGCGCCAGGCTCACCCTGACAGACCTTGGCTACCGACTCCTCCAGCCGTGCCAGCGGCTCGAGTAACTGGGTGCGCAACCGCCGCGCAGTCGATCCCAGTCCGATCAGGGTTGCGATGGTGCTGACCAGCAGGGCCCTGGTCGCCAGACTCTGGTCGAGCAGACCCATGGGGAACTGCACCGCGATCAGCAGGGTTGCGCCCATGCCCGCGAGCAACAGGCTCAGCGGCATCACCAGCCGCGCACTCCAGAGAATGCGCAGAATGCGATGGCTCACCGAGTCGGCGGCCGATGGGTCACCCACCACCCCGGGGGGCACCTGCGCAGGCAGCACCTGGTTCTTATTCAATTCCATGACGTGCTCTGTGCTCTCCTCATCCGCAATTTGCGTGCTCACCGGGCACAAGACAAGACCGGTTACCATGCACTTTCAATAGCCTCGCGGCGCGCACGCGCCAAGGCCTCACCCAACGCCGCCCCCACAAAGCCACGCACCTGCAATGCCCGGGGATCGACGGTCAGGGCCCGTTCACGCACGCGTGCCAGATCATTCAGCCTCACTGGGGCATCGGGCTGGGCACGGAATACCCGCAACAGCACTTCGAACCGGTCGTCCCGTCGCCAAGCCCCCATCTCATCGAGCAGATCGGCCACCGCTCCTCCGTGCAGCCCCTCAAGTTCACAAACCCTCGGCCAGAATGCCCGCGCCTGTTGCAGGCGCTGCCACAAACGTGGTGGCATCCCCAGACGCTGCGCAGCGACGTCCGGGGACTCCCCCGACACCAGCAACAAGACGAGTAGGCGTTCGTCCGAGTCCCCACCCAGCACAACACTCCGCTTCAGCGCCTCGATCGCCGGCGCCGCAGCCGTATCGCCATGGCCGGAACGCATCTGCGTGGCAAGCTCCGGCAGCAGATCGGATAGACCACCACAAGCAGCAAGTACTTCGAAGAAACGCCAGGGCTGTGCATAACTCAGCGCCTTGTACAACTCCTGCCAGATTCGCTGCGGCCGCAGCTCACGCATCAGGCCCTCGGCCACCATGCGCTTCATCATCTGGTGGGTGCCATGCGCCACCCGCAAGCCGAAAGGCGCAAAGCGTGCCGCGAAACGGGCAACCCGCAACAGACGCACCGGATCTTCGACGAAGGCGGGAGTGACATGCCGCAACAGACCATCAGCCAAATCCCTTTCTCCACCGAAGGGGTCGATCAGGCGGCCCTCTGCATCGCGCGCCATGGCATTGATGGTGAGATCACGCCGTGCCAAGTCTTCCTCGAGGCTGACATCGGGACCGGCATCCACCACGAAACCCCGGTAGCCCTCGCCAACCTTGGTCTCGCGCCGAGCCAGTGCATATTCCTCTCCTGTCCGGGGATGCAGGAACACCGGGAAGTCGGGGTCGGTCTGGCGAAAACCTGCTTCACGCATGGCCTCCGGGGTGCTACCGACCACCACCCAGTCGCACTCCACCACGGGCAACCCCAGAAGCTCATCACGCACTGCACCGCCGACCGGACAGACTTGGTATTCCTTCAGCATGGTGCCTCCCAAGACCCGAAGACCCGGCGAGGTACCGGGTTCATGGCGAAACACACCATCATCGGGTTCCCGACTCACTGCAGACACCGCCGCCATCCCCCATGGGGCGATGGCAATATTTCTTTGTTTTTCAAGAAGTCATTCGGCATGGGACTTTTCCTGGTATTTTCTGCCTTATCGGCTGCACACCGCCAAGCAACGGCCTTGGGGGGATGCCAGGGTAAAGCGGCAATCCCCTGCACAACCAGGATGTCGAATTTGATGTGAGAAATTAGCCCCGAGATGAACATTCGTGTCAAGGGCATCCCTACCGCAGGAGTCCCATACGCAGACCGAAAGCTGCACACCTTCAGGTTTCCGCCACTTTTTCGGTCTCCTTCTCAGCACTCTCCTGCTGCTGAAGTTCCCACATGGCCTTGTAGTCACTACCGGTGCTCAACAACTCGGCATGAGTTCCTCGCTCGACTATACGCCCCTGATTCATGACCAGAATCTGATCTGCATCGACCACGGTGGACAGCCGGTGCGCGATGACCAGGGTGGTGCGGTCGACCGCCACTGCTTCGAGCGTCTGCTGAATGGCCTTCTCGGTATGGGTGTCCAGCGAGGATGTCGCTTCATCGAAGATCAGAATACGCGGGCGCTTGAGGATGGCGCGGGCGATAGCCACACGCTGCTTCTCGCCACCCGACAATTTCAGGCCACGCTCTCCAACCACGGTATCCCAACCGTCGGGCAGACGTTCGATGAAATCCAGGATACAGGCCATGCGCGCGGCATCGACGACCTCCTCTCGGCTGGCCTCGGGACGACCATAGGCGACATTGAAATAGAGACTGTCGTTGAACAGCACCGTGTCCTGCGGGACGATACCGATGGCCGTGTGCAGACTCTCCTGGCTGACCTCGCGCACGTCCTGCCCGTCGATACACACACAGCCGGCCTGCACGTCGTAGAAGCGAAAGATCAGACGCGACAGGGTGGACTTGCCGGCACCACTGTACCCGACCACTGCCACCTTGTGTCCGGGCGGCACCTCGAAGCTCACGTCGTGCAGGATCTGGCGCTCGGACTGATAACTGAAATCCACATGTTCGAAACGAATGCTCCCTTCATGCACCTTGAGGAGGCAGGCATTCGGGGTATCGCGGATCTCGGGCTCGGTATCGAGCAGCTTGAACACCAGATCCATGTCCGCCAGCGCGTACTTGATCTGCCGATAGACGATGCCGAGAAAACCCAGCGGAATGAACAGCTGCAACAGGAAGGCATTCACCATGACCAAGTCGCCAATATGCATCTCCCCGGCCGAGACCGAGCGCGCCGCCAGCACCATCACCAGGATCACGCTCAGGGCGATGATGGCACCCTGCCCGAAATTGAGCAAAGACATCGAGTTCTGGCTCTTCACCGCCCAGTGCTCCCACTGTTCGAGCGTGTCGTCGTAGCGATGGAGTTCCAGCCGCTCGTTGCCGAAATATTTAACCGTCTCGTAGTTGATCAGGCTGTCGAACGCGATGGAGTTGCCTCGCGAATCCAATTCGTTCATGTGATGACGGAAGTCCATGCGCCACTCGGTCACCAGGAAAGTAAACACCATGTAGAGCACCACCGAGCCGAACATGGCACCGGCAAATACCGAATCGTAGTTATGCAACATGATGGCGGCAACCAGACTGAATTCCACCACGATGGGCAAGATGGAGAAGGCCATGTAATTGAGAATCTGGCTCACCGAACGAGTACCGCGCTCGAGATCACGACTGATCGCACCCGTCTTGCGCTCGAGGTGGTAACGCAGGGACAACCTCAGCAGATGTTCGAACACCCGGGTGGACAATCGACGCATGGCACGATAGCGCACCTTGGCAAAAACCACGTCACGCAATTCATTGAACAAGCTGGCACCCAGCTTGAGCAGGCCGTAGGCCAACAGTAGCAACAGGGGCATGACAATGGTCAGCTTGGTCCTGGATGCCTGCTCGTAGTAGTCGATGATGACCTTGAGTGCCATCGGCACGCCGACATTCGCCATCTTGGAGAATACCAGACAGAGCATGGCGAACAGCGCCCGTCCACGAAACTCCCACAGAAAGGGCAGCATAGAATGCAGGTTGTACCAATCCCGACGACTCTTGTGGACTTGGGGCGGCAACCCGTTAGTGTGCACCATGCTAGGATGTCTTCTTCCGTCTCTGTCAGAGTGCCCATCCCGAACGAGAGGGACTCGGGAGCATAGCAAATTCCGCACGAGAACAGCCCAATGAGCACTGGTGATTTCCACGACGGCAGCGTCTGTTCCGAACTCGAACCCTTTGCCTTGCAGGTACTGGGTGACAGCATGGAGCCGGAATTTCCGGATGGCTGCATCATCATCATCGAACCGGCCAAGTCCTGCCACCATGGCATGTACATCATGTGCCTGGTGGAGGACACCCGGTGGTTCCGCCAGTACCTGAACGACAAACAGGGCGAACGCCTGGTAGCGCTCAACGAACTCTATCCCTGGATTCCTCTCGAAGGACTGGAGTGGAGAGTCGAGGGCGTCATCACCCAGCGTACCCTGCTGCGTCACCAGAGCCCCACCGGACATCGCCACAGCAAGCACTACGAGTATCCGGAACAGCCCTGAACATCGATCACAGACCTGACACTGGCACCTGATACCGGCATCGCCTGGATCAGAACCCTCGTCAATGTCCGCTGGCAGGATGGAAGCGAACCGGCACAGGGAAACCCCTTCCCCCACCAAGAAATCCGGCTCCCTGGGCCCTTGCACCTTAAAATGAAAATGATTATCATTCTAATAATAAGCACATGACGAACTGCTGATGGACATGCGAGCACACGACACCTCGGCGGCAACCTTGGCAGACCTGCTGCCAGGTCGACACGCCACCATCACCGACCTGACTGGTGACCCCGAACTGCGCACCCACCTCCAGTCGCTGGGACTGCGCCCCGGTCGCCGCGTGACCGTGGTGCGCCGTTCGCGCTTCGGCGGCCCCATCCAGATCCGCCTGGGGACCAGCGACCTGCTGATCCGTCCGCAACAGGCCAGTACCATCTTCATCAAATGAAGCGCATTACTCTTCTCGGCATGCCCAACACGGGCAAATCCACCTTCTTCAACCGTCTGACTGGCGCTTCTGCCAAGGTAGGAAACTGGCCCGGCATCACGGTCAACCTGCTCTCGGCGAGGATTCTGCTGGGCACGGAGATGGTCGAGGTGGTCGACCTGCCTGGTATCTACAACCTGCATAGTTTTGCCGAAGACGAACGAGTGGCCCGTACCTTCCTCGAAGAACAGTCGGCAGGCCTGCTGGTGGTGATCGCCAACGCCACCCAGCTCGACCGCCAGCTCGCCCTGGTGCTGCAATTGCAGGCACTGGGCCAGCCCATGATGTTGCTGCTGAACATGATCGACGAGGCACGCAAGCTGGGCATCCACATCGACCAGGAACGCCTGGCGCAGGAGCTTGGTATGCCGGTGGTGGCGATCAGCGCCAAGCATGGCATGGGCATGGAACAGGCGCGCCAGGCGATCACCCAGGCCCTGCACGAGGCTCATCCCCCCCGTGCGGCGGACATCGAAAGGACGTTCGGCGAGGACGACGCCCTGCAAGCCCGCCTGGACACGATCTTTTCCCGCACGGTCGATGTACCGGTGAGCGCCACCGACCGGCTCACCGATCGCCTGGACCGCCTGCTGTTGCACCCCTGGCTGGGCTTGCCACTGTTCTTTCTGGCCATGCTGGGCATGTTCGAGGCAGTCTACACCCTGGGCGCACCGTTACAGGATGGCGTGGCCTGGATGCTGGAGCGCATCAAGATCGAGGCCGTCACCTCGGTAGTCACCACCTGGCCGCCGCAGGCACAGAGCTTCGTGCTCGATGGCCTGTTCGACGGCATCGGCACCATCCTGTCCTTCCTGCCCATCATCGTGCTGTTTTTCCTGTTCATCGCAATCATTGAGGATAGCGGCTACATGTCACGTGCGGCCTTCCTGATGGACGCCTTCATGTCGCGCCTGGGGTTGGACGGGCGTGCCTTCGTAATGCAATTGATGGGCTTCGGCTGCAATGTACCGGCGCTGATGGGCACCCGGGTGATGCGCTCGCGGGGGCTGCGCCTGCTGACCATGCTGATCATCCCCTTCTCGCTGTGCTCGGCACGCCTGCAGGTGTTCGTATTCTTCACCACCGCCATCTTCGACCCCTGGGCCGCACCACTGGTGCTGTTCAGCCTGTATCTGTTCAGCTTCGGCGCCGCCTTCCTCACCGCCGTGATCTATCGCAGGCGCCTGACGCACACCGAGCCGCTGCTGCTGGAACTGCCGCCCTACCGCTTCCCCACCCTGCGCCAGATGTGGCTGCGCGGCTGGCGCGAGGTGACCCACTTCCTGCGCGAGGCCAGCGGCTTCATCCTGCTCGGGGTCGTGCTGGTATGGATCCTCACCCACTTCCCCAAGGACGTGCCAGTCGCCAGCCCCGAGACCCTGGCCGGCCAGCTCGCCGCCCTGTTCGAGCCCCTCATGCAACCCCTGGGGATCGATCACCTGATGACCATCGCCCTGCTGTTCGGCTTCGTCGCCAAAGAAGTGGTGCTGGGCGCTCTGGCAGTAATTTACGGCGTCGGTGAGAGCGAGCTGTCGGGTATCGTCTCTAGCCGTATCGACTGGGTGCAGGCCTACAGCTTCATGCTGTTCGTACTGATCTACACGCCCTGCCTGTCTACCGTAGCGGTATTGAAACAGGAATCGAAGAGCTGGCGCTTCACTGCACTGGCCACCGGCTGGCCACTGCTGCTGGCCTGGCTAGTGAGCTTCGTCTTCTACCAGAGCGCACGCTGGCTGGGTTTCTAGCACACGGTTCGGCCCTGGAACAGACCTCTTCCTGCGGGAGAGCGGTTCCCCCGCGATAACAGCACCAGATTTACGCTTTGACCTCACCATCTCCCGCCAGGGCACCCACCACCAGCAGATCGGCAATACCGGGCTGCGCTCCGACATAATCGGCTACACGGATGCGGACCCGTCGATGCTCCTGCTGCTTGCGCGCCACCTCGGCGGGAATGTCCTCACTCACATGCCGACCGGCCGACAGGAAATAGGGCATGACCACCACCTCGTCGGCACCGGCATCGATACAGGCCTGGATACCGTCGGGAATGGATGGTTCAGCCAGTTCGAGAAAGGCGGTCTGCACCCGATCGAAGCACCCGCCTGCCAAATCACCGACACGAGCTGCCAGATCACGCACCTCGTCATTCGATGCAGCCCGCCGGCTGCCATGGGCCACGATCAACAGGGCCTTCATTCCTCATTTCTCTTCCAGGCTGCGGCTGGCAATCTCGTAGACATCCTTGGATACCCCGGCCGAGATCATGCGCCGCAGCGCCCTTTGCGCATGCTGCTGACGCTGCTCGTCGTAGCACCGCCAGCGCGCCAAGGCACGCGCCAGCCCTGCCGCGATCTGTGGGTTGAGTGGGTCAAGCGCCAGCACCTGATCGGCAAGAAACGCATAACCACTGCCGTCTGCGACATGAAAGCCCACCGGATTACCATTGACGAAAGTGCCGATCAGAGCACGCACCCGATTGGGATTAGTCAGGGAAAAGGCAGGGTGGTCCATCAGTACATGTACCTGCATCAGGGTATCGGGGCGCACCGCCATGGCCTGCACCGAGAACCACTTATCCATCACCAATGGCTCATTTGCCCAGCGCCTGGCAAAGTCGGCCAATATATCCTCGCGCTCGGGACGTTCGCTATCGGCAATCAACGAGAGCGCTGCCATCACATCGGTCATATTGTGCTGCGCACCGTACTGGTCGAGCAGCAACTGGAACACGGTATCGTCATTTTCCAGGCTGGCCAGCCAGCCCAGCAGGATGTTCTTGAGCCGCCGCCGACCGATGGCCGCCGCGTCGATGCAGTACTCCCCGGTTTCGCGCAATTGCGCGTAGCGCATGAGCATATCTTCGCGCAAGACCTCTGCTACGGTGCGCTTCAGATGCTCACGCGCGGCATACAACCCATCGACATCCACCACCGCCATGAAATCACCCAGATAACCGATGGCAGGCAGGGTCAGTACCTCGGCAATCAATGCCTGTTCGGTCTGTTCATCGAACAGCGCGGTGCGCAAGGCGCCTATCAGCGCCTCGGACATGCTCATGGATGCACCCTCCTGACGCTGGGCGACCATGTGCAGGATGACTTGGCGCAGCAAGATCTGGCCAGCATCCCAACGGTTGAAGCCATTGCTGTCGTGGGCCATCAGGTGCAGCAGCTGCTCCTCGTTCCAGTCATATTCGATCCTGACCGGAGCACTGAAGCCACGTAACAGGGAGGGGACGGGCCGGTCATCGATGTCATCGAAAACGAAGACGGCTTCACGCTCACGCAGTTCGAGCAGCAGGCTACCCCCGTCACTATCGCTGTCCCTGTAATGCAAGGGGATGTCGCGCCCTTCGCTATCCAGCAAGCCAATGACAAACGGGATGTGGAAAGGCGGCTTGTCGTGCTGCCCTTGGGTGTCAGGCACTTCCTGACGAATCTTCAGAGTGTAGCGCCGCTTGCATGCATCATAGCTGTCCTGCACATGCAGCACCGGCGTACCGGCACAACTGTACCAGTGCCTGAACTGACTCAGATCACGCCCGGAGACCACCTCCATACAGGCGACGAAGTCGTCGGTGGTCACCGCCTGGCCATCGAAGCGTTCGAAATATCGATCCATGGCCTCGCGGAACCGTTTGGGCCCCAACAGACGCGCCTGCATGCGTACCACTTCGGCACCCTTCTCGTACACAGTCTTGGTATAGAAATTATTGATCTCGATATAGGACTGAGGCCGCACAGGATGGGCCATCGGTCCGGCGTCCTCGGCAAACTGATGGGTGCGCAACAGACGCACATCCTCGATGCGCTTGACCGGGCGCGAACCCATGTCTGCGGAAAATTCCTGATCGCGATAAACAGTCAGGCCTTCTTTGAGTGAGAGCTGGAACCAGTCACGGCAGGTGATGCGGTTACCCGTCCAGTTGTGAAAATACTCGTGGGCCACCACGCCCTCGATGCCCTGGAAGTCGGCATCGGTGGCAGTATCGGGATGCGCCAGCACGTGCTTGCTGTTGAAAATGTTGAGACCCTTGTTCTCCATTGCACCCATGTTGAAATCGTCCACGGCGACGATGTTGAACACGTCGAGGTCATATTCACGCCCGTAGTGTTCCTCGTCCCAGCGCATGGCCGCAACCAGTGAACACATGGCATGTTCGCACTTGTCAACATTGTGCGACTCGACATGGATGCGCAGTAATACCTCGCGCCCCGAGGCGGTGATGAAATGTTCCTCGATACACTTCAGGTCACCCGCGACCAGGGCAAACAGATAACAGGGCTTGGGATACGGGTCGTGCCACTCAGCAAAGTGACGACCACCGGGCAACTCTCCTGTAGTCCCCAAGTTGCCGTTGGAAAGCAGCGCAGGATAGCGCTCGCGATCGGCCTCAATACGCACATCGAAGACTGACATCACGTCGGGCCGGTCGAGGAACCAAGTGATACGCCGGAAACCCTCGGCCTCGCATTGAGTACAGAACATCCCCCCGGAACGGTACAAACCCTCCAGTGCAGTGTTAGCCTCGGGCGCAATGATCACCTCACTGGACAGATCGAACTGCTCTGGCAGGGCCGTCAAATGCAGTCCCTCACTATCGACCCGGTATTCCTCCTCATCGAGACGCATGCCATCGATGGCAAGCCATTGCAGATCCAGTCCCTCGCCATGCAACAACAGCGACTCGGTGACTTCAGACGCCGGATTACGCCGCAGACGCATGAAAGAGAACACACGGGTCCCGGCCTCGCGTAAATCGAATCGCAGCGAGACACGGTCGATCAGGTAAGGCGGTGGTCGGTAGTCGGCCAACCGGGTAGAGCTGGGCGAAGATTCCTTCATGTACGCAACATCCCGGTACAAGGCAAGAAAGGCTGTTCCCGCCATTATAGGAATTCTACCCGAACCTTACCAAGCACCAGATCCAGCAATAGTCGTACTTCTCTCCCACATCAATCCGAATTTTACCGAACGACAGGGCAACAAGTCGGGAACAGAACCTGCGGTCAGTAACCAGACCGGACACTTTTTACCCGGCTGATCCGATCCAAGGCTCATCCATTGTTCGAACGCTGCCCCGCGATCGCATTCGCCGGCGATGTAAGGCGTGTTCGAGCATATCGCGCGCAAGCTGCTGAACAACACCCCACCCCAAGGTGCCACACACTCAGACCTCACGGAAAACTCGGCCCCCATCCGCCCGTAGGCGACGCTTGCGACACCTGCAAGGTAGCTGCGGTTCACCAATCCGGACCCCATTAACCCCCCGAAGAAACTGATGACGGCCAAGAGCAGATGCTGCTATGCCATCTGGCTTGGCACTATTGCCAACCCAAGGCTTTCGACCTGCTGGATGAAGAAAAGGACCTGTTTCCGCGATCACCGCCAGAGATGCGCCCGAACTTCGATCTGAAACGCCACGTGCACCGGCATTCGAGAGAAGCAAGAATCGATCGGCCAATGATCTCCTCCGATCGACTCGACTACCGCACACTCAGCGCAGTCCCAGCACGTCCTGCATGTTGAAGCGCCCCTGGTCCTGCCCGGCCAGCCAGGCACAAGCACGCGCCGCGCCACCGGCAAAGGTCATGCGGCTGGAAGCCTTATGCACGATCTCCACGCGTTCACCTTCGGTAGCGAACCAGACACTGTGCTCACCGACCACGTCACCGGCACGGATGGTCTCGAAACCGATGGTACCCCGGTCGCGTGGCCCGGTGTGACCTTCGCGGCCGAAGACGGCGACCTCCTTGAGATCACGCCCCAACGTCTCGGCCACGACCTCGCCCATGCGCAGAGCGGTACCCGAGGGAGCATCCACCTTGTGGCAATGATGAGCCTCGATGATCTCGATGTCTGCATTATCGCCCATCACCCGTGCTGCCAATTCCAGCAGCTTGAAGCAGAGGTTGACACCGACGCTCATGTTGGGAGCAAAGACGATGGCGATGTCTCCTGCCGCCTGGTCGATACGCGCCTTCTGTTCATCGCTCAGGCCTGTAGTACCAATGACCATCTTGCGACCGTGCTCGCGGCAGATGTCGAGATGGGTCATGGTAGCCTCGGGACTGGTGAAGTCGATGACCACATCGAACTGATCCAGCACATCAATGAGACTGTGCGAGATCGGCACGTTCAGGCGCCCCACCCCGGCCAGTTCGCCTGCATCCAGGCCAATCATGTCGGCATCGGGTCGCTCAGTGGCAGCGGTAAGTTCCAGTTCGGAATGCTGGCTGACGGCCTGGATCAAGTTCCGGCCCATGCGCCCGGCGGCGCCAACGACTGCGACTCGCATCATGATCTGTTCTCTATCAAAATTGCTCTGAATGAACCCGCCTCGATTGTACTCTGCCGAAACGGTTTAGAACGGTATTGAAAAACCACAAAGACTACGAAAGGATTCATTGCAAGGCTGTTTCCATGACCGTGCGAAGAGGAGTAACCACGAAGGTTTTGCATTCGCGGTCGATTCTCCCGCACAGCACAGAAATATCCTCACAAAAACCCCTTGTAGTCGACCGAACCTACAACCCCACATCCTTCAGAAATCCCTTGACCTTGTCCAGCCAGCCGTGAGCATTGGGGCTGTGCTTGCTGCCACCACCGGTGAGCGACTGGTCGAGTTCCTCGATCAGCCGGTGCTGCTCGGTAGTGAGCTTGACGGGAGTCTCGACCACGACACGGACGATGAGATCACCCTGCGGGCCACCACGCACCGGCTTCACGCCCTTGCCGCGCAGACGGAACATGCGTCCGGTCTGAGTTCCTTCAGGGATCTTGAGCTTGACCTTGCCATTGAGGGTGGGTACCTCGACCTCGCCACCTAGCGCCGCACGGGTGAAGGAGATAGGCATCTCACAATACAGGCTGGCATCGTCCCGGGTAAAGATGGGGTGCTCACGCACATGCACCTGCACGTACAAATCACCAGGAGGAGCACCTTTCTCACCAGCCTCGCCCTCGCCAGCCAAGCGGATACGGTCGCCGGTATCCACACCCTGCGGCACCTTGACCGAGAGCACCTTGGTCTTCTGCACCCGGCCCTTCCCATGACAGGCAGGACAAGGGTTTTCGATGACCTCCCCACTACCATGACAGGTCGGACATGCCTGCTGCACCGAAAAGAAACCCTGCTGCAACCGGACCCGGCCCGCACCATGGCAGGTCCCGCAGATCTTGACCGAGCTGCCCTTGTGCGCACCACTGCCGCTACAGGTCCCGCACTGGGTCCAGGTGGGCACCTCGATCTTGACCATGGTGCCAGCCACTGCATCCTCCAGGCTCAACTCCAGGTTGTAACGCAAATCGGCACCACGATAGACCTGCTGGCGCCCATCCTCCCGGCCACCGCCGAAGATATCGCCGAAGATATCGCTGAAGCTGGCTCCACCACCACCGAAGCCGCCGGCCCCGGCGGCCGCACCATCCACTCCGGCATGACCGAACTGGTCATAGGCCGCCCGTTTCTGCGAGTCGGAGAGGACCTCGTAGGCCTCCTTGACCTCCTTGAACTTGATCTCCGCCTCGGCCGCGCCCTCACCGCTGTTGCGATCGGGATGATACTTCATGGCCAGCCGGCGATAGACCTTCTTGATCTCCGCCTCGCTGGCATTGCGCTGAATACCCAGGACCTCGTAATAGCAACGCTTCGACATGGATTCTCACTCTGTTTCGTCCCACCCCGCACATCGGGTGGCGCATCGTACCCCACACCCGAAAACGCCGAAACGCGCAGATCTTGCGAACCGCACGCTTCGGCAAATCATTTTCAAACGCGCAACATCGTCTTACTTCTTATCGTCCACATCTTCGAACTCGGCATCAACGACATCATCATCGGCCTGTCCCGAGGCTGTACCCGCGGCACCAGCTGCTCCCGAAGATGCACCTGCGTCACCACCCTGCTGCTGATAGATACGTTCAGCCATCTTGTTCGATGCCTCGGCAAGCACCTTGGTCCTGGTCACGATAGTGTCATTGTCGTCGCCCTTCATGGCATCTTCCAGATCGGCGATGGCCTTCTCGATCTTCTCCTTCTCGTCGGCCTCGAGCTTGTCGCCCAACTCGTCCATGGACTTGCGGGTGGCATGAATCAAGGCATCGGCGCTATTACGCGCGGAGACCAGCTCCTGGAACTTCTTGTCTTCCTCGGCATGCATCTCGGCGTCCTTGACCATGCGTTCGATCTCTTCCTCGGACAAACCAGAGGAGGCCGTGATCTTGATCGACTGCTCCTTGCCAGTCGCCTTGTCCTTGGCCGAGACATGCAGAATGCCGTTGGCGTCGATATCGAAACCGACCTCGATCTGTGGCACCCCGCGCGGCGCTGGCGGAATGTCGGTCAGGTCGAAGCGGCCCAACGATTTGTTGGCCGAAGCCTGTTCCCGCTCACCCTGCAACACGTGCACGGTGACCGCGGTCTGATTGTCCTCGGCCGTCGAGAAGATCTGCGATGCCCGGGTCGGAATCGTGGTGTTCTTCTCGATCAGATTGGTCATCACACCTCCCATGGTCTCGATGCCGAGGCTCAGCGGGGTCACGTCGAGCAACAGCAGGTCCTTCACATCACCAGCGAGCACACCACCCTGGATGGCCGCACCGATGGCCACCGCCTCATCAGGGTTGACGTCCTTGCGCAACGCCTTGCCGAAGAACTTCTCGACCACCTCCTGCACCTTGGGCATGCGGGTCTGGCCACCGACCAGGATCACATCGTCGATGTCCGAGGCGGACAACCCGGCATCGGTCAACGCAGTCTTGCAGGGCTCGAGCGTGCGTTGCACCAGACCGTCCACCAGTGCCTCCAGCTTGGCGCGGGTGAGCTTGATGTTCATGTGCTTGGGACCACTCGCATCGGCCGTGACGTACGGCAGGTTGATGTCGGTCTGCTGGCTCGAGGACAACTCGATCTTGGCCTTCTCGGCGGCTTCCTTCAGACGCTGCAAGGCCAGCGGGTCCTGGCGCAGATCGACGCCCTGTTCCTTTTTGAACTCATCAACCAGGTAATCGATGATGCGGTTGTCGAAGTCCTCGCCACCGAGGAAGGTGTCGCCATTGGTCGAAAGCACCTCGAACTGACGCTCGCCGTCGATCTCGGCTACCTCGATGATGGACACATCGAAAGTGCCACCACCCAGGTCGTAGACCGCCAGCTTCTTGTCGCCCGGCGACTTGTCCATGCCATAGGCCAGAGCTGCGGCAGTCGGCTCGTTGATGATGCGCTTGACCTCCAGACCAGCGATACGCCCGGCATCTTTGGTCGCCTGGCGTTGCGAGTCGTTGAAATAGGCCGGCACCGTAATGACCGCCTCGGTCACTGGCTCGCCCAGATACTCTTCGGCGTCCTTCTTCATCTTCTGCAGGATCCTGGCCGAAATCTCCTGCGGTGCCATCTTCTTGTCATTGACATCCACCCAAGCGTCGCCGTTGCCAGCCTTGACGATCTTGTACGGCACGATGTCCTGATCACGCCTGACCACATCGTCGTCGAAACGGCGACCGATCAGACGCTTGATGGCAAACAGGGTGTTCTCCGGATTGGTCACAGCCTGGCGCTTGGCCGACTGACCGACCAGGATCTCACCATCCTTGGCGAAGGCTACAACCGAGGGAGTGGTGCGCGCGCCTTCACTATTCTCAATGACCTTGGGGGTGTCGCCTTCCATCACGGCGACACAGGAGTTGGTAGTACCGAGGTCGATTCCGATGATCTTGCCCATCTTGGGGTTCTCCGTCTTTTGGCTAATTTAGGAAACTGTTGCTCACGTGGGGCTGACCCGCCCGCTTTCAAGCCCCGCCGCCGTCTTCGGCGGCCTTGGAAACTGCGACCAAGGCCGGACGTACCAGGCGACCATTCAGTGTGTAGCCCTTCTGGATCACGTCCACCACAGCATTCGGCTCGACATCGGCACATGGCACCGTAGCCATGGCTTGGTGGTACTCCGGATCGAAGGGCTGTCCCACCGGATCGATCTGCTCCACACCGAACTTGCCCATCACATCCGCCAGCATCTTCAGCGTCAGCTCGGTGCCCTCGCGCAGCTTGGCCACATCCGCGCTCGCCTCCTGCGCGGCCGCAAACCCCAGTTCGAGGCTGTCACGCACCCCCAACAGCTCGGAGACAAACTTCTCCAACGCGAATTTATGTGTCTTCTCGAGCTCCTGTGCATGCCGGCGTTTGAGGTTCTCCATCTCGGCGTGGGCCCGCATCAACTTGTCGTGCGTCTCGTCAGCCCTGACGCACGCATCGGCAAACAGCCGGTTGAGCTCATCGACATCCTGCTCGATCTCGACAGCATCGACCTCGATCTCCTGCAGCGCCTCCTCGAAGGTATCGGCTGCTTCCCCTTGCGGCTCTGCGGCCGTCTCCTTGTTGACATCGTTCATCAAGAACCTCTTGCTAAGATTTTGATTCAAAAATCAGAAACAGCCTCTAAACCATGACTCAGGCTGCGTATGCGTGGACGCAGCCTGCGACGTGGGGCCGCAACCGGGAAATTCAAGACCGCAACTTCAGCGCCGCACCCAGCAACTGCGCGGTGACATCGACGATGGGGATAACTTTGCCATAGGGCAGCCGGGTCGGACCGATCACACCGAGCACTCCGATCACCTCATCATCAACCTTGTAGGGAGATGTGATGACACTGCAGTCACGCAGGGTCTCGTAGCCAGATTCCTCACCGATATAGATCTGTACCCCTTCGGCCTTCAGACAGCGGTCGAGCAGGTGCAACATCTGCTGCTTCTCGGCGAAGACACCGAACAGCTCGCGCAAGCAGTCCATACGCGCCAGCTCATCGAAATCCATCAGGTTGGTCTGGCCGGAAACTACCACATCCGCCTCATTGGCAGCATCCGCCGAGAACGCCATCTGGGCCATGTGCAAGGCCTCGACCATCAGGTCGTCCATACGCTCACGCGTGGCCTGCATGTCATCGAGCACCAGCCGGCGCACGCTCTTCAGATCGTGTCCGGCATAATGTTCGGTGATGTAGTTCGATAGCTGTTCGAGCTCGCTGCGCTTGAAGCAGCGCCCAGTCTCGATGATACGGTTGAGGATCTCGCCCACCGAAGTCACCAGCACCACCAGCACCCGGGTGCCCGAAAGCGGTACGAACTCGATCTGCCGCACCCGTTCCTGATTGCGCTTGGGCACCATCACCACTCCGGCCATACGGGTCACGCTGGAAAGCAGACGTGATGCCGACTCGACGATCTCGCTCGATGTGTTGGCGCTGGGAATCTGCTGCTGCAACTGGTCCACCATCTTGCGATTCAGCGGCTTGATCGACAACAATGAATCGACGAACAGACGGTAACCAGCGGCGGTGGGCACCCGCCCGGCCGATGTGTGCGGCGAAGCCACCAAGCCCAGCGCCTCAAGATCGGACATCACGTTACGGGTAGTCGCGGGACTCAGATCCCGCCCCGAATCACGTGCCAGGGTACGCGAGCCGACCGGCTGGCCGTCACGGATATAGCGCTCGATCAGCACCTTGAGAAAGTGCTGCGCGCGCTCGCTGATCTGCTCTTCTGGGGCTCTCGACACCATCCAACTCCGGGTCACTGCACGGAACCTATCGACACCGGACGACTGTCGTCGAACACGACATATTGCGCCCAGACAACAGGCAACCGATTATGTGGATGTGCCTTCCGGGGAGTCAAGCGCACTGCGAACCAGGTTCTTTCATGGCCGGGGGCAACATGATAGTTTTTCGACAGCCCTTATCGACCGACGGATCACACCTTGAGCAACGCTACGGAGTTTCACCATATCGCGCTGATCGTCAAGCCCGACGACTCCAGCGAGGACCTAGTGAACACCCTGCGCCAGACCGTCACCTTCCTCGGAGAACGAGGGGTGAAGGTGTTTCCCGATCAGCATGCAGCGCGTGCTCTGGGCCTTTCACACCCTCTCGCCACCGAGGAAATGGGGCATCACTGTGATCTGGCGATCATCATCGGTGGCGACGGGACCTTCCTGAACAGTGCACGCCGTCTGGGCAACAGCCAGATCCCGCTGCTGGGAGTGAATCTGGGACGACTGGGCTTTCTGGTGGATATCTCGCCCGACGCCATGCGTGACACCCTGGGAAACGTGCTGGATGGCCGCTATGAAGAGGAAGAGCGCTTCCTGCTGAGCTGTCAGGTGGGCAAACAAGCACCCGAACTGGCTCTCAACGACGTAGTACTGCACAAGTGGAATACCGCGCGCATGGTCGAATTCGAGACCTGGGTGGACGACAGCTTCATCGACACCCAGCGCTCGGACGGCATCATCGTCTCCACTCCTACCGGCTCGACCGCCTACGCCCTTTCGGTCGGAGGCCCTCTGCTCACCCCGACGCTGGATGCCATCGCCCTGGTCCCGATCTGTCCTCACACACTGAGCAACCGTCCGATCGTGGTGCACAGCCGCAACGTAGTGCGCCTGCGGGTCTGCGGCAAGACCTCACCCGAGCACGTGCGCGTCACCTGCGATGGCCAAGTTACCCTCGATGTCGGTCCCGGCGATGACATAGTGTTGCACCGTCACCAATCTCCCTTGCGTCTGATCCATCCGGCAGGTCACGATCACTTCCAGATCCTGCGCACCAAACTGCACTGGGGAGGAAAGCACAGCTGATGCTGGCGCACTTGGCCATCCGCGACTTGGTGATCGTGCGCGAACTGGCGCTCGATTTTTCTCCCGGCATGACCGCACTGACCGGCGAAACGGGCGCTGGCAAGTCGATCTTGATCGACGCCCTCGGTCTTACCTTGGGTGACAAGGCATTGCCAGCCCTGATCCGCGCCGGTTGCGAGCGTGCCGAGGTCAGTAGTGAATTCGACCTGTCTGACTGCCCGGCAGCGTCCGACTGGCTACGTGACCACGACCTGGACGAGAATGGCACCTGCCAACTGCGGCGCGTGCTGGTACGCAACGGCCGATCGCGTGCCTACATCAACGGCCGCCCGGTGCCGCTGGTGCTGCTGCGCGAACTCGGCGAGCGCCTGCTCGACATCCACGGACAGCACGCCCACCAGTCCCTGTTACGCCCCGCTACACAGCGCGAACTGCTCGACCGTTACGGCGGACTGGAAATCACCGCCGGTGAAGTAGCCGAACACTTCACCGCCCTACAGGCCGCACGCAAGAAATACGAGCATCTGCGCCAAGTAGCAGAAGACCGTCACAACCGGCTCGACTACCTGCGCTTTCAGATCACCGAGATCGAACCTCTGGTCGAGGCGGCCAGTCACTTCAGCGAACTGGAAGCCGAACACCACCGCTTGGCCCATGCCGAACGCCTTCGGCACGAAACCGGTGAAATTACCGCCGAACTGGCCGACAGTGAAGACGATATCTCCAGCCAGCTCGGCGCCATGCAGCGTCAGCTCGACGGCCTGATTGCACTCGACAAGCACCTGCGGCCCGTCGCCGAGCTGCTGGACTCGGCACTCGTCCAGATCGGCGAGGCCGCGCAAACACTGCGCCACTACCACGACGCCATGGAGAACGATCCGGCGCACCTGCAGGCTCTGGACGAGCAGATCGGTCGGCTGCACGAGCTGGAACGCAAACACCGGGTGGAGGTTGCCGGACTGCCCGAGCTGCTGACGCGCTTCTGTGAGGAACGTGACACCCTGGATGCCGCCGACGAACGACTGGCCCGACTCACCACCCGTGTTACCGAACTCGAAACCACCTACCGGCAGGCCGCCAAGGCCTTGAGTGCCGTCCGGCACAAGACCGCGGCGCGTCTGTCCGATGTCGTCACCGAGTCGATGCAGACCCTGAACATGCAGGGTGGGCATTTCGAGGTACTGTGCGAGGCTCGGCATGAGCCGACCCGCCACGGCAGCGACCACATCCTGTTCCGGGTGGCCGCCAATCCCGGCCAACCCCCTGCACCACTGGCCGATGCCGCCTCAGGCGGCGAGTTGTCGCGTATTTCACTGGCCATCCAGGTGGCTACCGCCGATTGCGGTGACACCCCCACCCTGATCTTCGACGAGGTGGACGTCGGTATCGGCGGCGCTGTAGCCGAGATCATCGGCAGTCTGCTGCATGAGCTGGGGTGCCGCCGGCAGGTACTCTGCGTGACCCACCTTCCACAAATCGCCGCCAAGGCCCATCATCACCTGCGGGTGATCAAGCACACCTCACGGGAAGCCACCGAGACGGACATCAGACCGCTCGACCACGAGCACCGTATCGAGGAGATCGCGCGCATGCTCGGCGGTATCGAGATCACCGCACAGACCCTGGCCCACGCCCGCGAGATATTGTTGCAAAACAACTGATACCCGCCACACGGGCTGTATCTTGTGGGCGATCCAACAGCATTCGCTCCGTGCAGGTCACTCGATACCACTCCCCTGTCAATGAACACCCGGGCAAAACACTGTTGCTGATCGGTGGTTACCTGTCGGCCTTCGGCGTCGAGGCATCCAAGAACCCGGCATCGCTGAAATTGAAAATACCGCACCACAATCTGGCTAATCAACGACATTCATGCACGAGCCGAACATCGTACCCCTGACCCCAGGGTACAAATCAGCCCACGTCGATCAATCACTACGATTGGGACAATCGAACTTGACACAGCGCCCGTAGATGATAAGCGAGTGATCCTCGATCTCGAAGCCATGTTTCCCCGCAATCGCATACTGATGCCGTTCGATGGTCTCGTCCACGAATTCCTCGACCCGTCCGCATTGCTGACAGACGATGTGATCGTGGTGCGTCCCCCGATTCAGTTCGAAGGTGGCTTGCCCCCCCTCGAAGTGGTGACGCTCGACCAGACCGGCATCGACGAACTGGGTCAGCACGCGATAGACCGTGGCTAACCCAATCTCCTCTTCTCGTTCGAGCAGCGCTCGATAAACGTCTTCGGCTGTCATGTGGCGGGCCTCGCTGGCCTCGAGAATCTTGAGGACCTTGACCCGCGGCAAGGTGACCTTCAACCCGGCACGCTTGATATCCACATTTTCCACGACCTGACTCCCGTTTCGTCTGACATGTATTCCGGAGCCGAATTCGTTATGATCCCGGCATGGACAGTCCTGCAACAAACCAATAACCACTCACGTATGCGCAAACTTCTCATTTTCATCATTCTACCCACAAACCTCATCTTGATCGGTTGCAGTACCGTTGGAGAAGGTGCGGAAAAACTGTCAGGGATCAGCAACATCATTCCACGCACCCTGGATCGCGCATCTTTCATCTACCGTCCCACCATCCAACAGGGCAATGTCGTTACTCAGGAACAGATGAATCGCCTGAAACCCGGCATGTCGCGTGAGCAGGTCCGGTTCATCCTCGGCAGCCCCACACTGCGCGACGTATTTCACGACAACCGCTGGGATTACCCCTACACTATCAGCGTGGGCAGTACGCCCAAAGAGATCAAGCACTTCGCCGTCCTCTTCGAAAACGACCGGCTGACACGCATCATCGGCGACTATCACCCCAAGGTCCCTGACGAACGGATACCTGACGAAAAGCCACGCGTAGTCAAGGTTCCGGACTGGAAGACTGAAAGAAAGAGCCTGCTGGGCCGCATGGCCGAAGCCGTTGGCCTGGATGACGACGGCTGAATCTCCAACCTTCGGGACGATTGCCAAAGGCTCAGCTGCCCGTATCCTGTTTCTTCCTGGCAGCCACCCCAGCCCCCTTCTTCATCGTCTTGCCCTGCGCCGCACGTTTCTTGCGCGCATCCTTGGGGTCGGCAATCAGCGGCCGGTAGATCTCGACCCGGTCACCTGCCTCCAACACCTTATCCAGCTTGGCGAGCTTGCCGAAGACTCCGAGCTTGTTCTCCGAAAAATCTATCTCGGGAAAATATTCGATGATGCTCGAGCGCGCGATGGCTTCGGCCTCAGCCACCGTGGTACCTGGCGGCACCTGCAACTCGATGATGCGCTGCTCGTCGGGCCGAGCATAAGCCACCTCGACCGTGATCAGATCATCCTTCACCGTAAACATCCCTGGCACGCTTGCAGAAAGATTCGACCAGAGTATTGGCGATCCGGTGGAACACCTTGCCGAAAGCGGCATCGATCAACTGCCCGGAAAACTCGAACTCCAGCCGCAACATCACCTTACAGGCATCCTCGCGCAGCGCCTGGAAGTCCCAGCGACCATGCAGTGACTTGAACGGTCCTTCGACCAGTTCGATGTTCATCCAGCGAGGAGCTTCGTATCCATTACAGGTAGCGAACGATTGACGGATACCCATGCGCGCCACCTCGATGCGCCCGCAAACCTTGTGACCATCGTCCGACAGCAGCTCGGCAGCATGGCACCAAGGCAAAAACTCGGGGTAACGCACCACATGCTTGACCAGGTCGAACATCTGCCGATCGGAGAACGGTACCAGCGCAGACTTCTCGACTACCGGCATCAAACCACCTCGATTGCATTGAGAAATACCAACACGATACCGGCCGGTGCCACATAGCGAATCACGAAATGCCACAGGCCGAACAAACGCGAGTCACGCATCGCCAGCTCATTCTCGCTACTCCGCCGACGGGCCACCCAACCAACGAACAGGGCAGTGAACAAACCTCCCAGCGGCAGCAACACATTGGAGGCCAGGAAGTCCTCTAGGTCAAACCATGTCCTGCCGAAGAACTGGTAGTCCTCTCCCGACCACAGATTGAACGACAGCGCTGCACCGATCCCCAACAGCCAGGCGGCTCCTCCCAGGATGAGGGTGGCGCGTACTCGCGAGAGGCCCCCGTTCCCACTCAGCCAGGCCACACCCGGTTCCATCAGTGAAATGGACGAAGACCACGCCGCGAAAACCAGCAACAGAAAAAACAGCACACCCGCCAACTGCCCACCGGGCATGGCACCAAAAGCAATCGGAAGGCTCACGAATACGAGACCCGGTCCGGACCCTGGTTCGAGTCCGTTGGCAAAAACGAGCGGAAAGATGGCCAAGCCCGCCATCAGTGCCACCAGTGTGTCGGCGATGACAATCACCACTGTGGACCCTGCAATCGACGCACCGCGTGGCATGTAGGAGCCATACACCATGATCGCGCCCATTCCCAGACTCAGGGTAAAGAAGGCATGCCCCATGGCCACCAGCAATGGCTTGGCAGTGAAGGTACAGGCACCATCATCGCTGCATTGCAGAAAGACACGGGGAAAATCGATATCGAACAGGTAATGAAAACCACGTGCAAACTCACCTGCCACCATCGCATAACCCACCAATAACGCCAGCAACACGAACAACAAGGGCATCAATAACGTGACCAGCCGCTCCAGACCCGAGCGCACCCCGCGCGCCACCACCGCTACCGTCAACAGCATGAATGCCGTATGCCAGAACAGCAGCCGTTGCGGCGACCCGGTCAGCGAGCTGAACAGGGCACCGGACCTTTTTCCATCCAGACCATCGAAGGCACCGCTCAGCGCATCGACCACATAGGCCAGTGCCCAACCGGCAACCACACTGTAGAACGAAAGGATCACGAAACCGGCAAACACACCCATGAGGCCAACACCACCCCAGACACGTGACTTGCTCTCGACCAACGAACGAAATGCAACGACCGGATTGGCGCGCGCGCATCGTCCAAGCAGGATCTCAGCCATCATCACCGGGATACCGATCAGCGCGATACACACCAGGTACACCAGCACGAAGGCGCCACCTCCGTATTCGCCGGTGATGTACGGGAACTTCCAGATGTTGCCCAGACCGACTGCCGAACCAATCGATGCCAGCATGAAAACCAACCGGGAAGACCACTGATTATGAGCAACTCTCTCTGTCATGCCATCTCGCCATTAGATTCAGATAGTCTTTCATTGTCCGCCAGCTGCCACGGTTGGACAACCGCGCCTCATGATAAAATCAGCCGATGGTAAAAAAATCCAAGAAACAGAAGAAAGACTCCAACTCGCTGATCGCCGTCAACAAGAAGGCCCGTCATGATTTCGAGATCGGTGAGACATCGGAGGCTGGCCTGGTGCTCCAGGGCTGGGAGGTCAAGAGCCTGCGCGACAAGCGCGTCAATCTCAACGACACCTATGTCATGATCCAGCATGGTGAAGCCTGGCTGGTCGGCACCCACATCACCCCGCTGGCCTCCACCTCCACCCATGTGCGCCCCGAACCCACCCGGGCACGCAAACTGCTGCTGCGCCGTTACGAACTCAACAAGCTCATCGGCCAGGTCGAGCGCAAGGGCTTCACACTGGTCCCCCTGCGCATCTACTGGAAGAAGGGCCGCGCCAAGCTCGAGATCGGCCTGGGCAAGGGCAAGAAACTCCATGACAAACGTGCGGATATCAAAGAACGCGACTGGGCACGCGAAAAAGCTCGCCGTTTCAAACACGCCTGAGCCGGGAAGGGAACTTCAACCCATCCGACAGCCTGAACTCCATGCTAGAATGAGCATTCCAGATTGGGGGCGACACGGCATTCGACGTGGATTGCAAAACCCAAGGCGCATGCCGAGGTGCAGTTACCTCGTGAATCCACTGCAAATTCAATAGTTGCCAACGACGACAACTACGCACTCGCCGCTTAATACCCGGTAGGGTGCCGTCTCACTGGAGCCGTGCCCGTGCGTCCAGATTCGAGGCGTCGATTCTCACGGGATCGCGAGGCGGCTCGTCCGGGGCCAAGTCGCCAAACCCTTACCGGACTCGCTGCTGAACTGCCCTGTCGATCGGGCAGCCAGGGGTCAAATACAATAGACCGACTAAGCATGTAGAACCGAGGGCGGAGGATCCGCGGACGCGGGTTCGACTCCCGCCGCCTCCACCAATATTACAAAACAAACCCGGCCGGGCGCTGCGCTCTCTTTACGCAAGACCCTGTATTCTCTGAATATCCCGCAAAAAATAGCGGACCCGGAGAGGCGCTCCGCCGCGCGTCCACGGCCCGAAAGAGCACCCGGAAAGAGAACACCGACCGAGGCCCTGAAGTCCGCCGACGCGCACACCGCCATCCTCTCCGATCCAGGCTGCCGGTCTCCCGAAGCAGGAAGACGCCCGGGTTCACCAACAGCGTAGACAGGGTGAGGTGATCCGGCAGGGTCTCATCGAGGATGGCCGACACGATATCCAGGGCCAGACAGGTCAGGTCAGGTCAGG